>DATNIJ010000030.1:0-6616 GCA_035604475.1 Alphaproteobacteria bacterium
CGGCAGCCACATCCCCGGCACGGCCCTCGACCTCGAGCGCGGCGTCATCCGCGGGGTGGAGTCGAACGGCATGCTGTGCTCGGAGCGCGAGATGGGCCTCTCGGACGAGCACAGCGGCATCATCGAGCTTCCGGCGGACGCCCCCCTGGGAGACTCCTTCGCCAGATATCTCGGCCTCGACGATCCGGTGATCGATGTCGCGGTGACGCCCAACCGCGGCGATTGTCTCGGCGTGCGCGGGATTGCCCGCGATCTCGCCGCGGCGGGCCTGGGACGGCTCAAGGATGACCCGCGCATGGCAGCCGTGCCCGGCGGCTTCGCGAGCCCGATCAAATGGCGCTTGGCGCTTCCGGAGGATGCCAAGAGCGCCTGCCCCTTCGTCGTCGGCCGCTTCTTCCGCAAGGTGAGCAACCGCGCGAGTCCGCGCTGGCTCCAGGATCGCCTGCGCGCGATCGGCTTGCGGCCGATCTCGGCCCTCGTCGACATCACCAACTACGTGACCTTCGATCTCGGCCGCCCGCTTCACGTCTTCGATGCGGACAAGCTCGCGGGCGATCTCACCATGCGGCTCGCGCGCCCGGGCGAGACGCTCGCAGCGCTTAACGGCAAGAGCTACACCCTCGGCGAAGGCATGACCGTGATTGCCGATGAGAAGGGGGTCGCGGGCCTCGGGGGCATCGTGGGTGGCGAGGCGAGCGGCTGCACGGAGGCGACGGAGAACGTCTTCCTCGAGGTGGCCCTCTTCGATCCCATCCGCACCGCCCTGACCGGGCGCAAGCTCGCCATCGAGTCCGACGCGCGCTACCGCTTCGAGCGCGGCCTCGACCCCACCTCCGCCGTCTGGGGTGCGGAGGTGGCGGCACATCTCATCGGCGAGCTCTGCGGCGGAGAGGCGAGCCATACGGTGAGTGCGGGTGCGCTGCCCGAGTGGCGGCGCACGATCGTGCTGCGGCAGGACCGCGTGCTCACGCTCGGGGGCGTCGATATGGCCGTGCCTGAGCAGACGCGCATCTTGACCGCACTCGGCTATGAGGTGGGCGCGCGCGCGCGCGAGCTCGCCGTGGCGCCCCCACCTTGGCGCGGCGACGCGACGCGCGAGCCCGACCTCATCGAGGATATCCTGCGCGTTTACGGCTACGACCGCATCGTGGCCCTCCCACTCCCGCTCGAGGGTGCGTTGCCGCGGCTCGCCTTGACCGCGGGCCAGCGCCGCGCGCGCGCCGTCAAGCGCGGACTCGCCGCGCGCGGCCTCATGGAGGCGGTGACCTGGTCGTTCGCGAATTCGCAGCAAGCAGCGCTTTTCGGCGGCGGCAACCCGGCATTGGCGCTTGCCAACCCGATCTCGAGCGATCTCGACGTGATGCGGCCCGCGATCCTGCCCAACTTGATCGCCGCCGCCGGCCGCAATGCCGACCGCGGGCTCAAGGACCTCGCCCTCTTCGAGGTCGGCCCGCAATACGCCGACGATACGCCCAAAGGCCAGGCCCTCGTCGCGGCCGGCGTGCGCACCGGTCTCGCCTCCCCGCGCCATTGGGCGGCAACCGCGCGCGAGGTCGACGCCTTCGATGCCAAGGCGGACGCGCTTGCCGCGATCGCTGAAGCCGGCGGGCCCGCGCAGCCGCAGGTCACCACGGATGCGCCCGCCTGGTACCACCCTGGCCGCGCCGGCACGCTGCGCCTCGGCGCCAACGTGCTCGCCTCATTCGGCGTGCTGCATCCCAAGGTGCTGCGGCGCATGGACGTGAAGGGCCCCATGGTCGCCTTCGAGGTCTTCCTCGACCGCGTCCCGCAGCCGCGCGCCAAGGCGGGCAAGATGCGCCCGCTCTTCAAGCCCTCGCCCTTCCAGCCGGTCGAGCGCGACTTCGCCTTCGTCGTCGATGCCGGGGTCGAGGCGGAGAGGCTGGTGCGCGCCGCCAAGGCGGCGGACAAGGCGCTCATCACGGAGGTCGGCGTGTTCGACGTCTATCAAGGGCCCAACCTGCCGCCCGGCAAGAAGTCGCTCGCCTTGAGCGTGCGCCTCCAGCCCGTCGAGCGCACCTTGACCGAGGAGGAGATCGACGCGGTCGGCAAGCGGATCGTCGCCGCCGTCGCCAAGGCGACGGGAGGGGTCTTGCGCAGCTGAAAGCTTTTTCACCACGGAGACACGGAGGTCACGGAGAAGAAGCAAAAATTGTTTCTTATCTTCTCCGTGACCTCCGTGTCTCCGTGGTAAATACCTAATACCCATGACCGATCTCGCCCACATCCGCAACTTCGCGATCATCGCGCACATCGACCACGGCAAGTCGACCCTGGCCGACCGCCTCATTCAGCGCTGCGGCGGCGTTGCGGAGCGCGACTTCCGCGACCAGCTGCTCGACAGCATGGACATCGAGCGCGAGCGCGGCATCACCATCAAGGCGCAGACCGTGCGTCTCGTCTACCAGGCGAGGAGCGGCGAGACTTACGAGCTCAACCTCATGGACACGCCCGGCCACGTCGATTTCACCTACGAGGTGAGCCGCTCGCTCGCGGCGTGCGAGGGCTCGATCCTGGTGGTCGACGCGAGCCAAGGGGTCGAGGCGCAGACGCTGGCGAACGCCTATCTCGCGGTCGATGCCGGCCACGAGATCGTGCCCGTGCTCAACAAGATTGACCTGCCGGCCGCCGAGCCCGAGCGGGCGCGTCAGCAGATCGAGGAGGTGATCGGCCTCGATGCCTCGCGCGCCGTGCTGGCCTCGGCCAAGACCGGGCAGGGCATCGACGACGTGCTCG
This sequence comes from Alphaproteobacteria bacterium, assembly GCA_035604475.1. GTDB lineage: Bacteria > Pseudomonadota > Alphaproteobacteria > JACZXZ01 > JACZXZ01 > DASPPM01. The sequence continues at coordinate 2,755 of DATNIJ010000030.1, forward strand.
AGGCGCTCGTCGAGCGCCTACCCGCACCCGAGGGCGACGGCAAGGCGCCGCTCAAGGCGCTCCTCGTCGACAGCTGGTACGACGCCTATCTCGGCGTCGTCATCCTCGTGCGCATCAAGGACGGGGTCTTGCGCAAGGCCCAGAAGCTGCGGATGTGGGCGACGGGGGCGGTCCATGAGGTCGACCGCGTCGGCATCTTCACGCCTAAGATGGAGACAGTGGCCGAGCTCGGCCCCGGCGAGATCGGCTTCATCACGGCGGGCATCAAGTCGGTCGCCGACTGCCGCATCGGCGACACGCTGACCGAGGACCGCCGGCCTTGTGCGGCGCCCTTGCCCGGCTTCAAGCCGAGCGTGCCCGTCGTCTTCTGCGGCCTCTTCCCGCTCGATACGGCGGACTTCGAGCAGCTGCGCGACAGCCTCGCCAAGCTGCGGCTGAACGACGCGAGCTTCCATTACGAGCCCGAGACCTCGGCGGCCTTGGGCTTCGGCTTCCGCTGCGGCTTCTTGGGCCTTCTTCACATGGAGATCATCGAGGAGCGCCTGCATCGCGAGTTCGACCTCGAGCTCATCGCCACCGCACCGAGCGTGGTCTACCGCATCCGCCTCACGAACGGCGAGACGCTCGAGCTGCACAATCCCGCCGACATGCCGGACCCGGTGCGCATCGACCATATCGAGGAGCCGTGGATCCGCGCCACCATCCTCCTGCCCGACGAGTATCTCGGCACCGTGCTCAGCCTGTGCACCGAGCGGCGCGGCGAGCAGGTCGACCTCACCTATGCCGGCAGCCGCGCCATGCTGGTCTATCGCCTGCCGCTCAATGAGGTGGTCTACGACTTCTACGACCGCTTGAAGTCGCTCTCCCGCGGCTATGCCAGCTTCGACTATCACATCGAGGGCTACCGCGAAGGCGATCTCGTCAAGCTCGCCATCCTGGTGAACGGCGAGCCCGTCGACGCGCTCGCCATCATCGTGCACAGGAGCCGCGCCGAGCAGCGCGGCCGCCTGCTCTGCGAGCGCCTCAAGGAGCTCATCCCGCGGCAGCTCTTCAAGATCGCGATCCAGGCGGCGATCGGGGGGCGCATCATCGCGCGCGAGACCGTCTCGGCCTTGCGCAAGGACGTGACCGCAAAGTGCTACGGCGGCGACATCACGCGCAAGCGCAAGCTCCTGGACAAGCAGAAGGAGGGCAAGAAGCGCATGCGCCAGTTCGGCAAGGTCGAGATCCCGCAATCCGCCTTCCTCGCGGCGCTCAAGATGGGGGACTGAGAGCGTCCGTCGTCCGTCATCTGGATAGCGTCCTCTTTCGCCGCCGGCGCTTGCGGCGCAGCAGCAGAATGAGGAGGCCCGGCAGGCCGAGCACGAGCCATGCCGGGAGGAGAAGGAAGGGCCGCAAGAGGTCGTCCCACAGCGCCGGCAGGATGTGACGCTGCACGATGGCCTGGGCGAGGTTGAGGCTGCCCGGGCTCAAGCGATACCAAAGCTCGCCCGTGGCGATGATGTGATAGCTGCCCTTATCGAGCCAACGATAGGTCTCGTCCGCGGCGACGAAGAGGGCCGAGAGGATCAAGACCCAGCCGAGGATGCCGAGGATGCGTCGCAATACCACGCGGCCCGTCCATCTGGGAGGCGGGGGCGTCGCCCGCTCAAGCGGGCGACCGGCCCATAATCTGACCCCTGCCAAGAGGGGTGGCAATCGAAATCCCGGGCCTCCGGCCGATCATCGGGCCGCGCGGCGGCGCCCCGCGGGGCAGGGCCTGGTTTCTTGGCTGAGTGCGGAGCGCCTGCTATGGTAGCGCCCTTTTTGGAGGGGTGGCCGAGTGGCTTAAGGCGCACGCTTGGAAAGCGTGTTTAGGGGAAACCCTAACGTGGGTTCGAATCCCACTCCCTCCGCCATCCTGCTTCGCGCAAGGCGCTTCGCAGGATTGGCTCCGGGTTCGGGGCGAAGCAGGATGCCCTCCGGAGCCCCTGCGTCCGCCGAAGCGAAGCCGCTTCGGCTTCGCGCAGGCAGGTTGGCGAAGGAGGGCCTTCCCACGCGCTATGTCTACCTCTTGGAAGATAGCCGGACGGAGCAACACCGGTATGTCGGCGTGACGTCCGATCTGAAGCGGCGGTTTGCGGAGCACAATACGGGTAAATCTCCACACACGGCGAAATTCGGGCCGTGGCGGATCGTAACCTATGTGGCGTTTTCCCACGAGAGCAAAGCGGCCGAATTCGAGCGCTACCTTAAATCGGGCTCCGGACATGCATTTGCCAACAGGCATTTTTGGTAAGTCTGCGCATGTCGCGAAGTTCTGGATTTACCGCTTCACGCTTCGCGGCAGAGCGCGCGAAATGGGGCTGGGCTCGCTTTCGATCTACGGCCTGGCCGAGGCTCGGATCAAGGCAACCGAGTGCCGGCGCCTCTCCTACGAGGGCATAGACCCGATCGAGCCGCCAACCCGGCGTTCACTGCTCTCTATTTCTCCGATCGGGAAGCGGCGCTCCGCTCGATTTTCTGGTGGATGTGTCTTTCGCCAAAAAGCACCACGACCAGCAGTACCCAGCCGGCGACGACAAACCACCCGGACAGCGAGCCCGAAAGCGTCACGACGATTGAAAGGACCAAGACGTAGAAATACAGCAAACCGATGGCAAACGCGCCGACTCCGACGAAAATGTTCATGTCCGATGCACCCATGGCAGCCCGCTGCATCGAGTATCGCCGGAAATTTGAATCACATCAAGCTCGCCGGCCCGCAACCTAGCCCTTGCGCTCGAGCTGCATCAACCTCTTGCATCCTTGGGACGACGCGTTGCTGCCGCCGCCCGAGCTGGTATAGGTTGCCTCGAATTTAGTACCTTGGAATATTCCCGAGAATCTTCCCCCCCCGATTGTCCCGTTGAAGGTCCCGTCAGGGCCGACTTTGCCACTGATGGCAACGCTGCCGCCGGGCCACGAGCTCGTCCCGGTCACAACGCTATCGGCGACGGTCAAGGTAACGTTGGTCGGCGGCATACCGCAAGTTTTCCCGGAGCCGCCTGCATAGGTGCCGTCGAAGGGAGCGGCCGAAAATGCCATCCCGGCCGAGAGCGTCAATCCGGCCAACGTCAGGAACAGCGTGCGCGACATCGATGCTTCCTTTCTCTTTGGTCCGACATTTCCCGGACGACCGCGGATTCCCTGGGAGGATGTACCGATTCGGCCTGATGGACAAGGCAGTCGGACCCCTTCGGGTCGCGCCGGCGATCCTCGCATCACGCGGCTTGAGCAGCCAATTTCAATGGCCACGGGGCATTCCGACGAGGGAGGCAGGACCGGGATATGCGCCGTGGGTCCCATTGCGGGGAGGGCAAGGACCCCGCTCTGGCAGCGCAGTCCGGTTCAGGCAGCACGTGCAGCTGAAGAGACGCCAACCCGGCGTCCTCTGGTCTCTATCTCACCAATTGGGACGCCCCACTCTCTCCGATTTTCTGGTTGATGTATTTCTCGCCATAAAGCACCACGAATAGCAGTATCCAACCAGCTGCGACAAACCAGAAGGACAGCAAGCCCCAAAGCGTCACGAGAATTGAGAGGGTCAGAACGTAGAAATACAGCAAGCCGATGGCGAACGCGCCGACGCCCACGAAAATGTTTATGTTCGATTCGCGCATGGCAGCCCCCCGTATCGGGTATCGTCAAATCATCATCAAATCACTGTATCACATGAAGCTCGCCGGCGGAATAAGTCCATGCCGCCGGTGACGTAACAGTCTGTGTGTCAGGGCAAGAAAGGGGTACTCCCCTGTGGCCGACCAAGGTCCACAAAAGGAGCACCCCGATGCCACAGCATGCTGCGACGATTGAGAGTTTAGCGATGGCGTTTGCGCTCGTG
>DATNIJ010000031.1:0-8476 GCA_035604475.1 Alphaproteobacteria bacterium
CGAATCCTTGAGCTCGCGGTAAAGCACGATGTCGTTGCGTTCGCCCACCACGACCACTTCCGTGCGGGGATCGCACACCTCCGCCAGTCGGCTGATCATTATGATCGGATCGTCGACCCCGCTCACGTCCACTACGAGCAGCTGCGGCGAGCCCCGCCGCCCGATATCCTCTATGGCCGTATCGATGCCCCCGCGCGAGACCTGCGCGTCGGCGATGCCGAGGTCCGCGAAGCAGCGCCGCATGACTCCCTCGGAATCGCGGTCGAGCACGAAGGCTACGGCACTCGGAGGAACCTCCGCTGCAGTACCCCGATCGGACGTGCGGACGGTCGTAACCATTATTGCGAGACGCTACCTGTCGACGAAGATCCGATCAAGGGGGTCACCTTGTCCATTTCATAGTTCTTGACGGCCAAGATCTGGAGCTCGCCATCCGCGGGCCCGAGCGGCCGGCCGGAGACGGTATCCGCCGTCCGGTCGACCATGTTCAGCAAATTGACGTTCTGGTCGCAGCCGATATAGGCCGAGGGCTCGTTGCCGTAAAAGAGCGGCCGGTAGTTGCCCCAGGTCGGACATTCGCCCGAGGCCACCGGGGTGGTGTCGAGATGCTCGACGCAGCCCGCCAGGCCGAGAAGCACGGCCACGCCGCCCAAGAGCCTCTTCCAATCCGCTCTCCGTCTGCATCCGCGCATGGCGATCACTCCAGCATGAAACCGGCGGTACCGTGCAACTGCGGCGGCGCGGCCGGCATCGTCTCGGGCCTGCCGCCGTTTCCCGTGGTGATGCGTCCGAGCAGGAGCTGCTCGAGATCGCTCGAGAAGGTCAGCCCGTCGGTCGGCGAGCGGATCTGCGCGCTCTGAGCCACCGGGTGGACCACGTAAGGCGTTACGATGATGACGAGCTCGCTCTCGTTGCGCTGGAAGCTCGTCGAGCGGAACAGCGCGCCCAGGACCGGCACGTCGCCGAGCCACGGAAAGCTGTTGATCTGGCTGGTGACGTTGTTCTGGAAGAGGCCGGCGATGGCGAAGCTCTCGCCGCTGCCGAGCTCGACGGTGGTCTGGGCGCGCCGCACATCGAGGGCGGGAACGGTGAAGCCGCTGATGGTGATGGCGCCGGTAGTGGTGAGCTCGCTCACTTCCGCCTTCACCTTGATGCTCATCCGATTCTCGTCGAGCACCGTCGGGGTGAAATCGAGGCCGACGCCAAAGGTCTTGTAATCGATCGTGATCGTTGTAGCACCGCCGGCGCCGGCTTGGGGAACCGGAATGGGAAACTCCCCACCCGCCAGGAAATCCGCCGTCTCGCCCGAGATCGCGGTGAGGTTCGGCTCCGCGAGAATCGAGATCAGGCCTTCGGAGACGAGGGCGTCGATGAGACCCTGAACGTCGAGCGAGCCGCCGGGGCTCTTGTACCCCGAGCCGAGGGAGTATTGCCCCCCGGCGTTGGCGGTGAACTGGCCAAACCCGGAGGTGCCCGTACCCGTGAACGAGCGGCCGGTCAGGAGTCCGACGGCGATCTTGCCGTTGTTGTAGAGCGCATCCCAGTTGAAGCTGAAATTCTTGGCGACCGAGCGCGACACCTCGGCCACGCGGACGCGCAGATTGACCTGGACCGCACTCGTCACCGAGACATTGAAGACGACGTTGTCCTTGTCGCCGAGGAACTGCTGCGCCACGGTCTTGAGCTTGTTCGCCTCGCGTGGCGAGGGCACGGTACCCGAGACGACGATCCCGTCGGGCGTGCTCGCGACCTCGATCTTCGCCGCCGGCACCTCCTTGAGCATCGCCGCCAGAATTGGTCCCGTCTGGCGCAGCACCGTGATCGGGTAGCTTGCCGCACCCCCGCTGTCCGTCATGACGTAGAGCGTGGTGACGCCCGGCTTCTTGCCGAGCAGCATCAGGCTCGTCGGGCTGGACACCTGGACGTCGGCAACTTCGGGATCAGCGATCAGCACGGTCTTGGTCATCTGCGGAACGCGCATGAGGAGCGCCTTGCCAACCTCGAGCGTGACTCCGGGGCGGTCCTCCACCCCCTGGGCCGCGGCGAACGCGCGGCGCGGTTGCCCCCACGCGATCGCAACCGCGATGACGAGGATAATCGGGGCGAGCCAGCGCCAACTGCGTGTAGCACCCATCACGGCCTCATCGCTTGGTCGCCTGGCCGCGCGTGGCGGCAGCCGGAGCGGGAGCCGCTGCAGGAGGCGGAGCCGGAGCGGCGGCGGCCGGGGCCGCCTGGGTCTCGGCCTGGGCGGCCTCGGGCAGGCCGCAATTCGGAATCGTGATGTTGTGCGCGTCGAAGCAGCGCAACTCGCTCTTGGTACCGCGCATGATCTCGACCACATGCGCCGCTTTGGGCCCTTCCCCGCCTCCCGTGGCCGCGCCCCCGGCCGCGGGCGCGTTCTGCTTCGGGCCCTCCTGCCCGAACGACTTGAGTGCGGGCGACACCTCGTACGCCCAGGTCGGCGGCAAGCCCGTGCCCGGCGCGGCCGACGCCGCGGCCTGGCCGCCCGAGTCGAGGCTGCGCAGGCTGAGCTCCACCTTGCCGAGCTGCACGGCCACCATCAGCTGCTCGGCCTGGGCCGGCGTCACCTCGAGGGTCACCGTTTTGGACACGTGGGGCTCCGCGGCCCCGCCCTTCGGCTCCTGGTTCTTCGTTTTCGCGATCTCGCCGACCGTCTGGTCGATGGCGATCACGCGCAAATTCTGCAGCACCGTCTCGGCGACGGAGCGGCTCCCCCGCGCGAGGTTCGCTTCGGTGAAGTTTTGCGTCAGCAAGAGATCGACATGATCGCCGGGGGCGACGAGGCCGGCACCGCCCTCGGCGGCGCCGCCGACCGCGATCGAGACCGCGCGCATTCCGGGGCCGAGCACGGCCGGAAGGAAACCGGGATCGGTCGGCTTGATGAGGGTGCCGAGAATCAGGGGCTCGCCGGCGTTGTAGCTGCGGCTCACCGCTGCGCCCACGAAATCGGCCTCGTTGGCCTGGCCGCGGGCGAGGCTCCCCTGCGGCGCCTTATCGAGCGCCATGTCCTGCCATCTGATGTCGTCGGCACGCAGAAGCGTTCTCGCCGCAAGGGGACGCGCCGCGACGAGGACGGCCGCCTGGGCCGCCTTGGGCTGCTCCGGCGTCGGTCCCGAGGGACCCGGGCTGCGCAGCCAGATCACCGCAAGCACGATCCCGGCCAGAAGCGCTATGCCGCCTATGGCGAGCAGGAGCCGCTGGATAAGCATCGCACCACCTCAGGCGTTGTACGCCACAACAAGGCGGCGAATATCGCCACCGCATAGGGCATCGGTTCCCGCGCCCCCATCCTTGCAGCCTCCGTCCGCAGCAGGCAGGCAAGCGCCCCCGGGCCGCGTGCATCGCCCTTGCCCCCGGCGTCGGCGGCGCGCTCGCGCATGAGGCGCCTGCCGATCAGATAGACGCAGGCCAGTGCGCCGCCCGCCAAGGCGATCTCAAGGAGCAGCGGCACGATGTCTTGGGGCGCAATCCCGAGTGCGGCCGCGGCAATCAACTTGGCATCTCCGCCCCCGAACACCCCTGCCCCCGCCAGCAGCGACAGCGCCACGAACACGACGAACGCGCCCACCACGCTCGGCCATACGTGATCGTGCGGCGTCAGCAGCCGAATGAGCACCCCGCTCGCCGCCACCAGGGCCATCGCCGTGTAGGGCACGACGCGCTCCCGCACGTCGACCACCGCCGCCCATGCCGCGGCCCCCAGGATGGTGATCCTGGCCAAGAGGACCATAACCGTCATGACGCTCATCAGACGTGCCTGCGCATCCACCTCCTGCGCCGCGCTCCCATCAAGCGCGACGCTCCAGCCACATCAGTGGGGCGAACTGCCGAGATGGCCGGCGATCATGTTGAAGGTCAGCTGCAAGTTGGTGCCGACCAAGGTGACCGCCACGATGATGGCGACTGCAATCAGCGCCGCGATCAGGCCGTACTCGATCGCGGTGACGCCGCGGTTCGAGTCGAGCGCCAGTAAGGATGCGAGTGTCTGAGCCAACTCCAGCATGATCTTCTCCCGAGCTAGTTTAGAAAAGTCTCAAAGAAATCTAAAACACTAGCTATTGCGTTCGCTTGCCCGCATTTAGCCAATACATGCGCTCAGCACAAAAGACAATGCAATTTCCATAATTGGCGGCGCCGCTCCTCCTTGGTCCGCCGAGTCGCGATGCGAGCCCCGCGCCGAGGAATCCCCATGAAACGCCGGCACGCGCCGCCAAGGCGGCGATCGACCTGCCTAAGCGCCACCATGATGGGCAATGCTATCATCCCCAAAATAAAGCCAAATTCGCGCTCGGCCGCCCCGCGAGAATCGTTTCGACTCGGATAGGCGCCCCCGCGCGCGCCGTTGCTCCTCTCCCGAGTCGCCTTTACAATTGAATCTTAACACAAAAAATGGCATCATGCATTGCTTTGTATGAGCGAGGGCCGAGCGGACAAGGTCGAGCGGCCCTGATTTTGCGGTTTTCGATCCGAGCCGCGCGGGGTTCGCGAGGGGGCTGGGTTCCGGGACGGGGAATGGTGCGATGCGCCATTGTGGCCATCCCGGGAGCAACGCCAGGATCAAACCAGGGCGGGGGCATTGGCCATGAAGCGGGGGCTACGTCTCACCGGTCTTGCGGTCTTGATGCCATTGGCAATCTCGGGGTGCAGCACGCTGTCGTCGCTCTTCGACAGCGGGGCCGCCCCAGGGACTGCGGAGGCGACGCAGCAGCAATCCTATGCCCAGTCATCCGGTGACAGCGGAATGATGAGCAAGGAGCTGCGGCTCGCGCGCGCCGCCCGCGGGGCCGGGGATTACGTGTCCGCCATCAATCTTTACCGCACCGTGATCGCAAGCCGGCCGCAGGACGAAGCCTTGGTCGTCGAGCTCGGCGATACGATGCTCGATCTCGGTGCCATCGACGATGCCATCGGGGTCTATGGCAAGGTCAGCCTGAAGTCGCCCGCGCGTGCCGGCGCCGAAGTCGGGCTCGGTCGGGCGCAGCTCAGCATGCATCAGGCGGAACCGGCGCTGGCCCATTTCGATGCCGCCCGTATGCTGGCACCGAACGATACCAAGGCGCTGCTCGGCCGCGGCATAGCCCTCGATATTCTCAATCGCCACCAGGAGGCGCAGGAGAGCTATCGCACGGTGCTCAACGCCGATCCGCGCAGCGTGGCGGCGCGCAACGACCTGGCGCTTTCCCTTGCGCTGAGCGGCGATTACGCACAGGCCGTCTCGATCTTGCAGCCTATCGCGGTCTCGCCCACCGCGACCGGAAGAATCCGGCAGAATCTGGCACTCATCTACGGCCTGGAGGGCAATGCCCAACAGGCGGCGCAGCTCAGCCGGGTCGATCTGAGCGAGGCGGACACGGAGGCCAACCTCAAATTCTTCCAGGCCGTGCGCGCGCGCATGGAGTGACGGGCGCCAAAGCGCCCCTGCCGCAAGAGCCGCAAGAATTGCCGTCTTCTCGTTGAGGCACCATGCCGCGGCCGGCGCGCGCTGTTGCTTGAGGCGGCCCCATAGAGACAACCGTCCCGAAAATGTCCGTCCGACCGCAGCGGGCCAGCTGGTTCGACTATGTAGTCTTGTCGGCCGCGGTCGCGGGTATCGCCTTCATCGTCGCCTATTTCGACGGCGTGCATTATGCGGTCAGGAACGATTTCGCGATTTCCTGGACCGTCTCTGATTTGCTGTGGCAGGGGAAGCTCGGCGACATCTACGACCCTCCTCGCTTTGCCGCCATTTACCATGCGCTCTTCGGCGAGAACTCCGGCGTGCCTTTCTGGCCCTATCCGCCGATTGCGCTCTTTCTGGTGGCACCCGTTGCCTTGCTCCCGTCCTTTCTATCCTACCTGGTGTGGAGCATCGTCACGCTGGCCTTGTTCGCCGCGAGCGTCAGGTCCTTCTTCGGCGACAACCGACGCGTCCTCATGCTCGCTTTGGCGCCGTCGAGCTGTGCCAACATCATCTTGGGGCAGACCGGCTTCGTGACCGCGGCACTCCTCGTGGGCGGCTTGGCGATGATCGACCGCCGTCCCCTCATTGCCGGAGCGCTGTTCGGTCTCCTCGCATTCAAGCCGCAACTTGGCATCATGTTGCCGCTGGCTCTCCTGGCAGCGCGCCTCTGGAAGCCCTTCGTCGCCGCAGCGCTCACGGCCCTTGCCGCGGCCGTGGCCAGCGTCGCGGCATTCGGCATCGAGGCTTGGCGCAGCTATCTTGAGGTGATGCTTCCCTTCGAGCTCAGCTTCTCCGAGCACGGTACCAGCCCCTACATTCTGAAGGCGCCGACAGTGTCCGAGGCGGCGCGGCTGGTCGGCGCGTCCGCGAGTTTTGCCTATCTCCTGCAGGCGCTCGCGGTGCTCGCCGTCGCCGTGGCCGTGGTCTGGGCATTCAAGCGCACGTGCGAGCGCGGCACGCAGGCCGCCGTGCTTCTGGCGGGAACGGCGCTGGCGTGCCCTCACCTCCACGTTTACGACATGTCGATCGTGAGCGTAGCCTCGGTCGTGCTGGCGGAAACGACGCGGGCTCGGGCCCCCGGTTTCGCCGAGCGGCTGACGATCACGCTTGCATGGGTGACCCCGCTAGCGCTCATCGCGCTGTTCGCGCTCCACATCTTGCAGGTGCCGCACGACCCCTACGTTCTGGCCGCCCTCGCACCTCTCATTACGGCCGCGTTGATATGCTACGTGCTCGCCCGGCTCCGCTGATCCCGTCCTCGGCCGGCGCGTTGCCTAGAGCATGTTCCGTCGATTTGGAAGCAGCCCCCTCACCCTACCCTCTCCCCCTCGGAGGGGGAGAGGGTTGCGTAGACTTAGCGAGACGAAGTCGAGCTTAGCCGGAGCTGGGTGAGGGGGTCATTCCGCGCCATCGGAACATGCTCTAGGCCAGGCTCTCCGTCTTGGCCTCTCCCGCGACGAAAAGCCGGCCCAAGGCCTCGCGCACGGCACGGCCCTCGGCCAAATCCCAACAATTGACGATGGCGAGCCGGAAGCCGCCTGGCGGCATGGCGTGTTGCTCCGGCTCGCCCTCTTGCTCGAAGGTGATCTGGATCGAGGAGATGCCGGGGCGCTCGAGGAGACGCTCGACCGCCGCGCGATCGATCGACCAGCGCACGCCGTGAGAGCCGAACAGCACGACGCTGTAGCCCTCGCGCCGCTCATCGGCGAAGCGCCACTGCTTCCGCGCATAGAGCTCGATGACCGCGGCGAGCCAGCCGGGCCCGTTGAGGTCGAGCCACTGCTCGGCCATGCGCAGGTGGCACTCGATGATGCGCCCGCCGATCGTCTCGAAATTGACCACACCGGTAAAGCCGCCGAGATGGCGCCCGACCCAGGTGCCGAGATAGCTCTCCAGCGCCGCATCGGGCTCGGCATGCACGGTCCAATAATCGAAGGTGCCTTCGGGTCCGGGCTTTCCCGTGGTGTGGCGCCACCAGACGGGGGTGCCGTCGAGGAGCGCCGCATCGCTCGAGACGTGCGCACCCGTGAGAAAGGGCATCCACATATGGCCGGGCTCGTGCGCCGCTAGATACTCCTCCTCGCCCTCGACGAGGCGCCCGCCCATGCCCATGCCCTTCATGTTGTAGATGGGCTTTGAGAACACCGGATAGCTCTCCGGCAGCGTGCCGTGCGGCCCGTGCGGCAGGCCTTGGGTCTCGCAGATGAGGAGCTTGTTGTAGACCCAGCGATGGGCGGGATAGAGTTGCCAGGCGCTCGCGTCGTCGATCGGGATGATGACCCCTTCCGGAGTCGGATGATCGGCGAAATATTGCGCGCGCCAGGGGTCGAGACCGGGATAGGGCATGGCGCCATCGTGGCAGATCGCGCGCTGCCGCGAAAGGAGGGAGGTTCGGGATGAGTGAATGGATCGAGACCTTCAAGGGTGCGGTGCTCGCCTCCGAGTACGACTCCGAGTCCCACATGAACTCCCAGATCTACGTCGCGCGCTTCGACCAGGCCACCTGGTTCCTCTTGAGCTCGATCGGCATCACGCCGCGCTCGATGAAGCGGGCCGGCCGCCGCATCGCGGTCGTGCGGCAGAGCTATCAGTTCCTCAAGGAGCTCAAGGGCGGCGAGCTCGTCCTCGTGCAAAGCGGCTTCGTCGCGGTCGGCCGCAAGTTCTTCCGCTTCCTCCACCGCATGCGCGATGCCGAGACGGGCCACCTCGTCGCCACCAGCGACTCAACGGCCGTCGAGGCGAGCCTCGTCTCGGGCAAGTCGGCCGCCCTCCCCTCAGCCCAGCGCAAGCTCGCCGAGGCGCGGCTCGTCACCGCCAACGTCGCGGAGTCCTCGGGGCTGAGCTAGAGCATGTCCCGTTGATTTGGAAGCAGCCCCCTCACCCTACCCTCTCCCCCTCGGAGGGGGAGAGGGTTGCGTAGGCTTAGCGAGACGAAGTCGAGCTTAGCCGCTTGACGCCTGCCAAGCGTCCACTGGACGCTTGGCCCGAACATGCCAGTGGCATGTTCGGCGGCGT
>DATNIJ010000032.1:0-4779 GCA_035604475.1 Alphaproteobacteria bacterium
CACGGCCTGTTCTTGTGGACCAACGGCGAGGTCTATGACGGCGAGTGGAAGGACGGACGCCGCAGTGGCCAAGGCGTATACGCTTGGCCGAGCGGGAACCGTTACGAGGGAGAGTGGAAGGATGGCCGCGCTAACGGCCACGGCACCTATCGTCAGTCGAGCGGCGAGGTCTATGCGGGCGCATGGCAGGACGGCTGCTTCCGCGATGGCCAGCGCTGGGCGGCGGTCGGCGTAGATCCGGCCAAATGCCGGTGAGTGATGCATAAGCCCCTCGCCCGCTTTCGCGCTAGGGGATGCACACATCTTTGCAGAGGCGCCGATCGCGTTAAGCCCCTCTCCCGCAAGCGGGAGAGGGATTTCTTGCCCTCTCCCGCTGGCGCGCTATCACATTCACACATCTTCGCGGATGCTCGCGGAGGCACCGATCGCGCTAAGCCCCTCTCCCGCTGGCGCGGGCGAGGGGCTTAGCGCCGTCGCCATGATGTGTGAATCCGATAGCCCTTCAGGGGGAGAGGGGAGGGGGATGCTCTTCCATCACGTCGGGCATGGCTCTAAACTTGGCGGCTCCCATGACCGGCAAGCGTGCGCCAAAGTGCCGCCAGCTGATCGAGCGCTGCGCTCGGGAGCGGTCCCTTGTCGATGGCGGCCGCGGCGGTCTCGAGTTGAGCGATGGTCGAGGTGCCCACCAATACGGTCGTCATCGCGTCATTCGAGATGACGAAACGGAGGGCTGCCTCGATGAGGCTGTTGGCGTGCCCCGACTGCACAAGCGCTTCAAAGAGCCGCGCTCGCGCGACGTCGGTTTGGTAGTCGGGCCCGGAGGCGATCGGCGCTACCGAGGCCGCACCGACGGGATGCCGCGTCTCGCTGCCGGAGAGCGCACCTCCCGCGAGGATGCGAATGCCAATGGTGCCCATTCCGGCCGAGCGGGCCCGCTTCGCGAGCCCCTCGAAGTCCTGGGCGGGGAAGCCCGGCGGCAGTGCGGCGACCGCACTCGGGTTGAGCAGGTTCAAGCAAATCTGCGCGGTGTCGAACGCGCGCGCCTCGACGACCCGCTGAAGCGACGGCGTGTCGCCCAGCGCGGTGATGCCGCAGAAGCGGATCTTGCCTTGCCGTCGCAGGCGCTCGAGCGCCGGCGCCACCTCCTCGATCACGGTCGCGGCGTCGAGGGGTCGGTCGCCGCCCTCCCGCGCGATCCGGTTGTGGAGCTGCAGGAGATCGACCTGCTCGCGGCCGAGGCGCCGGAGGCTCCGCTCGAGGGATGCCGTTATGGCCGCGCCGACACGGCCGCGGTCGGCGGGCAGGATCGTGAACTTGGTGCCGAGGAAAATCTCGGGACGCAGCTTCCTGAGGACGCGGCCAAGCGCCTCCTCCGATGCGCCATCGCCATAGGCCGCTGCCGTGTCGAAGTAATTGATGCCGAGCTCCAACGCCCGTGCCACGGCCCGCTCCTGATCGCCGGGCGCACCCCGCACCATGAGCCCGCCCACGGCGCCGCAGCCGAATCCGAGGAGCGAAAGCCTGGTCCCGGTGCTACCCAACAATCTCTGTTCCATCGCCCCTCTCCCGTTGCCAAGGTTGCGCGGCCTTCGAGACGCGCCCTTCGGGCGCTCCTCAGGCTGAGGAGGTCCTTTGTGCCATCATGAGCTTACCTCATGCTGAGGAGCGGTGCGAAGCACCGCGTCCCGAAGCACGCGCGGCACCAATGCAATCGGAACCTGCTTCCACGATGTAGCGCTAGCTCGCGAAGACCGCGCGCACCGCCGGCCGAGCTTTGGCGCCGCCGCGGCGATCGCGCTGGAAGCGCCGATGCGGGATCGACTATGCTTTCGCCCGCGCGCCGAGGGCGCCATCCGCGGCAGGAGAGGGCACATGCGGCCATACGGCAGGGTCATCGCGTTTGCGCTTGCGGCCAGTGCCGCCGCCGCGGTCTCGGTTGCTGGAGCGGCACTCGGCCGGGCCGACGATGCCCCTATCGGCAGCGTGGCCGCGATGAGCCCGACGGCACTCGGCACCTTGCCCTCGGGTACTGCACAGCCGCTCTCGGCGGGTGCGAGCATCTTCTTCCAGGAGCGCCTCGCGACCGAGGAGCTCGGACGCCTCCATATCCGGCTCGCGGACCAATCCGTGCTCGACGTGGCGCCAAGCTCCGAGCTCACCATCGACAAATTCGTCTACGACCCGAGCACGGGCGCGGGCGAGATCGCCGGCAGCGTCGGCCAAGGCGTGCTGCGCTACGTGGGCGGCGTCGTCAGCAAGCACCAGGATGTGGTCTTCACGACGCCGTCTGCGACCGTCGCCATTCGCGGCAGCAGCATGCTGGTCGAGGTGACGCGGGACGGCGAGACCAGGGCCACGTTCCTGGGCGGCGCCCACATGCGCGTGACCTCGGGGGGAGAGACGCGCGAGGTGACGCGCGCGGGCTATTTCGTCTCGGTGCCGCGGCGCGGCGAGGCGCCGTCGGCGATCCAGAAGGCGCGCAAGGCGGAGCTCCGGCGTGCGCTCGGCGCCGTCCGGCAGCGCCCGGGCGAGCAGCGCGCGGCAGCACTCACGCGGCCTCGGCATCCGCCAGCGCAGGGGAAGGGCGTGCCAGCCAAAGGGCTGCCGCCCAAGGGGCTCCATGAGCCAGCCAAGGCGCCGCAAGCGAGGCCTCCCGGCAAGGCCCCGCCGTCTGAGCGCGAGCGCCGTCCGGGAGGGGAGGAGCGGAAGCAGCCCTGAGCGTGCGCTCCTCTCCCCGCCGCCCTCATAAAGCTCTTCCCGCCGGGCGAGCGGCTCGTCTAAAAGGGGCCGCTCCCGGCCGATGCGAGGTGAGGATGGCCAGCCTCGAGACGATCGCGATTCTGAGAAGCGTCGCCGCATTGCGCGCGCACGTGCGCGGCTACCGTGCCGCCGGCGAGACGCTGGCGCTGGTGCCGACCATGGGGGCGCTGCATGAGGGTCATCTCGCACTCATGCGCGCGGGGCGCGCGCTCTCTCGCCGCACCATCGCGAGCATCTTCGTCAATCCGGCCCAGTTCGGCCCCAACGAGGATTTGGCGAGCTATCCGCGCGACGAGGCGGGCGACCTCGCCAAGCTGGTGCTGGAGGGCGTCGATGCCGTCTTCACGCCGGCGCTCGAGGAGATCTATCCGCCGGGCTTCAGCACGCGGGTCACGGTCGCGGGCATCAGCGAGGGGCTCTGCGGCCGCTTCCGCCCCGGCCACTTCGAAGGTGTGGCGACCGTGGTGAGCAAGCTCCTCCTTGAGACGCTGCCCGACGTGGCACTTTTCGGCGAGAAGGACTACCAGCAGCTCCTGCTCATCAAGCGCCTGGTCCGCGACCTCGACATCCCGGTGCGCATCGAGGGGGTTGAGACCGTGCGCGAGCCGGACGGGCTCGCACTCTCCTCGCGCAACGCCTCCCTCTCGCCCGCGGAGCGCAGCACCGCACCGCTCCTCTTCCGCGTCTTGAGCCGCATCGCCCGAGCCGTGGCCGCGGGGGCCGTGGCGGCACCGCTTCTCGCGGCAGGCCGCGCCGAGCTCCTCCAGGCGGGCTTCGACCCCGTGCAGTATCTCGAGCTCTGCGATGCCGAGACGCTTCTCCCTCTCGCCCGCGCGGAGCGCCCCGCGCGCCTCCTCGCCGCCGCCTATCTCGGCAAGACGCGGCTCATCGACAACGTCCCCGTCGCGGCGGCGTAGGTCCGACGACCGACTACGCGCCGCGCTTGCGTGCGAGCTCGTAGAGCGCCACCGCGGCGGCGTTGGAGACATTCAGGCTGGCGATCGCCGCCGAGGCGAGCGGGATGCGCACGAGGAGGTCGCAGCGCTCGCGCGTGAGGCGGCGCAGGCCCGCACCCTCCGCCCCGAGCACGAGTGCGGTGCGCCCGTCGAGCCTCGCCTCGGCGATGGTCGCGGCGGCGTCCGCGGCAAGGCCGATGCACCAGAAGCCCGCTCCCTTGATCTCCTCGAGTGCCTGCGCGAGGTTGCCGACGCGCACGAGAGGGATCGACTCGAGCGCACCCGAGGCGGCCTTGGCGAGTGTTGCCGAGGCGTGGGGCGCGTGGCGCTCGGTCACCACCACGCCGAGCGCGCCAAAGGCGGCCGCCGAGCGCAGGATGGCGCCCACATTGTGCGGGTCGGTCACCTGATCGAGGACGACGAGGACGGCGTCGGCCGAGGCGGCCCCTTGGCGCAGCACCTCCTCGAGCGTCGGCTCCTCGAGCGGGGCGACCTCGAGCGCGATCCCCTGATGCACCGCCGTCGGCAGCAGACGGTCGAGCTCGCCACGGCTCACCACCTCGGGGGAGAGGCGGGGCTGGCCGGCTCGGAGGGCGCCAAGCTCGCCCGCGAGCGCGCGCCCGGCCTCGGCGGTCAAGAGGAGGCGCTGGCAGCGTCTTTGCGGATTGGCCAAGGCCGCGAGCACGGCGTGGGTGCCGAAGAGCCAATGGCCGGAGCCGCCCTGGAAGGCCCGGCGCTCGCGCGGGGCGGCTGCCGCAAGGGGCGTCGGCCGCGCGCGCGCGCCTCCCGGGAGCGCTGCCAGGACAGGCGTGCGCCCTGCGGCAGCCGCCTGGCGCCGGGGGCGACGGTTTGGCTTGCGTTTGGCCATGACATTCCTTATATTCTGGACCCAAAGCCGGTCAGTCGTGGGCCCGCCGATCCTCGTATCTGCGAGGAGGGATCTGCGGTCGCCTACTTGTGCATTAACATTGACATTCGAGGATGAATCCACTTAGTTGCGTCTTCCGTCGCGCGGGCCCCTCGGGCGCCCGAACGGAGGGGTGCCCGAGTGGCTAAAGGGGAC
>DATNIJ010000033.1:0-15680 GCA_035604475.1 Alphaproteobacteria bacterium
CTCCGCCGCCAGCGCAAACCGCATCCGCTCATCCATGGCACAGGTCTCCATCCATCCCATCGGCAGGTCCTCCCTGCCGACCAGTCGACCTGTTACCCATGTCTCCGGTCTATTCTGTTACCTATGTAACCGGTTTGGACCTCGCAACCCTCTCCCCCTTCAGGGGGAGAGGGAAGGGTGAGGGGGAACGTCTTGTCCACTTATCCAGGAAATGCTCTACGGTACCGCGTAGCTCCGGGCTTGGGTTGCGCAACTGCCGCCGCCGTCGGCCTTGAGCGTTTTCCTCGGTGTGGTGGCGCAGCCTGCGCCGGCGCGGCCCAAGTTCGGGAAGGAAAAGCCCGAAGGACTCTGCGGCGCGAAGACGTCTCAGATGCGCCGGCCCGTCCTCTCCCAATAGGGATCGCGCAGCGCGCGCTTCTTGATCTTGCCCGAATCCTCGCGCGGCAGTGCCTCACGAATCTCGACCCGGCGCGGCAGCTTGTAGTCGGCGAGCCGGGTGGCGAGTGCTGCGATCACCTGCTCGGGCCTCAGCACGGCACCCTCCGCCGGCGCGATCACGGCCATGATGCTCTCGCCGAATTCCGCGTCCGGGATGCCGAAGACGGCGCAATCGCCCACTCCGGGGAGCGCGTGGATCGCCGCCTCGATCTCGGCGGGATAGACGTTGGCCCCGCCCGAGATGATCATGTCCCGCTTGCGGTCGCAGAGATAGAGATAGCCGTCGCGATCGAAATAGCCGACGTCGCCGACCGTGATCAGGCCATCGCGCTCGATAAGGCGGCGCTCTTCCGGTTGGTTCTGATAGGTGAAGTCGGGATAGGCGCCCACACGGACGTAGAGCTCGCCCTCCCTCCCCTGCGGCACTTGGCACCCCTCCTCGTCGAGCACCTTGGCGACGGCGCCCTCGACCGTGCGGCCGACGGTGCCGCGGTGCGCGAGCCACTCGGCGCTGTCGCAGAAGGTGACCGGGCCCGTCTCGGTGGCACCATAGAACTCGACGAGGGCACCGCTCCACCACTCGATCATCGCCCCTTTCACCTCGGGCGGACAGGGGGCGGCCGCGTGCACCACGCACTCGAGCGAGGAGACGTCGTAGTGCCGGCGCACGCGCTCCGGCAGGTTGAGGAGCCGCACGAACATCGTCGGCACCATGAAGGCGTGGCTGATGCGGTGGCGCTCGACGAGTGCCAGGAACGCCTCGGCATCGAAACGCGGCATGAGCGCCACGAGCCCGCCCATGCGCGCGGCATTGAGCGCATAGGCGTTGGGCGCGCTGTGATAAAGCGGCCCGGGGATGAGCGCGCGCATGCCCGGCCGGAAGCCGTAGACGCGGGCGCGCAAGGCCCGGAGTGCCGCGAGCTCGACGGGCGTCGGGCGGAAGCGCCGCACGCCCTTGGGCACGCCCGTGGTGCCCGAGGTGTAGATCATGCTCTCGCACGGCGGAGGTGCCGGCACCTCGCTCGGCGCCTGCGCCTCGACCCAGTCGTCCCAGGGGACTTGACCGGTGGGCAGGCGGGCTGCGTCATCCGCAATCCCATAGGCCGCGCAAAGCGCGGGCGGGGTCGGCACGATCAGCGCGGAAAGGCCGGGAGCGGCGGCGTCGCGCACGCGGCGCCAGAGATCGCTATGGACGACGAGCACGCGCGCGCCGCTGTCCTGGAGGATATAGGCGACCTCCTCCTCCTTGAAATGCCAGTTGATCGGCACCGCGTAGGCGCCGCGGCGGAGGGCGGCGAGACTCGCCTCGAGAAAGGGCGCATCGTTGCGCATCAATATGGCGACGGTGTCGCCCTCGCCGATGCCGAGACGCGCGAGGCCGCCCGCCGCCCTGGCCACGCGCGTCGCCAAGGTCTCCCACGTGAGGTGGTTGGCGCCGCTCAAGAGGCCGCGAAGCTCGCGCATGGCTCCCCTTTAACAGAACGAGCGTTTGACGGCGAGTCCGGCCTTGCTCTAGGACATGCCGAGCATGGATGTCTGCCGGAGGCGTGCTGATGGCCGATTTCATCGAGAGCTATCGCGGCGCGGTCAAGGCCTGGGAGTGCGACAGCTTCGGCCATTTCACCGTGGCCTATTATTTCGAGCGCTTCGGCGAGGCCTCGATTGCGATGCTCGCCGGCTTGCGCGCGCATGGCCTTCTCCCGGAAGGCGAGGATTGGCGCTCGGCCTCTTTTGTCGCTCGTTTCCAGGAGGAGCTGCGCGCGGGCGACGGGCTGCACATCCTCACTACTGCCGCCGAGCGGAGTGCCGAGCGCTTGCGCTTCGACCACAAGCTCGTCAACTCCATGAGCGGCGCCGTGGCGACAACCGTCGAGGAGATGCTTTCCCCGAGAGTGCCTGGCGCAGTACCCGACGAAGCCATCGCCGCTCAGGCGGGCGAAGGCTTCATGGCGGGCTCGCTCGACGTGGTGCGCGCCGCCGAGCTCGACGAGCGCGGCGAGCTTTCGCTCGGCGGCTATGTCCACCGCAGCTCGGCCGCCTCGGCCCAGCTCCTCGGTGCCGCCGGCATCACGCCCGAGTACCTGCGCGCGAACCAGCGCGGCTTCGCCACCTTCGAGATCCGCCTCGAGCTGCGCGAGCCGCGGCCGCGTGCGGGGGCGCGCCTCAAGGTCGAGTCGGCACTCGCGCGTCTCGGCAGCTCCTCGCTCCAGATGCTGCACCGCATGTGCGAGCTGCCGAGCGGGCGCCTGGTGGCAAGCGGCAGCCAGTCCGGTGCCCATTTCGACCTCGCGACCCGCCGCTCGACCCCCATCCCGAAAGAGCTGCGCGAGCGCGCGGCGGCCTATCTCGTCGCGAACTGACCGCCTCACCCGTCACCCCCCGAGTAGCACCAGCCCGAGCATTTTCCCGGCGGTAAGGAGCAGCTGATCGAGGGTTGCGAGCGGCAGCTTTCGCCGCTGCGCCAGCTCGAGATAAGCGGCATCGTAGGCCGTGAGCGCGAACTGGTCGGCAAGCTGCAACGTCGTGGTCCAGGCATATCTGTCGGTATCGGGGTCGACCGTGATCGGCATGGCCGCAAGCTGCGCGATGGCGCCGTCGCGAAACGCCGCATCGATACGCTTGCGCCGGAGCGCGCTCCGGAAGCCGTTGGCGATTTCAAGGCGCCACAGCGACGGGACGACCGCGCCGGCCTCGACCACTTTGTCCAGCACGGCGTCGGCCGCGGGCGTGCGCTCGTCCTCGAAATACCAACTGAGCGCGAGGGAGGGATCGAGCACCAGGCTCACAGTCGCCCCTCGTCGATCAGCTCCTTGATCTTGAGACCGCCGAGCGTCACGCCCTTGCTCATCTCGCGGATGCGCCGCGCAGCCGCGCGCGCCTCCTCACGATTGACCACACCTTTCGGCGGCACCAGACGTGCCACCTCCCTGCCATGGCGCGTGATGACGACCTCCTCGCCGCGCTCGACTTGGTCGAGCAGCGCGCTCAGGGTGTTCTTGGCCTCAAAGGCCCCGACTTCTTTCATATAGTGCTCCAGAACAGGCTAGATGTCAGCTAGCTGATTCTGCCAGATTTCACGCCGAAATGCAAGAACGGAGTGGGAACTTATGATAGAGGGAGGGGCCCGCGGCGATCAGGCCGTGGGTAGGTGAGGGACGACTACCGCCCCTGGAACGCGGGCTTGCGCTTTTCCATGAAGGCGCGGCGGCCCTCGACGTAGTCCTCGCTTGCGAAGCAGCGAGCCACGAGCTCGTCGCAGCGCTTGCTGTCGAGGGCGGGCGAGGGCTTGGCGAGCTCGGCGACGACGCCCTTGATCGCCGCGAGGGTCAACGGCGCGTTCTCCGCGATCATGGCGCAATAGGAGCGCACATAGGCCTCGAGCTCGGCCTCTGGCAGCACACGGTTGAGGAGGCCCATGGCGAGCGCCTCGGCCGCGCTGAACTGGCGGGCGGTGTAGAAGATCTCCTTGGCGTAGGCCGGACCCACGAGATCGACGAGCTTCTTGACCCCGCTCCAGCGGTAGCCGAGGCCGAGCTTGGCCGCCGGCACGCCGAAGCGCGCACCCTCGGACGCGATGCGCAGGTCGCACGAGAGGGCCACCCCCACCCCGCCGCCGATGCAGAAGCCGCGGATCATGGCGAGCGTCGGCTTCTTGGCCGCCTGCAGGCGCGTCTGCGCGCGGTCGCCGATCGCATCGTATTGCTTGACGCTCTCGGGCGAGGAGCGCAGTTGCTCGAATTGCGAGATGTCCGCACCCGAGATGAAGGCCTTGTCGCCCGCACCCTTGAGCACGATGACGCGCACTTGGGGATCGCTCTCGAACTGATCGAGGATGAGCGGGATCGCCTCCCACATGTCCTGCGAGATCGCGTTGCGCCGCTCTGGGTTGTTGAACACCATCCAGCCGATGGCCCCATCGGTCTCGACGATCATGCGCTCGCTAGGCGATACCATCATCGGCTCTCCTTTCAGATCACGCCGCGCTGGCGCAGGCCTAGAATCGCGGCGGCGTCGTAGCCCAATTCGCGGAGCACCGCATCCGTATGCTCGCCGCGCTCAGGGCTCGGCATGCGGAGTTGAGAGGGCGTGCGGCTCAAACTGACCGCCTGGCCCACGAGCTCGATGCGGCCGAGGGTCGGGTGATCGACCGGCTGGGCGATGCCCAGATGCTTCACCTGCGGGTCGGCGAACACCTCGTCGATGCGATAGATCGGCCCGCTCGGCACGCCCGCGCGGTTGAGCACCTCGACAAGCTCCGTCGCTCCGTAGCCCTTGGTGATCTCCCCGATCGCGGCATTGAGCCTGTCGCGGTTCTTGGAGCGGGCCTTGGCGGTCGCGTAGTCCGCGTCCTCTGCGAGATGCCCGGCGCCGATCGCGCTGCAGAAGCGGCGGTAGATGTCCTCGCCCGCGGCGGCGATGTTGACGAAGCCGTCCTTGGTGCGGAAGACCCCTGTCGGAATGCTGGTCGGATGGTTGTTGCCGGCCTGGGGCGGCACCTCCTTGGCGATGAGCCAGCGGGCGGCCTGGAAATCGAGCATGGCGATCTGGGCGCCGAGGAGGGAGGACTGCACCCACTGCCCCTCGCCCGACTCCTCGCGCTCGAGGAGGGCCACGAGAATGCCCATGGCGCAGAAGATGCCGGCGGTGAGATCGGCGACCGGGATGCCGACCCTGACCGGCCCCTGTCCGGGCAGCCCGGTGATCGACATCAGCCCGCCCATGCCTTGCGCCACCTGGTCGAAGCCGGGGCGGTCGCGGTAGGGCCCGTCCTGGCCGAAGCCGGAGATGCTGGCATAGACGAGGCGCGGGTTGAGCCCCTTCAAGCTCTCGTAATCTATGCCGAGGCGGAATTTCACGTCTGGGCGATAGTTTTCCACGAGAACGTCCGCCTTCTCGACAAGCTGCTTCAGGATCGCGACACCCTGGGGGTCCTTGAGATTGAGGGTGATGCTGCGCTTGTTGCGGTGGATGTTCTGGAAGTCGGGGCCGTGGCGCTCCCCGCCCAGGCCCCCATCGCCCTCCGGTGCCTCGACCTTGACCACGTCCGCCCCCCAATCGGCGAGCTGGCGCACGGCCGTGGGGCCGGCGCGCACGCGCGTCAGATCGACGACCTTGAAGCGGGAAAGCGGGAGCTTGCTCATGTGTCCTCGACGATTTGGGCGATGCGTTGCGGATCGATCTCGAGCCAGACCGTCTCGCCCGCCTCGAAGACCTCCTCGGGCGAGGCCGAGACGCGCAAAGCTGTACCACCCCCACCGGGGTCGACGAAATAGTCCCATTCGTCGCCCAGATAGGCGCGCTTGACGATGCGCCCCTCGACCCACCAGCCGGGGCGCTCGCCGCGGCCGCGATGGAGGCCGATCGTCTGCGGGCGCACCGAGAAGACGACGCGCTGTCCTAGCGAGCCCGCCTCGGGAAAGAGCCCGGCGGGCACGGCGAAGCCGGGAAAGCCGATCTCGCTGCCCTCAAGGCGCCCCTCGAGGAAGTTGGTGCGGCCGACGAAGCCCGCGACGAAACGCGTCCTCGGCCGGTTATAGAGCGCAAAGGGATCGTCGACCTGCTCGATCCGCCCCCGGTTCATCACGACGATACGGTCGGAGGTCACCATGGCCTCCGACTGGTCGTGCGTGACGTAGACGGTGGTGATGCGGAAGGCGTCATGGAGGCGCCTGATCTCGAAGCGCATCTCCTCGCGCAGGTTTGCATCGAGATTGGAGAGCGGCTCGTCGAGGAGGAGCACCTCGGGCTCGATCACCATCGCGCGCGCGAGGGCCACGCGCTGCTGCTGGCCGCCCGAGAGCTCGGAGGGATAGCGCTCCTTGAGCTCCTCGAGATGGACGACCGAAAGCATGCGCTCGACCCGCTCGGCGAGCTCGGCCCGGGGCAGCCTGCGCAAGCGGAGCCCGAAGGCCACGTTCTCGGCGACCGTCATGTTCGGCCAGATCGCGTAGCTCTGGAATATCATCGACATGCGCCGGCGCTCCGGGGGCACCACGCCGTGGGGCGAGGAGAGCAGCACCCCGTCCATCTCGATCGTCCCCTCGCTCGGCGGCATAAAGCCGGCGATCATGCGCAGCGTCGTCGTCTTGCCGCAGCCCGAGGGCCCGAGGAGCGAGACAAGCTCGCCCGCCTCCAACGCCAAATCGACGTTGGACACGGCGACCGTGTCGCCGAAGCGCTTAGAGAGACCCTTGAGCGCGAGCTTGGCCATCCCTCTCTCCCGGTCTTGCCCGTCAGCCCCGGCGCAACATGAAATCGCGTCCGACCAGCCTGGAGCTCACGGCGACGATGACGACGGTCGCCACCAATAGCACGCCGCCCAAGGCCGCGACGTACTCGAAATTGCCCTCTCCGCTTAGCTCGTAGAGCACTACCGACATGACCTGGGTGTCGGGCCCGGTCAGGAAGATCGCGGCGCTGAGCTCGCGCGTGGCCGGGATGAACACCAGGATCCAGCCGCCGATGAGGCTGCGGCGCAGCAGCGGGGCCACCACCTTCCCGAGAACGGTGAGCCGTCCGCCGCCGAGGATGCGCACCGCGTCCTCCATCTCCGGGTTGAGGCTGCGCATGGCGGCGTCGCTGTTGGTGTAGGCGATGGGCAGAAAGCGCGCGGTGAAGGCGAGAACGACGAGAGCCGCGGTGCCGTAAAGCTGGATCGGCGGCGCGGCATAGGCGGCGTAATAACCGAGCGCCATCACGATGCCGGGAATGACGAAGGGGGCCACGCAGAGGAAGGCCAGCACGCCGCTCCATGGCAGGAGGCGCCGGTTCACGATGTAGGCGACGACAAGCGCCAGCACGAGGGCCAAGGACGCGGTGGCGGCGGCGTAGACGAAACTGTGGATGATCGAGCGTCCGGCCGTGGTGTGCTCGACGAGCACGTAGTGGAAGTTCGAAAGCGTCAGATTGGCGAGCGAGAAGCCCCGTCCCCAGGCCCGGCTGAATGCCGCCTGGGCGAGCACGATGAAGGGAAGCACGACCGAGATGGCGGCGACGAAGGCAGTGTATCCCAGCGCCAGCCAGCGCCAATGCCCGAGCTTGATCAGGCGACGCTCCCCGCCCTTGCCCGTGATCGTGACGAAGCTCTTGCGGCCGAAGGTCCTGCGCTGCACCCAGAAGAGCACCGCCGTGATGCCGAGGAGCGGCATGGCGAAGGCCGCCGCGACCTCGGCGCGGACGGGGTATTCGAAGAACTGCCAGAGCTGCGTCGTCACAACGTTGATGTGCGCGGGCAGCCCGATGATGGCGGGCGTGCCGAAGAGCGCGATCGCCTCGAGAAAGCTGATGATGAGGCCGCCCAGGATGGCCGGCCACACGAGCGGGAGCGTCACCTTGAGCGTGGTGCGCAAGCCGCCCGAGCCGAGGATATGGGCGGCGTCCTCCATTTCCGAGGAGACGGCATCGAGGGCGGCACTCGTGAAGATGAAGATGTAGGGATAGGAATAGACGGCGATCGAGAGTACCAAGCCGGGGAAGGTGAAGATGTTGACGATGCCGTGCTCCGCACCGCTGAGCGCCATCCATATGCGGTTGATCCAGCCCGCGTTGGGCCCGGCGAGGAGGATCCAGCCGATGGCGCCGAGGTAGGGTGGGGTCACGAAGGCGCCGAGCACCATGACGCGCACGAGGTCCTTGCCCGGCATGTCGGTGCGCGAGACCGCCCAGGCAATCGGCACGCCGAAGACGGCCGCGAGTGCCGCCACACCGGCGCCGAGCAGCAGCGAATTCTTGAGCGCGTCCAAGTGATGCTTGTTGACGAAGGCCGCAACGTAGTTTCCGAGCGTGTATCCGGCACCGCCCTCGTGCTCGAAGCTCTGCAGAACGAGCATGAGAAGCGGTCCGACCACGAGAAAGAGCAAGACGCCGATCAACAGGAGCCAGACGACGACCGCGGGCTCGAGCCGCTTCAAGCGCGTACGGAGGCCGTCGAGCTGTCCTAACGGCCGACCCGAAAACGAAGGCGTTATTTTCAACGCGCTATCCGGCATGCGCCGTCATTCCCGCGCCGGCAAATGGCGGCGTTGCGCTGTGCCAAAGCGCCTCGGACCGGGGGCGATGCGTCCTTCGAGACGCTCGCTGCGCTCGCTCCTCAGGATGAGAGAAAGTCTTTCTGCCACACACCAATCGACCTCATCCTGAGGAGCGCCCCCTTGGGGCGCGTCTCGAAGGACCCACGACGGCTCTGCAAGCGTCGTCGAGTGTGTGAATACCGCCGCGGGCGTGTCGCTCACACCCCGAAGGTGTCCCGCCACTGCTTGATGACCTCGGGAATGCCCGTGGTGATCTCCTCGATCGTCGGCCGGATGGTCTTCACCTCCGCGATCGGCTTGGCGCCGGCCGCGGGCGCTATTCCCGGCAGGAGCGGGTCCTGGAAGTACTCGACGTAGACCTCTGAGGTTTCCGGCCCCATCAGGAAATCCATGAAGAGCTTCGCCGCGTTGGGGTGCTTCGAATTCTTCATGATCGCCGAGGGCGAGACCATCAGCAAACTGCCGTCGCTCGGATAGACCACGCCCAAGGGGTTGCCCTTCGCGGCACTTTCCAGCGTCGTGGCCTCGGGGCCCGCGGCGATCGTGCGCTCGCCCGAATTGAGCATGGTCACCGTGTCGTTGATCGAGCGGCCGATCTGGGGGTTGATCGCCTTGAGCTTCTCGAAATACTGCCAGCCGTAGAGCTTGCGCATCTCCACGACCCAGGTGCCCACGTAGCCGCTGAAGCCGGGATGGCCGACGGAGACCTGGTCCTTCCACTTGGGATCGGTGAGCTCCGGCCAGCTCTTGGGCAGCTCGCTCTCCTTGACCTTGGTCTTGTTGTAGGTAATGCAAATGAGGCCGGCCGAGGTCACGTAATATTGCCCGTCCGGATCGAGCCCCTTGAAGGCGGCTACCACGTTCGCGGCGTTGGGCGGCGTCCATTGCAGGAACACGCCGGTCGGCTTGAGATGGATGTAGTGTCCCACGTCGGTCGAGCTGAACACGTCGCATTCGGCGACGCCCGCGCGCATGTCCTGGCTCAGGCGCTGATAGATGACCTGCGCGGTGCTGCGGAACACATTCGCCTTGATGCCGGGATATTTCTTCATGAAGGCGTTGCCCACGCCTTCGGCCGTCTGCGTGTCGAAGTGCGCGGTATACCAGCTGACCTGCCCCTCCTTCTTGGCCGCCTCTACGTCCGCGGCCTCTGCCGCGCGCGCGCGCGAGATGGCGGCCGGCGCCAAGGCGGCAAGCGCAGACGCAGCAGCGCTCGCCTCGAGAAATCGCCTGCGTTTCATCGTCAAATCCTCCCTCGGCCGCGAGCACTTCCCCGGCTTCTCCGGCCGGACTTCCCTCGCGAGCACCCACGCGATCGTGAGCGCCACTATCCGCCTTCCCCGGGCACCCGGCAAGGCGGTTCACAGAGCCGGCGTGGCGAGCCGGCGTGGCGCTGCTCTGCGGCTGCGCGCATCACGCCTATGTTCCCTCTCCCGCAAGCGGGAGAGGGCAGTCAGCTACGCCGCGTGCTGCTTCGCCCACAGCGCCACCTCGGCGTGGGTGGCGAACCAGACGCCGGGGCGCGCGCGCGCGTGGCGGATGAGCTCCTCGATCATCCAGCTGCGCGAGCGGTAGCCGATGATGTGGGGGTGCATGGTGAGCTGGAAGACCCCGCCCTCCTCGTAGGCCGCGTCGAACTCGCGGCGGAAGATCTCGAAGACGTCCTGGGGCGGGGTGTAGGGCCTGAGCTGCTGGAAGCGGTGCATCATGAAATAGACCGCGTCGTCGCGCACCCATTCGACCGGGAGCTCGACGATCCCCGTCGGCTCGCCGTCCATCACGAGCTCGTAGCAGTCCTCGTCCGACATCAGCGAGGAATCGTAGGCGAGGCCCATCTCCTTCTCGATGCGCAGCGTATTCGGGCTGAAGTCCCATGACGGCGTCCTGAGGCCTATGGGGCGCACGCCGCTCACCTTCTCGAGCGTGTCCGCCGAGCGCAGCATGAGATCGCGCTCCGCGTCGTAGGGCAGCACCGAGTTGAGCTCGTGGATCCAGCCGTGGATGCCGATCTCGTGCCCTTCGGCCACGACGCGGCGCTGCTCGTCGGGGTAGATGAGGGCCGAGACGGCGGGCACATAGAAGGTGGCCTTGACGCCGTGCTTCTCGAGGATCTTGAGGATGCGCGGCACGCCCACGCGGTTGCCGTATTGTCCCCAGCAAAGCCGCCCGATCGACTTGCCGCCGTCCCTCAGCTCGTTCGTCTCATGATCGGAGTCGAACGAGAGGGCGACGGCGCAGCGGGCGCCGTCCTTCCACGCCTTTGGCCTGAACGCCCGGCCCGCGCGCACGCGGCCCACGAGCTTGCGCCAATGCTCCTCCGGCCACTGCCAGGGTTCGAGAGCGGGAGCTTGTACGTTCATGACGTCCTCCTTAGCCGAGCGGCTCGTGTGCGGTTTCCTTCAGATAAGCGATGACGATGGCACTCACCAGCGCCGCCGCCATCACGTAGTAGACGGGTGCTATCGGGCTGCCGGTCTGGTCGATGAGCCAGGTGGCGATGAAGGGAGCAAAGCCGCCGAAGATCGCGACGGCGAGCGCATAGCCGCTCGTCATCCAGGTCGAGCGCACCCGCGTCGGGAAAATCTCCGAGATCGCCGCCGGGCCCGGACCGGAGAAGAGCGAGATCATGAGGCCGATCACGATCTGCACCAGGACGAAGACGGGAAGCGACACGCCCGACAGCATCATGGCGAAGATCGGGTACGGCAGCACGATGAAGGCGGCACAGCAGAGCAGAAGAAAAGGCTTGCGGCCGTAACGGTCGGAGAGATGCCCCATGAGGGGGATTGCCGCCATGAGCACCACCACGCCGATCGTATTCGACCAAAGCGAGTCGGTGCGCCCGATGTGCAGGAACTTCTGCGCGAAGGTCGGCATGTAAGCGAGAAAGATGTAGAAGATCACGGTCCAATTGATGGTGAAGCCGAAGGCGCGCGCGGCGAGCCAGAAGGGCGAGGGCGCAGCTGGCTGAGCCGCGGGTGCCGGCTCGCGCGCCACGCGCCGATAGGCTGGCGTCTCCTCGATGTTGCGCCGCATGTAGAGGCCGACCGGCCCCAGGATGCCGCCCAAGAGGAAGAGGACGCGCCAGCCCCAATCGTCCATCTGCTGACTCGTCAAGAGCGTGCTGACCAGTGCGGCGATGCCGGAGCCGAGCACGATGCCGCCCACGACGCTCGATTGCTGGAAACTGCCGTAGAAGCCGCGCCGCTTCTCGGGCGCCCACTCGACGATGAAGGCGGTCGACCCGCCCCATTCTCCGCCCGCCGAGAAGCCCTGCGTCAGGCGCGCCACCACCAGGAGAAGCGGGGCCAGGAAGCCGATCGAGGCGTAACTGGGAATGACGCCGATCAGCACCGTGCCCGATGCCATGAGGAAGATGGTGAGCAAGAGGGCCGCCTTGCGGCCGCGCACGTCGCCGTAGCGTCCGATCAGGATGCCGCCGAGCGGGCGCGCGAGGAAGCCTATGCCGTAGACGAGGAAAGTGTTGAGAAGTGCCGCTACGCCGCCCTGCGGGAAGAACGTCTTCGCGATGGTGGTGGCGACGAAGGCATAAACCGAGAAATCGTACCACTCCAGCACATTGCCGATCACCGCCGCCGCGACGGCCTGTTTCGACGACCCGCCGGCGTGCTCGCCCTCCCCCCGGAATGCGGCGACCATCTTCCGCTCCTCCCTATGTTATAAACTTATGGCGTTCCTTCCTCAGAGCGCGCTCTATCCCGCTTGGCATTGTGCCGAGAATGCACCCCCCTCACAAGGGCGATGGGGCATCTCCTCCTGTGCTGCAGCCTCACGCGACCCATTGAAAGCCGTCGAGGATCAAGGCTTGTCCGCTCATGAAGCTCGGCTCGGCCGTGGCGAGGTAGGCGACGAGTTGCGCCACATCCTCGGGGCCGCCGAGGCGGCCGAGCGCTATGCCCTTGACGAGCTCGCCCGCGCGCGGCTCGACCAGGCTCTTGGTGAGCTCGGTCACGATGACGCCCGGGCAGATCGCATTGACCGCGACCTGAGGTCCGAGCTCCTTGGCCAAGGCCCGGGTCATGCCGAGGATGCCGGCCTTGGCCGCGGCGTAGGCGAACTTGCTGACGGCGCTGGTCACACCCCCCGAATAGGCGCTGAGCGAGGAGATGCTGACGATGCGGCCGCGCCCTTGCGCAAGCATGATCGGCGCCACCGCCTTGCACCAGTTGAAGCAGCTCTTGAGGTTGACGGCGATGGTGCGATCGAACTCCTCCTCGCTGATCTCGAGGATGCCCTTGGGCATCGGCGCGCCTGCGTTGTTGAGAAGGAAATCGACGCGGCCCCAGGTAGCGTGAATGCGCTCGACGGTCGCGCGCGCGAGCTCGAAGTGCCGCACGTCGGCCTCGTGGACAGAGGCGCGCCGCCCCAGCGCCTCGATGGCACCCGCCGTCTCCCTCATCTCGGGCAGCAAAAGGTCTACGAGGGCCACGTCGTAGCCGCGCCCGGCGAGTGCCAGCGCCGAGCTCCGCCCGATGCCGCGCGCTCCGCCGGTGACGATGGCAACAGGACTCCCCGCTTCGCTCATGACCCTGCTCCCCAAGGCGGATTTTCTCTGCGGCCGCCGCAGAGACGAATCCGCTAGTCTCCCTTGAATTTCGGCGGGCGCTTCTCGAGGAAGGCGGTCACCGCCTCCTTGTGATCGGCCGTCGTATGAGCGAGCGACTGCAGCGCCGCGGCGAGCTCGAGAAGGCTCGAGAGCCGCATGTGCCGGCCCTCATAGAGCAGGCGTTTCGTCATGCGCATCGCGTGCGGCGGATTGGCGGCGATGCGAGCCGCGAGTGCGCCGGCCGCCGGCAGGAGCTCGGCGTCGGGCGTCACTTTCGAGACCAACCCGCAGGCGAGCGCCTCCTTGGCATCGATCGGATCGCCGGTGAAGGTCATCTCGCTCGCCTTGGAGAAGCCGACGATGCGCGGCAGCAGCCAGGCACCCCCGTCGCCCGAGATGATGCCGAGCTTGACGAAGCTCTCGGCGAAGCGCGCGCTCTCGCCCGCGATGCGGATGTCGCACATGCAGGCGAGATCGCAACCGGCCCCGATCGCCGGACCGTTCACCGCGGCGATGACCGGCACCTCGAGGGCCTCGAAGGCGAGCGGGATGCGGTGGATGCCGAGCTTGTACCAGCGCCGCGATTGCACGGGCGGCTCGGCACCCGGTCCCGCGCGCGCGGCCATGCGCTTCAAGTTGCCGCCCGAGCAGAAGGCCGTGCCCGCGCCGGTCAGGATGGCGACGCGAACGCTCATGTCGGCGTTCATGCGCTCGACGGCGTCGACGAGCGCGTCGATCATGTCATTGTCCGTGATCGCGTTGCGGGTCTCCGGGCGATTCAAGGTGAGTGTTACGACTCCGCCCTCTTCAGCGTACAGCACCGGCGCTTGCGCCATCGTCTGTCTCTCCCTTCCGCTCTTGGGCCTCATCTGAGCCCGAGCCCGCGGGCGATGATGCCGCGCAGGATCTCCCGCGTGCCGCCGCGGATCGAGAACGAGGGCGCGTGGAGGATGGCCTGCGCGAGCACCGCCGAGAAGGCCTGGGTCGATTCCGTGGCGGGCTCGCACGCGACGAGCTGGCGCGCCACCTCGGGGATTTCCTGCTCGAGCAGCGTGCCGAGATCCTTGACCACGGCCGCCTGCAACGCCGGGTCGGCCCCCGCCTGCAGCATGCCGGCGACCGAGCGCGAGAGGCGCCGCAGCGTCACGATATGCGCCATGATGCGGCCGAGTGCCAACGCCGCGCGCTCGGAGGGCTCCGGACCCAATGCGCGCGCGAGCTCGACGAGCAAGGTGAAGGAGGAGAGGAAGCGCTCCGGTCCGCTGCGCTCGAAGGCGAGCTCGCTCGTCACCTGGCGCCAGCCGTCGCCGAGCCCGCCGATGAGCGCATCCGCCGGCAGGAGCACGTCCTCGAACACCACCTCGTTGAAGTCATGCTGGCCGGCGAGGTTGCGGATCGGCCGCACCTTGACGCCTGGCGTCTTGAGGTCCACCAGGAACTGGCTCAAGCCGCCGTGGCGATCGGCCTCGCTCGCGGCGGCGGTGCGGCAGAAGAGAATCATGTAATGGACCTGGTGGGCCCGCGTGGTCCAGACCTTGGTGCCGTTCACGCGATAGCTGCCGTCGGCGGCGACGGCGCGGGTGCGCACCGAGGCGAGGTCGGAGCCGGTATCCGGCTCGCTCATGCCGATGCAGAAATAGCACTCGCCGGCGGCGATCCGCGGCAGGATGGCCCGGCGCTGCGCCTCGCTGCCGAAGCGCAGCAAGAGAGGGCCGCTTTGCCGGTCGGCGACCCAATGGGCGCCGACGGGCGCGCCCGCGGCGAGCATCTCCTCGAGGACGACATAGCGCTCGAGCGCACTGCGCTCGTGCCCGCCGTAGCGCTTGGGCCAGGTCATGCCGATCCAGCCGTGCCGGCCGAGCTTGCGGCTGAACTCGGGATCAAAGCCGCTCCAGGAGACGGCGCGCGCCTCGGCGCTGCGCCCCGCGAGCTCGCGCGCGAGGAGCTCGCGCACTTCTCCACGCAGCGTCTCGGCCTCGGGACAGGGTGGCGGCGGGGCGAAGCTCAGGACTTGCATCGAGCGCTCTTCAGCAGAAGGGTCCGAGCATAGCAAGTGCGGGGGCCGCGGCAACAAGCTTTCTGCCTCTCCTCCTCAAGGAGGAGAGGAGAACGTTCTTCGTCCTCTCCTCCTTCAGGAGGAGAGGAGGGGACCCCCGCGGGCCAAAGGCCCGCTTATTCTGCATCATGCATAAGAGGCGCGCTACGCGCGCCGGGCGCAGCGATGGGAAGGTGAGGAGGGCGAGCGTAGCGAGCCTTTACCAGCGATAACTCGTCTCGCCCGGCCGCCTCCTCACCCCGACCCTCTCCTCCTGAAGGAGGAGAGGGAGAAGAACTCAAAGGAGAAGAGGTAGAAGAACTCACTCCGTCACGATCATGGCATCCACGATGCTACAGCCCGCGCCCGCCCCATGGACGATGACCGGGTTGAGATCGATCTCGCGCACGGAAGTCCTGTATTCGGCGGCGAACGCCGAGATTCGCACGATGAGCCGGGCGAGGGCTTGGGCGTCGGCCGCGGGTGCGCCGCGGAAGCCCGCGAGCAGGCGGGCGCACTTGAGCTCGCGCAGCATCTCCCGTGCCGTGGCCTCGTCGACCGGGGCGAGCCGATAGCTCACATCCTGGAAGAGCTCGGTCATGATGCCGCC
>DATNIJ010000034.1:0-2634 GCA_035604475.1 Alphaproteobacteria bacterium
CTCCGCCGCCAGCGCAAACCGCATCCGCTCATCCATGGCACAGGTCTCCATCCATCCCATCGGCAGGTCCTCCCTGCCGACCAGTCGACCTGTTACCCATGTCTCCGGTCTATTCTGTTACCTATGTAACCGGTTTGGACCACCCAACCCTCTCCCCCTGAAGGGGGAGAGGGATACGAAGGGTTGGCGAGGCGGACCCCCGGGCCTGACCCGGGGGCTTACCCGCAGTTGGGTGAGGGGGTGAGGAAGTAGGCCGCCCAGCTCGGCCGAGCGGCGCAATCGCGGCGCCTCCCCCGGCGCTCCCGCTGCATTGCTTCCCATGGGCGAGCGTTGGGCATAGAATATTCGTCACCATCGGTTGACACGCCATTCGGGCAAGTGGGGAGGCGAAAATGGCTTATCGGCTAGAGGGGCGTCTTCTCGAAGTGTGCAATTGCCGCGTGCTGTGCCCGTGCTGGATCGGCGAGGATCCGGACAACGGCACCTGCGACACCGTCGTCGCGTGGCATTTCGACAAGGGCAAGATCGGCAAGGTCGATGTGGCCGGCCGGACCATCGCGGTCGTCGCCCATGTCCCCGGCAATATCCTCAAGGGAAATTGGCGCGCGGCCGTCTACGTGGACGACAAGGCGAGTGCCGAGCAGCACGAGGCCATTCTCGGCGTCTACACCGGCAAGCTCGGCGGCCCCGTCGCCGACCTCGTCAAGCTGATCGGCGAGGTCGTCTCGGTCGAACGCGCGCCGATCATCTTCGATGTTCGCGAAGGCAAGGGCACGCTCAAGATCGGTACCGTGGCCTACGCCGAGTTGGAGCCCTACAAGGGCTCAACCGGCGGCAACACGACGCTTTCCGACACCGTCTTCTCGACCGTCCCGGGGGCCCCTGTCTTTGTCGGCAAGGCCCCGAGCTACCGCTCGAAGAATGCCGCCCTCGGGATCGACGTCGATCTCAAGGGCTACAATGCGCTCCAGAGCACGTTCCTCTTCGAAGCGTAGCTCTCGCGCATCCCTCGACGGCTGCCACGGCATGAAAGCGGCGGAACGGCGTAGCTATTTCCTTTTGACCATGGGCGGATTGGTCGCGCTGGCGTGGCTCGCGCTGGCGATCTGGGCCAAAAGCCCCTACGGACGCTTTCTCGACCATGGCGGGTGGACGGACGTCGGGTTCGCGGCCCGCATCTGCGCGGCCATTCCAGCGGGCGAGGTCTTGGTACCCGCCCTCCTCTACGTGTCGGGATGGGCGTTGATGCTGACCGCCATGATGTTGCCGACGACATTCCCGCTCTTGGAGATCTTTCGCCGCGTCACGGCTGGCCGAGCCGATCAACGGACGCTCATATCGTTGCTCATCGTCGGGTACCTCGCGGCGTGGGGCCTCTTCGGGGTCGCGAGCCATGTCCTCGACCTCGGCGTCCACGCGCTCGCCCGGCAAAGCGCCTGGCTCGCCGTCAATGCGTGGGTGCTCGGCGTTGCCGTCCTCGCGATTGCCGGAGTTTTCCAGTTCAGCGCGCTCAAGTACCGCTGCCTGGACAAGTGCCGGACGCCGCTCAGCTTCGTCATCGCGCATTGGCGCGGCAAAGCCGAATCGCGCCACGCACTCCTCCTCGGCCTGCGTCACGGCATGTTCTGCGTCGGCTGCTGCTGGGCGATCATGCTGCTGATGTTCATCGTGGGCACCGGCAGCGTCGGCTGGATGCTGGCACTCGGCGCCGTCATGGCCGTCGAGAAGAACACGCCGTGGGGCCGCAAGCTGACCGCACCCTTGGGCGCAGCCCTGCTAGCTGCGGCGGCCGCGATCCTCGTGCATCAGTTCTACGCCGCCGCCGCGTGAGGGGGTAGCGCGTCCGCCTCAGCCGAGCGGCCGGGGCACGATCGCCGCGTGCTCGTCCGCCATCACCTTGTCGAGGAGCTTGCTACAGGCGTAGACCGCGTCGATATGGGGGGTCGGGGTCTCGGTGAGCCGACCCAGCTCGACGACCACGCCGACGAGCGCCTCCACCTCGAGGCCGCGTCCCGCCTCCACGTCCTGCAGCATGGAGGTCTTGTGCGGACCCACCGCCTCCGCACCCGCGATGCGCTTCTCGATGGTGTGGCGGAAGCTGATGCCGAGCTTGCTCGCGACCGCCTGGGCCTCCTCCATCATGTGCGCCGCGAGCGCGCGCGTGAGCGGGAAGCGGCAGATGCCCTCGAGCGTGCCGTGCGTCAAGGCCGAGATCGGGTTGAAGGAGAGGTTGCCCCACGCCTTGAGCCAGATCTCCGAGCGGATGTTGTCGAGCACGAAGGACTTGAAGCCGGCCGCGATCAGCATCTGGCTGATCATCTCGAGCCGGTTGCTCTTGCTGCCGTCGAGCTCGCCGACCGGGAAGCGGTCGCCTTCCACGCATTTGACCACACCTGGACCCACCACCTCGCCCGCCGGATAGACGACGCAGCCGATGATGCGCTCGGCCTCGATCGAGGCGTCGATCGCACCGCCGGGATCGAGGCTCTCGAGGCGCTTGCCGTCGAAGGGGCCGCCGTGCCTGCGGAAGTACCACCAGGGGATGCCGTTCTGCACGGTCACCACGATGGTGTCCTTGCCGAAGAGCTTGCGGATGCCGGGGACGAGGGCGGAGATCTGGTGCGCCTTGACGGC
>DATNIJ010000035.1:0-17395 GCA_035604475.1 Alphaproteobacteria bacterium
CGTCGGCCAGCGCCCGCCCGATCTCTTCGAGCAACCCTCGTGCGATGTCGAGCGCCGGACCCATCAGATCCGCCGGGACATCCGCCTCATCGGAAAAATCGATGCGCGCCTCGACCAGCGCCAGCGCCTCGATGAGCCTGCTCCGCCAGGTCTCGGCACGGCCGCCCAGCCACCCCTTGAGCTGGCGGAACGCCTGGCGGCGCTGGGCCTCGGTCTCGGCGGAGATGAGGTCGCCTAGGCCCTCCACGGCCGTCAGATCGAGCCGGCCGTTCTCGAAGGCCCGCCGGGTGAACTCTCCGGGCTCGGCCGGGCGAAACCCGTCGAGCCGGCCGAGGGCAGCCAGCACGGCGGCCACCACGGCGCGGCCGCCGTGGAGGTGAAGCTCCGCCATGTCCTGCCCGGTTTCGCTCCTCGGGCCGGGCAGCCATAGCGCGAGGCCCTCGTCGAGCACGTCACGGTCCGAGTCCCGCAACTTCGCCAGCGTGGCACGGCGAGGTTCCGGCACGTGGCCGATCAATGCCTGCAGCCCTTGCTGCGCGTGGGGTCCCGACATGCGGACCACCGCAATCGCGGCCGGGGGCCGCCCCGACGACAGCGCGAAAATCGTATCCCGGTCACTCATCTGGTCCCGCAGCGTCGAACCAAACCGCGCGAACGCCCTCGCTTTGCGCTTGCTCGAGGCTATTCTGCCCGGAACCGGAAAACCAGGAACGCCCATGTCCAATTCGGCTTCAGACATCACGACGCACGAAAACCGTCTGGGGCGCGAGACGAGCCCCTATCTGCTGCAGCACCGGCACAACCCGGTCGACTGGTGGCCGTGGGGACCGCAGGCGCTCGCCGAAGCGCAACGCACCGGCAAGCCGATCCTGCTGTCGGTCGGATACGCCGCCTGCCACTGGTGCCACGTCATGGCGCACGAGAGCTTCGAGGACCCTGCTACGGCCGCCGCGATGAACGAGCTTTTCGTCAACATCAAGGTCGACCGCGAGGAGCGCCCCGACATCGACACCATCTACCAGCACGCGCTCGCGCTGATGAGCGAGCACGGCGGCTGGCCGCTCACCATGTTCTGCACGCCCAAGGGCGAGCCGTTCTGGGGCGGCACCTATTTCCCGCCCGAGCCGCGTTACGGCCGCCCCGGCTTCAAGGACCTGCTGCGGCGCGTTTCCGAGATCTACCATCAGGAAAAAGACGCGGTCGTCCGCAACGTGGATGCGTTGCGCCAAGGCTTGGCACAGCTGGGCCGCTCCTCGCCCGGCGAGCTCGATGCCGCCGCCGTCCTCGTCCAGGCCGCGAGCGAGCTCGTGCGCCACGCCGACATGGCGGAGGGCGGCATCGGCCCCGCGCCCAAGTTCCCGCAAGCCCCGCTCCTCAAGCTCTTCTGGCGCGCCGAGCAACGCACCGGCCAAGCGAGCTTCCGGGATGCCGTGCTCCTCACCTTGACGCGCATGTGCCAAGGCGGCATCTACGACCATCTGGGCGGCGGTTTCGCGCGCTACTCGACCGACGCGCATTGGCTGGTGCCGCATTTCGAGAAGATGCTCTACGACAACGCGCAGCTCGTCGAGCTCCTCACCGCCGCGTGGCTCGCCACCAAGGAGCCGCTCTTCGAGACGCGCATCCGCGAGACGGTCGGCTGGGTCTTGCGCGAGATGGTCGCCGGCTGCGGCGCCTTCGCGGCCACGCAAGACGCCGACAGCGAAGGCCACGAGGGCCGCTTCTACGTCTGGTCCGCGAGGGAGATCGACGAGGTCCTCGGCGCCGACGCGGAACTCTTCAAGCGCGTCTACGATGTGAGGCCCGAAGGGAACTGGGAAGGCAGCACCATCCTCAACCGCAGCGCCAGCCCGGCCCTCCTCGATGCCGCAAGCGAGGCAGCACTCGCGCGCTCGCGCCGGCTGCTCTTCGCGGCGCGCGAGCTGAGGGTCAAGCCGGGCTGGGACGACAAGGTCCTCGCCGACTGGAACGGGCTCATGATCGCCTGCCTGGCCGAGGCCGCCGCGGTCTTCGCCGAGGCGCCGTGGCTTGCCGCGGCCGAGCGCGCCTTCGCCTTCGTGCGCCATGAGATGAGCCGCGACGGCCGCCTCTGCCACAGCTTTCGCGCAGGCCAGCTCAAGCACAAGGGCGGGCTCGACGATTACGCGCTCATGATCCGCGCAGCACTTGCGCTTAACGAGGCGACCGGCGATGCGGCCTATCTCGCTCAAGCGGAGGCCTGGGCAGCGACCCTCGAGCGCCATTTCCGGGATAAAGAGGAGGGCGGCTATTTCGCCACCGCCGACGATGTCGACGACGTCATCGTGCGCGCCAAGTCGGCCAACGACAACGCGACCCCTGCCGGCAACGGCGTCATCGTCGAGGCGCTCGCCCGCCTCTATTACCTCACGGCGAAGCCCGTCTATCGCGAGCGCGCGGAAGCGACCTTGCGCGCCTTTGCGGGCCAGCTCGAGGGCAACGTCTTTCCCTTGGCGACCCTCTTGAATGCCGCCGATTTTCTCGCCCATGCCGTGCAGGTGGTGCTCATCGGCCGGTGCGAAGACGCGGAGCTCGAGGCCTTGCGGCAAGCCGCCTATGGCACCGCACAGCCCAATCGCCTGCTGCAGACGATCGCACCCGACGAGCGCCTCGCAGAAGGCCATCCGGCCCACGGCAAGACGCAAGCCGGCGGCGTTGCCACGGCCTATGTCTGCACCGGCATGACCTGCTCCTTGCCCATCACCAGTACCGCGGCACTTCGCTCGGCGCTGCAACCCTTGCCGCTCGCGCGCCATGCCCAGCCTCTCGCTCGCTAGCCCGCTTGGCGCCCTCACCCTCGGCGAGGAGGGCGGCGCCCTCGTCTCGCTCGCCTTCGGCGGCAGGCGCGGGCAAGACGAGACCCCACTCCTCTCAAAGGCCAGGACGCAGCTTCTGGAGTATTTCGCCGCGCGCCGACGGGAGTTCGCGCTGCCGCTGGCGCCAAACGGCACGCCCTTCCAGCAGGCGCTCTGGCAGGCCCTTCTCGCCATCCCCTATGGCGAGCTCAGCACCTACGGCGAGCTCGCGGCCGCGCTCAAGAGCGCGCCGCGCGCCGTCGGCGGCGCCTGCGGGCGCAATCCCATCCCCATCATCATCCCCTGCCACCGCGTCGTCGCCGCGGGCTCGCTCGGCGGCTATTCGGGCGGCCAAGGCCTCGCCACCAAACGCAAGCTCTTGGCGCTCGAGCGGAGCGACCCCTTCGCCGGGTAGCCTGTGAGAGACCTGAAACGGGCCGACCTCCCTCTCCTCCTTCAGGAGGAGAGGGTCGGGGTGAGGAGGCGTTTGTGCGAGACACGCCATCCGCGGCAGAAGCCCGCTGCGCTCGCCCTCCTCACCTTCCCATCGCTACGCCCGGCGCGCGTAGCGCGCCTCTTATGCATGATGCAGAAGAAGCGGGCCTTCGGCCCGCGGGGGCCCCTCCTCTCCTCCTCAAGGAGGAGAGGAAAAGCGCGGCACCTCCGCTTGCGCATATTCAACCCTTCGCCGCGCGGTGGTGACAAGGCTTGCCTCCCGCGCTACTCTCGGCTCCGAGCATTACCCGCGAAATTCCGAAGAAACGGCTTCAGAGAGGAGAGCGTCATGCCCGACGTAAGAATTTCCGCCACCGACGGCGGCCAGTTTTCCGCCTATCTTGCCAAGCCCGCCTCCGGCAAAGGCCCCGCGATCGTCGTGTGCCAGGAGATTTTCGGCGTCAACAAAGTGATGCGCGACGTGTGCGACCGCCTCGCCGCCGAGGGCTCGTTTGCCATCTGCCCCGACATCTTCTGGCGCCAGTCCCCGGGCATCCAGCTCACCGACCAAAGCGAGGCCGAGTGGCAGAAGGCCTTCGAGCTCTACAAGGGCTTCGACGAGAAGAAGGGGACAGACGACCTCAAGGCGACCCTCGCCTATGCGCGCAAGATTCCCGGTGCCTCCGGCAAGGCCGGCTCGGTCGGTTTCTGCCTCGGCGGCAAGCTCGCCTATCTCATGGCGACCCGCAGCGACGCCGACGCCAATGTCGGCTATTACGGCGTCGGTATCGAGGCGGCACTCGACGAGGCCAAGAACATTAAGAAGCCGCTCATGCTCCACATCGCGGCCAAGGATTCCTATTGCCCGCCCGAGGCCCAGGCGAAGATCAAAAGCGGGCTCGGCGGCAACGCCAAGGTGACGCTCCACGTTTACGAAGGCCAGGAGCATGCCTTCGCCCGTCCGGGCGGCGAGCACTACAACAAGCAAGCCGCCGATCTCGCCAACAAGCGCAGCGCCGAATTCTTCAAGAAGAACCTCGGCTGAGCCGAGAGCGAAAGGAAACCCCACCATGGTCAAAGCCATCCGCATCAGCCAGCCCGGCGGGCCCGAAGTCCTGCGCATGGAGAATGTGTCACTGCCCGAGCCTGGTCCCGGCGAGGCCCTCGTGCGCCATCACGCGGTCGGCCTCAACTACGTCGACGTCTATTACCGCATCGGCCTCTACAAGCAGCCGAGCTATCCCTGCGGCATCGGCTTCGAGGGTGCAGGCGTGGTCGAGAAGGTCGGCCCCAAGGTCAAGGAGATCAAGCCGGGCGACCGGGTCGCCTACGGCCAGAGCCCGCTCGGCGCCTACGCCGAGGCGCGCGTGATGCCGGCCGAGCGTCTGGTCAAACTGCCCAAGGAGATCGACTTCAAGACCGGGGCCGCGATGATGCTGCAAGGCATGACCGTGCAGTACCTCATCCGCCGCACCTACCGCATCAAGAAGGGCGAAACCATCCTGCTCCATGCCGCAGCAGGCGGGGTCGGGCTCATCCTCTGCCAGTGGGCGAAGTCGCTGGGCGTCACCGTGATCGGAACGGTGGGCTCGGACGAGAAGGCGAAGCTCGCCAAGGCGCACGGCTGCAAGCATCCGATCGTCTATACCCGCGACGATTTCGTGGCGGCGGTGAAGAAGATCACCAAGGGCGAGGGCGTCCCCGTCGTCTATGATTCGATCGGCAAGGACACCTTCGAGCGCTCGCTCAACTGCTTGAGCCCGCGCGGCCTGATGGTCACCTTCGGCAACGCCTCGGGCCCCGTGCCCCCCTTCGAGCTCGGCACCCTCGCCGCCAAGGGCTCGCTCTACATCACGCGCCCCACGCTCGGGACCTACGTGGCCAAGCACGAGGACCTGCTCGCGACCGCGCGCGATCTCTTCAGCGTGGTGCGTTCGGGCAAGGTCAAGATCCGCGTCAACCAGACCTATCCGCTCGCGCAAGCGGCCCAGGCGCACCGCGATCTCGAGGCGCGCAAAACGACCGGCTCGACGGTACTGATACCTTAGGGACAGCGCCTGGCACACCCCCCACCCTAACCCTCCCCCTCAAGGGGGGAGGGATTATGTCGGGGACTCCAACAGATTCCCCCTCCCCCTCGAAGGGGGAGGGGGGGGAGGGGGTGACGCTCGAATTTGCGAGAGGTGGCGCTGCGCCGCGCGCGTTACTGATTCATCGAGGCGAAGAACTCGGCGTTCGACTTGGTGTGGCGCAGCTTGTCGAGGAGGAACTCCATCGCGTCGTTCATGCCCATCGGCATGAGGATGCGGCGCAGCACCCACATCTTCGCCAGCACGTCGCGCTCGACGAGGAGCTCCTCCTTGCGCGTGCCCGAGCGCGTGATGTCGATCGAGGGGAAGACCCGCTTGTCGGAGAGCTTGCGGTCGAGAATGATCTCGGAGTTGCCGGTGCCCTTGAACTCCTCGAAGATGACCTCGTCCATGCGCGAGCCGGTATCGATGAGTGCCGTGGCGATGATGGTGAGCGAGCCGCCCTCCTCGATGTTGCGCGCGGCGCCGAAGAAGCGCTTCGGGCGCTGCAGCGCGTTGGCGTCCACCCCACCCGTGAGCACCTTGCCCGAGGACGGCACTACGGTGTTGTAGGCGCGCGCGAGGCGCGTGATCGAATCGAGCAGGATCACCACGTCGCGCTTGTACTCGACGAGACGCTTCGCCTTCTCGATCACCATCTCCGCCACTTGCACGTGGCGCGCCGCCGGCTCGTCGAAAGTCGAGCTGATCACCTCGCCCTTGACCGAGCGCTGCATGTCCGTCACCTCCTCCGGCCGCTCGTCGATGAGCAGCACGATGAGGTAGGCCTCCGGATGGTTCGCCGCGACCGAGTGGGCGATGTTCTGCAGCATCACCGTCTTGCCGGTGCGCGGGGGCGACACGATGAGGCCGCGCTGGCCCTTGCCGAGCGGGCTGATGAGATCGATGACGCGGGTCGTGTAGTCGCGCCGCGACACATCGCGCGTGTCGCCTTCCCTGGCACTCGCCCCGCGGCGCGGCGGCGGTGCCGCGGCAGCACCCGCCGCCGCCGCCTCGGGCTCGAGCTCGAGCACGAAGCGCTCGTCCGGATAGAGCGGGGTCAGGTTGTCGAAGTTGATGCGGTGGCGAACTTTCTCGGGATCCTCGAAATTGATCTCGCTGACCTTGAGGAGGGCGAAATAGCGCTCGCCGTCCTTGGGCGCCCTGATCTGACCCTGGACCGTGTCGCCGGTGCGCAAGCCGAAACGACGCACCTGGCTCGGCGAGACATAGATGTCGTCCGGGCCGGGCAGATAATTCGCCTCGGGCGAGCGCAAGAAGCCGAAGCCGTCCTGCAGGACTTCGAGCACGCCGTCGCCGAAGATCGCGATGTCGCGCTCGGCGAGCACCTTGAGGATCGCGAACATGAGCTCCTGCTTGCGCAGGTTGCTCGCGTTCTCGACCTGCAGCTCCTCGGCATAGGTCAAGAGATCGGCGGGAGTCTTGGACTTGAGCTCTTGGAGATTCATGCACGCCTACTTCGCGTCAAAGCGGGAAAAAGGGGGGGCGCTCAAGCGCCTTGCGTCAGGCCAGATAAACGGTGCAAGGGCCGCCGAGGCGGCGGAGCCAACAAGG
Organism: Alphaproteobacteria bacterium; assembly: GCA_035604475.1. Lineage (GTDB taxonomy): Bacteria > Pseudomonadota > Alphaproteobacteria > JACZXZ01 > JACZXZ01 > DASPPM01. The sequence continues at coordinate 6,893 of DATNIJ010000035.1, forward strand.
GCAGACTCTTGGAGGAACGCAGGCCTGAGTCGCTGAAGGAAATCTACCTGATAGATTGCTCAAACGCGCCCTGTCGTCAAGAAAAATAGGGTGCCAGGCCGAAAAAGCCAGTGCCAGCTTGCGGATAGCTCAAGCGCGGCCCAGGCGCGCAGCACCTCGGCGCTCAAAACGGCTTCACGATCACCATGATCACGATCGCGATCATGGCGAGCGTCGGCACCTCGTTCATCGCGCGATAGAAGCGCTGCGGCCGCTTGTTGCGCCCGGCCGCGAAGTCCTTGCGCCAGCGTCCCATGGCATGGTGCGCCCCCGTGAGCACGAGGATTCCCGCGAGCTTCACGTAGACCCAGCCTTGCGACCAGTCCACCAGCCCCGGTGTGGCGGCTAACAGCACGCCGAAGACGTAAGCCGCGATCATGGCCGGGTTCATGATCTGGCGCAGGAGCCGGCGTTCCATGAGCTGGAAGCGCCGGTCTCCCTCGCTGCCCGGCTCCGTCTCGCAGTGATAGACGAAGAGGCGCGGCAGGTACAAGAGCCCCGCCATCCACGCGATCACGGCGATGACGTGGAGCGCCTTCACCCAGAGATAGAGCGGCACCATCCAGCTCACGGCTCCGGCCCTCCCGTTGCCATCGGGCACTTGCCCCATGCCGCCGGGCAGAGCCGCGCCCCGCCGTCGGGACAGATGCCACCGCCGCCCTCGAGCGCCTCGCGCACGAGGGCCGCGAGGCCTCCGATGAAGTGCGGCGAAATCGACACCGTCGGCACGCGAACATAACCCGGCACGCCCACCCGCCGCGCCAGCGCTTCGTACTCGATGTCGAGCTCCACGAGCGTCTCCGAATGCTCCGAGACGAAGGCGATCGGCACCACCACGAGGCGCACCCTCTCGCGCCCGGCGCGTTCGACCTCCTTCTCGGTCGACGGTCCGATCCATTCGAGCGGTCCCACACGGCTTTGATAGCAAACCTGCCAGTCGAGGATGCGCGGCCCGAGCGCCTCTATCACTGCGGCACAGGTTTGCTCGACCTGCCATTGATAGGGATCGCCGCCCGCCACGATCGTCTGCGGCAGACCATGCGCCGAGAAGAGAACACGCGGCCGCGCGCGGGCCTTGCCGACTTGCTCCGCCTGCGCCAGGCCGGCGCTCACCAGCTCGGCTACGGCCTTCACGAAGCCCGCCTGCCGCGGATAGCAGCACACGAGCGTGGTGGGTACTTGCAGTTTGACGCGCGCCGCCGCCTGGCGCCAGGCCGCCCAGGAGGACGCCGTCGTGGTCGTCGAGAACTGCGGATAGAGCGGCAGCAGCACGATGCGCTCGGCATCCCACGATTTCACGGCCGCCGCCGCCTCGTCGGAGAAGGGTGCCCAGTAGCGCATCGCGACGAAGGCTTTCACCGACCCGAAATCGCGGAGCGCTGCCTCAAGCGCCCGCGCTTGCACCTCCGTGTTAGGGAGAAGCGGCGAGCCTCCACCCATCTTGCGGTAGATCTCGCGCGCCACGGGCGCGCGACGCCGCGAGATCAGCTTGGCGACCGCCCAGCGAAGCAGCGTCGGCAGCGCGATGATGGCCCCGTCGTTGAACAGATTGAAGAGGAAAGGCTGGACGGACTCGAGCTTGTCGGGCCCGCCGAGATTGAAGAGCACGATGGCAGTCCGTTTGGGCTCAGCCATGGTCGCTTGCCTGCGGCGGGAGCGAGACCGTCATGCCCGCCAGCCTCGCACGATCTCGACCAGTGTCGCCACATGCTCGGGTGGGGTCGTCTGCACCACGCCGTGCCCGAGATTGAAGATGAAGGGTCCGACGCCCCAGCTTCGAAGGATACGTTCGGAAGCTTGCCGCATGGCCTCGCCTCCTGCCACCAGAAGCAAGGGGTCCAGGTTTCCTTGCAATGCCGCATACGGTTGGAGCTCGCGCGCGGCCCAGTCGAGCGGCACGGCGGGATCGAGGCCGATGGCATCTACCCCTGTCCGCTCGACAAAGCGCTTGTAGCCGAGACCGGCTCCGCGCGGAAAGCCGATGATCGGCACTTGCGGGCAAGCCGCCTTGACCTTGAGGACGATGCGCCGGACCGGCTCGATGCACCACGCGTCGAACTCGCGCTCGCCGAGTACTGCCGCCCAGCTCTCGAAAATCTGCAGCACTTCCGCGCCCGCCGCGACTTGGCGGATGAGATGGGTGGCACTCGCCTCTACCAGTAGGTCGAGCAGGCCTGCGAACTCGCCCGGTTCCCTGAAGGCGAAAAGCTTGACCGCGGCAAAGTCCCGGCTCGTATGGCCTTCGACCATGTAGCTTGCCACCGTCCACGGACCGCCCACGAAACCGATCAGTGCCGTCTCCGGCCCCAGCGAGAGCCTGACGCGCTCGATCGCCTCATAGACCGGCGCCAAGCGCTCAGGAAGCCGCCCCAAGTCGAGCTGTGCGCTCACCCTGCCGCCGACGGGCTCCAGGAGCGGCCCCTCGTTTTCCGAGAAACGCACGTCTTGACCAAGCGCAAAGGGCACCATCAAGATATCTGAGAACAGAATCGCCGCGTCGAGCGCAAAACGCCGCACAGGCTGAAGCGTCGCCTCGGCAGCAAGCTCGGGCGTGAGACAAAGCTCGAGGAAGCCGCCGGCGCGGGCACGCAAGGCGCGATACTCCGGGAGATAGCGTCCCGCTTGCCGCATGAGCCAGAGCGGCGGCCGCTCGAGCTCCTCGCGCGCAAGCGCACGCAAGAGACGCTTCCGCGGGGTCTCTTTGCTGCTGCGCTTTTGGCTCGTCGAGCTCTGAGCCATCAATCTCCTCTTCCTTAAAGACTCTTTAAGAGAAGACTTTAGAGGTAGTAGTGGATGGCTGTGAAGGGCGGGGATTAAAACTTACCCCCGATTTCACCCCCTTCTCGTATCGCTTGGCGCCCAGGCAGCCGCCGACTGTGGACCATCTGTGATTATCGCTCGGGACATGGCAAGATTGCTGACCGAAAGGTCGGTTTGAAAGAAGGCGAAAAAGGAGGATAAAGGATTCCTCGGCGCTCTCCAGCACGGGATTCACGCTTACGGGCGTGCTCGGGCGCTTGGAGCACAAATGGGGCGCGATGTGCTAAGGGAGCGGGAGCGCTTTCGGCGCATGAGAGGCCAAGCGGCCAGTTATCCCCGGTGAGCGCCTTTTTCCCCCAACGCACCGGATAATGCGGGAGCCAGCTTAGAGCCGTGAAGAAGCAGCATCTTCATCTGGTTTCGGATGCGACCGGCGAGACGGTGCATAGCGTCGTTCGCGCTTGCCTGGTGCAGTTCGAGGGCATCGACGTGGACGAGCACATGTGGCCGCTCGTGCGTACCAAGGGTCAGCTCGAGAAGGTTCTCTCCGAGATCGCCGAGCAGCCGGGCCTCGTGGTCTATACGCTGGTCGACAAAACGCTACATCATGTCCTCGTCACCGGCCTGAGGAAACTCAAGGTCCCCCATATCTCGGTGCTCGATCCGATCATGGGCTCCTTGGCAAGCTATCTGGGCCTGCAAAGCCGGAATCTGCCGGGCCGCCAGCACGAGCTCGACGCCGAGTACTTCAGCCGCATCGACGCCATGCAGTTCGTGCTGACCCACGACGACGGACAAGCGGCTTGGAACCTCGACCACGCCGACGTGGTCCTCGTCGGCGTCTCGCGTACGTCGAAGACGCCCACCTGCATCTATCTCGCGAACCGCGGCATCAAGGCGGCGAACGTCCCCATCGTACCCGGGGTCCCCATTCCCCACGAGCTGCTTGACGCACGGCATCCTCTCGTCATCGGCCTCACCAAAGACCCCGTTCGCCTCGTGCAGATCCGGCGCAACCGTCTGCGCACGCTCAACCAGTCGGAGGACACCGACTATACGGACCTCGAGACGGTCAAACGTGAGCTTGCCGCGGCGCGCCGTGTCTTCGCCGAGCAGGGCTGGCCGGTGATCGACGTGACGCGGCGCTCGATCGAGGAGACCGCTGCGGCGATCATGCAGCTCTATGGCGACCGGCGAAAGCAGATGCAGTGAGCGGCGCTGCGACGACCGCGGCCGGAAGCGAGCACGCGCCAGTCGGGGGAGCGCCGGCCGTGGTGCTGGCTTCCGCCAGCAGCACCCGCGCGATGCTTTTGCGCAATGCGGGCGTCCCTTGCCTTGCCGACGCGGCCGCCATCGACGAAGAGGAAGCGAAGGGCGCGCTCAAGGCCACGGGGGCTGAGACCGGCTCGGCAGCGGAGGCACTCGCCGAGCTCAAGGCGCAAAAGGTCTCCCGGCGGCACGGCGGCGCCTTGGTGGTCGGCGCCGACCAGATCCTCGAATGCGCCGGGACCTGGTTCGACAAGCCCGCCGGGCTCGACGAGGCGAGGGCCCATCTCAAGGCCTTGCGCGGCCGCGAGCATGAGCTCGTCTCGGCCCTCGCGGTGGTGCGCGACGGTGCGCGGCTGTGGCACCATGTCGATCGGGCCCGTCTCAAGATGCGCGCCTTCAGCGATGCCTTCATCGAGAGCTATCTCGCAGCACTCGGTCCGCGCGCTTGCGGCTCCGTCGGCGCCTATCAGCTCGAGGGCCTGGGCGCGCAGCTTTTCGAGCGCGTCGAGGGCGACTATTTCACCATTCTTGGCCTGCCGCTCCTGCCGCTCCTCGCTTTCCTGCGCAATCACGGCGTGGTGCCGGCATGAGCGACAATGATAGTGGGCGCTAGCCCGTGGTCATTCTCGGCCTGACCGGCTCGATCGCGATGGGCAAGAGCACCGCGGCGGCGAGCTTTCGCCGCCTCGGCGTTCCCGTCTACGACGCCGACAGCGCCGTGCATCGGCTTCTTGCCAGGGGCGGTCAAGCGGTCCCTCTCATCGCCGCGGGCTTTCCCGGCACGGTCGCGGATGGCGTCGTCGATCGCCAGGCACTCGGCAGCATCGTCTTCAAGGACCGTTCAGCGCTCGCGCGGCTCGAACGCATCGTTCACCCCCTCGTGCGCGCGGGCGAAGGGCGCTTCCTCCGCCGCCAGGCGGCACGCCGCGCGCGGCTCGTCGTGCTCGACATCCCGCTTCTCTTCGAGGACGGGGGCGAGGGGCGCTGCGATGCCGTGGTGGTGGTGTCGGCACCCGCCTTTGTCCAGGCCCAGCGCGTGTTGTCGCGCCCGGGCATGACGCTCGAGCGTTTTGAGGGCATCCTCAAGCGTCAAATGCCGGACCGCGAGAAGCGCCGGCGCGCGCATTTCGTGGTCGAAACCGGGCTCGGCAAGCGACACGGCTTGCGCCGGATCGCGCATATCGTCAAAGTGATGCGCGGCAAGCGCGGGCGAAACTGGCCCGCGCGCATGCGCCTCACTAGGTAGACAGGGAAGTAGTATGCGCGAGATCGTGCTCGACACCGAGACGACGGGGCTCGATCCGGCTGACGGCCATCGCATCGTCGAGATCGCCTGCCTCGAGCTCGTCAATCATTTGCCGACCGGTACCAGCTTTCAGCGCTACCTCAATCCGGAGCGCGACATGCCCGAGGACGCCCAGGCGGTGCACGGGCTCAATGCCGATTTTCTCGGCCGTCAGCAGAAGTTCGCGGAGATCGTGGACGAGCTTCTCGCGTTTCTCGGCGATGCGCCTCTGGTCATCCATAATGCCGAATTCGATATCGCCTTCTTGAACGCCGAGCTCGCGCGCCTGGGCCGCCCGGCGCTGCCGCCCGAGCGCGCGGTCGACACGCTGGCGTTGGCACGGCGCAAGTTTCCCGGCGCCCAGGCGAGCCTCGATGCGCTCTGCCGCCGCTTCGAGATCGACGCGAGCGCGCGCACCTACCACGGCGCGCTGGTCGACTGCGACCTCCTCTCCAAGGTCTATCTCGAGCTCATCGGGGGGCGCCAGGCGACCCTCGAGCTCGCGGCCGGGCTCGGCGCCACCGCAGGCCAGCACGCTGGCGAGCGCCCGTTCCGGCCGCCGCGCCCGCATGCGCCGAGCGAGGACGAGCTCGCGGCGCACCAGGCCCTCGTCGCTAGGCTCAAGGGTGCCGTCTGGCTCGCTTGAGGATCCGCATCAGCGCGCTCACGCGGAGCGCGGCTGCTGCTGCGCGAGCTCGCGGCGATAGAGCTCGACGAAGTCGATCGGCTGCAGGAGGAGCGGGGGGAAGCCGCCCTCGCGCGTGGCGTCCGCCACGATGTTGCGCGCGAAGGGGAAGAGCAGCCGCGGCGCCTCGATGAGGAGGAGCGGGCGCATGTGCTCCTGCGGCACCTGGCCAAGCGTCACCACCCCGCCATAAGTGAGCTCGACCATGAAGAGAGGCTCGCTGCCGGTCTTGGCCGAGGCGCTGATCACGAGCGTCACCTCGTAATCCTGCTCGGCCAAGTGCTGCGCGCCGACATTCACCGTAACCTCGATCGTGGGCGGGCTTTGCAGCGTCTGAAAGCTCGCGGGCGCGCGCGGGTTCTCGAAGGAGAGGTCCTTGATGTATTGCGACTTGACGGCGATGGGGATCTGGCCCGCCTGGGGCGTCTGGGACGGGGCCTGAGCCGGGCCGGGCGCGCTGCCATTGCCGTTCGGCGCGGGGGGCTGGTCTGACATCGGGAGCTCCTTCAGGGGATCGAGCGCGCGCGGCATGGGGCGACCGCTCGTTGGCTATCACGGAATATGCGCGCGGGCAATCGCGTGGGCGGATCACAGCGCCGCCGGCAGCGTCGGGTCGAAGGCGAGATAAGCGCCATTCAAAAGGGTCTCGCCGGTGAGCGCGCGGATGAAGCCCCAATGGCTGATGACGGCCACCTCGGGCCAGTCGGGCGACGCCGCCATGCGTGCGCGGAAGCGCAGGCAGCGCTCATGAAGCGAAGCCTCGCTTTCTTCGCCGTGGCCCCACCAGCGCTCCTCGAGATGATGGAAGGAGAGCCGGGGCCAGCGCCGGGCGAGCTCGGCCGGCGGCGTGCCGATGTCGCAGGTGAAGGCGGCGCGCTCGCGCACGAGCGGCTCGACCGAGATGGGAAGGCCCAAGGCGCCGGCGATGATGTGCGCGGTCTCGAGCGCGCGCGTGTAGGGGCTGGCGATGACGCGCTTGACGGCGCGCGGCCGCAGCGTCTCGAGGGCCGCGAGCGCCTGCTGCCGTCCGGCTTCGGTGAGCTCGGGATCCGGGATGCCCGGATCGACGCGCGTGGCGCCGTAATGCAGATTGAAATAGGACTGTCCGTGACGGATCAGGATCATCGCTTCCCTCTCTCGTCGTGCGGAAGGCGCCGGCTTTCCTCCGATACGGGCGGCTTCCCCCGCTCGACGACGGTATATTCGGCGTCGATGATCATGCCGTGGCTGCGCCGCTCGCGCACCTCGAAGGTGCGCCAAATCCGCCGCCGCAGCCCCCGTCTCACCCACGGCACGAAGAGGAGGAGGCCAAGCACGTCGGTGATGAAGCCTGGGACGATGAGCAGCGCGCCTGCGAGGAGGATGGCAAGGCCGTCGAGCATCTCATCGAGTGGGGGCTGATTGTCGAGGGCCGCTTGGCGCGCGCGCGCGAGCGTCGCCAGGCCTTGCGCGCGCATGAGCGCCAAGCCGGCGAAGCTGCCAAGGAGGGTCAGCCCGATCGTGGGCCACACCCCGATGAGCTCCCCCACCTTGATGAAGACCGCGATCTCAAGGAAGGGCAGCGCCAAGAGCGCCAAGAGGGCTAAGGGTGCCATGGGCTAAGGGCGCCATGCTTGCAGGAGAGCGGCGGAGGGCCTATTTCTAGGTAAGCGCCAGGGCGGGCGGCTCCTGCAAGGGCAGGGAGGCTGTACCCGGGGGCCCCGTTCGAGTACTCTCATGGGGTCTATTTAGCCCAAGCGTTCTGGCCGGTCCAGCACATGCCGGCGGACTGGAAGCAATGGACGTGCATTTCATCGACATCATCTTCTTCGCCATGGTCGCGGCCTTCCTGATCCTGCGGCTGAGGAGCGTGCTCGGCCGGCGTACCGGCGAGGAGCGCGAGCGCCCCGATCCGTTCCATCCGAAGCCCGCGGAGGGTGGGGGCGACAAGATCATCCCGCTTCCCGACCACACCCAACGTAACGCCGGCGCGCCAGTCGAGTTGCCGCCTGCGACCACGGGCACGCCGCTCGAGGCGGGGCTGACCCAGATCGCGGTGGCCGACCCCGGCTTTGCGCCGGAGCACTTCGTCGAGGGTGCCAAGGCCGCCTTCGAGATGATCGTCACCGCCTTCGCGAAAGGCGAGCGCGAGACGCTGCGTCCGCTCCTCAACGACGGGGTGTTCGAGAATTTTGCCAGCGCGATCAAGGCGCGCGAGGACGCCCGGCAGACGCACGAGACCACGCTCGTCGGGATCAAGTCGGTGGACATCCTCGAGGCGCAAATGGACGGCCGCACCGCCTTCGTGACCGTCAAATTCGTTTCCGAGCAGATCAACGTCACGCGCGACAAGGACGGCAATGTGGTCGAGGGAGATCCGGGCCATGCGGCCGAGATCACCGATATCTGGACCTTCGCGCGCAACACGCGCTCGCGCGATCCCAACTGGGCGCTCGTCGAGACCCGCAGCCCGCACTGAAGCTCCCCCTCTAGCTCCCCGCAACGCGCCTTCGCTTGCCTTGCCCGCCGCCGCAGCCCTTCGCATAGGCGCTAGCACCCCGTTTCATCTTTGCGTGCTGATGATTCTCTCGGCCCTTGCCGCGTGCGAGGTACGGCCACCCCCCGCCCACGAGCGCCTCACCCTCGAGCGCGCCGCATTCGCCGATCTACCCGGCTGGCGCGAGGACAAAGTCGCAGATGCGCTGCCCGCCCTCCGCCGCTCTTGCGCCAAGCTCTTGGCGCAGCCGGAGGCTGCCGTCCCCGGCCCGGAGGATGCCCCGACCTGGCTGCCTCGCCTGCGTGCGGCCTGTGCCGCATTGCCCGCGGTCGCAGAGGGCGACGAAAATGCGGCGCGCAGCTTCCTCGAGCGCTGGTTTCTCCCCTATCGCGCCTCGACCGCTTCAGGCCCGGAGGGCCTTTTCACCGGTTATTACGAGCCCGAGCTAAAGGGCTCGCGCCAGCGAGGCGGGGACTACACCGTGCCCCTTTACGGCGAGCCCAAGGACCTGGTCACGGTCGACCTTGGCGCCTTCGACGACAGCCTCAAGGGCAAGCACGTGACCGGCCGGGTCGTCGGCCACGCGCTCCAACCCTACCCGACGCGGGTCGAGATCGAGGCGGGAGCGCTCGACGACAAGGCCAAGGAGCTCCTCTGGCTCGCCGACCCGATCGATGCCTTCTTCCTGCAGATTCAAGGCTCGGGCCGGGTGGTGCTCGAGGACGGCTCGGTGGTCCATGTCGGCTATGCCGCCGCGAACGGGCGGCGCTACCAGGCCCTCGGCAAGCTCCTGGTCGAGCGGGGTGCGATGAGCCTCGATGAGGTGTCGCTCGCCTCGCTCAAGGCTTGGCTCCGCGCCCATCCGGGCGAGGCCAAGGCGCTGATGGACGAGAACGCCTCTTACGTCTTCTTCCGCGAGATCGCCGGCGACGGCCCGGTCGGCGCCGAAGCGGTGGTGCTCAGCGCGGGCCGCAGCCTTGCCGTCGATCCCAAGTTCATTCTTCTCGGCCTGCCGCTCTGGCTCGATATTGCCAGCCCCGAGGCGGGCAAGCGCATCCGTCGGCTCGTCATCGCCCAGGACGTAGGCGGTGCGATCAAGGGTCCGGTGCGGGGAGATCTCTTCTGGGGCCATGGGACGGAGGCCGAGGAGATGGCCGGGCGCATGCGCTCGACCGGCGGCTACTATCTGCTGCTGCCGCGCGGGGAGTAAGATCGCGCGGCCCCCCGCGGGCCAGATTGCGGCGAAATGCCCGGCGGATGGACGAGGTCCTCCAGCAGGACCTCAAGGACAGTCGCGACGGCAAGCAATGCGTTTTTGCTGCCTGGTTTGCGGCCGGTCTCGATTTCGGCCAGGTAGCTCGGCGAGATCTGCGCGGCCGCGGCGAGGGCACGTTGCGAGAGACCACGTTTCTCGCGCCAGACACGGACCGGGCTCTCACCGTCGAGCAAGCGCAGCACCTCGCGGCGACTGAGATAGTTGCGCCGCGCGGCCTGCCAGCCGACGCGGTCCTCATAAGTGCTGTGGGCGCGCACGGCGGCGAGGTCGGCGGCATCCGCTGCAGCCGCAACGAGCGCTTGAAAATCGGCCCGCCTGAGTGTCACGGTGTCGGGCGTCTCTGCCAGGATTTTAATCTCCGTCACCGGTACACTTCCTTGCGATGTCCGACGCGGTCGAGGATCACGTCGCCCTCCACGAGCCGAAAGACGGCACGCCAATATAGCCGGCGCTTCCAGTCAGAGCATAAAATTCATTTACCATTACCGTCGCCGCGCAAGCCGCCCGGCGCGAGCCTTGCCATCGGGCCGCCGAGCCTCCATGCTAGGCGCGGCCTTTTCCGCTCCGGGCCAAGGGGCAACGCCCATGAAGGTTGGCCTTTTCGTCACCTGCCTCGTCGACCTCTTTCGTCCCTCCGTCGGCTTTGCGGCGGTCAAGCTGCTCGAGGAGGCCGGCTGCGAGCTCGAGGTGCCGCGCGCGCAGACCTGCTGCGG
>DATNIJ010000036.1:0-5745 GCA_035604475.1 Alphaproteobacteria bacterium
AGCACCACGAGTGCGCTGATGCTCGGCAGCCCGAGCGCAAGGTTTTCCTGGCCGACGGTCACCCATTTGACTCCCGCCACGGGCGGGACGTGAAGGGCCCCGGGCATGGGCAGGAAGTAGGCGCTGAGCGAGGTGGGGCGGAACCCGACCTTGGGCGGCAGCGTCGCCTCTCCCTCGGCCTTGGCGCGAAAGGCGTGCTCGACCGCCGCCTCCACCTCCGCGAGCGAGAGGCCGGCTTGCTCGACGCTCGCGCGTGAGAGATAAAGCAGCCGGGGCTCGGAACTCATGGTTCGGGTCCTAAGCGAGGCATAGAAGGGGCGGGCGATCGGCCGTTCAGGCGGCGTCCGAGTGATAGCTGCGATAGGCGCTGTAATACTTGTCGGCGTGCTTGCCGAATTCGTAGATGGAGTGCTTGCGCACATCGACCTGGGTCAGCGCCAGCCCCGCGATGGTGCCGCCGCTCTCGGCGATTTGCCTCAATGCCGCGAATACGATATCGCGAGGCGTCTTCTTCCAGCGCACCAGGAAGACCGTCTCGTCGACGAGGCGCTGGACGACCACCGTATCCGAGACCGCGAGCACGGGCGGCGAGTCGATGACCACGAGATCGTAGATCTCCCGCATGCCCGTCAGGAGGGTGCGGAGGCCTTCGCTGTCGAGGAGCTCGCTCGCACTGGGCATGGGATCGCCGGCGGTGATGTAATGCGCGCCCGAGACCGGGTCGACGCGCACGATCTCCTCGATACGGGCGCGTCCCGCGAGATAGTCCCCGAGTCCGGGGCCTATCGAGCAGCCGAGCGCAGTGTAAAGCGACGGCCGCAGCACGTCGCATTCGACGAGAATGGTCTTGAGCCGCGCGCGCGCCGCCGTGGTGGCGATGGAGACGGCCGTCGAGGTCTTGCCTTCCCCCGGTATCGAGGAGGTGACCATGATCACGCGCGGGCGGTAGCCGCCGCGGGGCTGGAGCAATGCCGAGCGCAACGACCGGATCGCTTCGCCATAGGTCGAGTTCGGCTCGTCAAGCGCGCGCATGTGAGGCGGCTTCGGGTTGGCGCTCTTGGGCGCAAGCGGTACCAGGCCGAGCACGGCGAGCCCGGTGCGCGACTCGAGCTCGGAGCGCGTGCGGAAGCCGCTTTCGACATACTCGACGATGAGCGCCAGCAGGATGCCGAGGAGGAGCGAGAGGCCGAAGGCCGCGCCGACCGTGGCGGCCTTCTGCGGGTAAACCGGACTCGTCGGCACCGCCGCCTCGGAGATGATGCGCGTCGCCGCCGGCCGCGCCTTCTCGCCGTCGGCGCTCGGCTGCTGATTGATGCGCGCGAGCATGGCCTGGTACAGCTCGCGGCTCGTCTTGACGTCCGATTCGAGGGCGGCCTTCTTGGCCTCGGTGCCGCTCTGCTCGTTGATCTTGGCTTGCAGCCGGCCCTCATCCTGCATGAGCTTCTGCTCGCGCGCCTTGAGCTGGTCGAATTGGCTGCGCAGCGTCTGCGCCACTTTGCCGAGCTCGGCTCGAATCTTGCCGCGGAGCTCCTCTTGCTGAGCGAGCGCTTCCCGAACCTTCGGGTGGCTATCGGTGTACTCGGTCCTGAGGTCGGCAAGGTCGCTTTGCAGCTTGTTGTACTGCTGACGCAGCCCTTGCACGACCGCATTGTCGATGGGGGTTTCCACGGACACGGCCTTGTCCGAGGCGGCGAGTTGCTGCGCCTGGTCGCTTTTCGACTTCGCGTCCGCGATGTCGAGGCGCAGCTGGGAAAGATCGCCGTCGAGCCGCGCGAGCTGCTGCTGATAGATCAAGGCGTTGCCGGTGGCGGCGGAGCTGCTTCGGAACTCCGCGAGCCTGCGCTCGGCCGCCGCGACGCGGTCGCCTAGCTCGGCCGCACTCGCTCCCGCCGCTGTCGCACCCTTGGCAGTGCTGTCCGGCTTGGGCGCTGCCTGCTCGACATAAAGTGCCGCCGCTGTGTTCGCGGCGCGGGCCGAGAAGTCGGGGCTCGGCGAGTCGTAGGCCACGCTGATGACCCGCGACTTCTCGTCCGGAACGACACGCAGCCCCGCAAGGTAATTGTTGACGATCGCCTCGTGCAGCAGCTCGGCCGATGCGGCATCCGCTTTCGGCTCTCCGCCGCCGCCGAACACGCCGCCGAGCCAGCCGAAGACGCGGCCGGCGCGCGCCAGCAATCCGCCTCCCGACTGCCGGAGCTCGGGGTTGTAGCGCGGGTCATCCACGAGATGGAGCCGATCGGCCGCCTTGGAGGCGAGCTCGGAGGAAGCGATGATCGCCCCTTGGGTCTCAATGGCGGTGAGGTCGGGTTGCGCTCCGGGTACCAGCCCTTGCAGGTTGAGCGACTGGCCCTTGTCGCCTTCGACGAGGACCTTGGCCTCGGCGCGATAGAGCGGAGTGACGCTGAAGACATAGGCCGCCGTGAGCGCGGTGACCGCCGCCGCGGCGCCGAGGATGAGCCAGCGGTGCCGGCGCAACAGGCGGCGGAACCCGCTGGCACTCAAGGTGCGGGAATCGGCGCGCAGCCAGTGCAGCTCCATATGCGGCGCCGGCTCGCCTGCATTGGCCGCCGTCGGCACGACGGCACCGGCTTGCGCGTCGGCTGGCACGAGGCCGCCCGTCCCCGGGGGCGCAACACCTTCGGCCTCGTTGCTGATGTCCTCTTCCATCCCGCTCCGGCTCAAACTCGGCTCCCCTTCGCCAGCGCTGTCTTCTGCTAGCGTAGGAAGGTGGCAAGATTGGTGTCAAAATATGGGTTCGACTGGGAATTTTCCAGCCGCTTCGACGGTTAAGGAGTAGACGTAGCAACGCCTTCAACCATGCTCAATTCTTTGTGACAGACTGTCGAATATGGCGCAAGAGCGCTAGGATCCATGGCATAAGGGGGCGCGCGGCCGGCCGGAGAGCGGCGGTCGCGGCCGAAACGGGAAGGAGACGGCAATGAAGCCAATGCTCAAAGGCGCTCTCGCAGCACTTGCCGCGGGGCTGATCCTGGCGGCGGGTGGTGCGGCCTGGGCCATGGGTACCGACTCTACGCCGCCCGCCAGCAAGTCTTCCGGCGGCAGCTCCGCCACGACGGACGCGGATTACACGGCGGGCGAGCAGGCGGTGAAGGCGGGCAAATATGCCGACGCCGTCAGCCTCATGCAGAAGGTCGTGGGGCGAGCGCCGCAAAACGCGGACGCCTGGAACTATCTCGGCTTCTCCTACCGCAAGCTCGGCAAATTCCCGGATGCGCTCAAGGCTTACGAAAAGGCGCTCGCCATCAACCCCGACCATCTCGGCGCCAACGAGTACCTCGGCGAGCTTTATGTCGAGACCGGCGACATGCCGAAGGCGGAGGCGCGGCTCGCCAGGCTCGACAAGCTCTGCGGCAGCGGCTGCGAGCAATATCGCGCGCTCAAGTCCGCGATCGACGCCAAGAAGAAGAGCAGCTGAGTCGCGGCTTTCGCCCTAGACCTGATTCGGAAGTCCGTCTCACCCGGAAATTATCGTCATTGCGAGCGCAGCGAACCCCGGCGTACGCCGGGGCAGAACGCTCAGTGCGAAACCCCTTCTGGATTGCTTCGGCGCCCTTCGGGCGCCTCGCAATGACACATGTTTTCATGATGTCGTGAATTTCAGAACCAGCACACTAGCCCCCGCATCCCTGGCCCCCCTACCCCCATATCCCGAGCCGCGCGGGCGATCTCGCGCGCTCACGGGTGGTAGTGCGTGAAGAGGAAGTTGTTGCTGGCGAGCGGGGCGTGGCAGGTGAAGCAGGCCTTGCCGCCGTCGCTGACGACTCTTTGCTTGGGGTCGCCGCCGACGAAGGCCTCGAAGCCCCATCCGCCGGTGTCCTTGCGCTTGTGATCGCGCAACATGACCACGAGCGCCTTGCGCTCGCCTTGGCTGAGGACCTTGTTGTCGCCCTCCACGATTTGGAAGGGGTCGATGACGAAGACCGCGCCGTCGGCGTACTTTCCGGTCTTGAGCCCCTTGAGCGCTTTCGCATTGGCGTAGACTTGCGCGATCCCGACCTCTCTCTCGGGAGTATGACCGGGCAGCATCACGGTCGAATGATCGACGAACCAGCTGCGGTAGCCGGTGGGAAAGGGGACCGTGCCGGAATCCGCGGCGAATGCCGTCGCGGCTACGCCCGCCCCCACTGCGAGCGCGAGAGCCGTTAGCCATCGTCTCATTTCCGCTTCCTTACCCGTTTTTGCCATTCTGCGCTCTTGTAAGCTCGCTTGTCATTGCTTTGTCGCTCATGCGGGTGCCGAGCGGGGTCATACGGCACGGGCACGCGCCTGCCCGCGCGCCGTCGTCGGCGCCAGCGCGTCGGGCAGGCTGAGCGCTTCCTTGACGACAAAGATGGCGAGCGGCTGCTGGCGGCCGCGCACCATGATCTCGTGTCGGGGGTAGGGGCTCGGGTCGAGTCCCGCGTAGCGGACGACGTCCTCGGAAACCACCAGCTCGGCGGTGTACTCCTTGGTGAGCGCCTCGATCCGGCTTGCGGTGTTGACCGCATCGCCGACGGCGGTGAGCGTGGTCGCGCGCTCATAGCCCATCTCGCCGACGATCACGGGGCCGGCGTGGATGCCGATGCCGATGCGCAAGGGCTCGCTGAGCTCGTAGGAAAGCGAGCTGTTGAGCTCGGCGAGCTCAACGACCATTCCGCGCGCGGCGGCGAGTGCCGAGCGGCAGCCGCGCTCCGGTCCCTCGTCGATGCCGAAAAGCGCCATGACGCCGTCGCCGATGAACTTGTCGACCCGGCCGCCGGCGCTCTCGACGGCATGGCCCATGGCGGCGAAATAGCGGTTGAGCACGAACACCACGTCGTAGGGCAGCCGGCGCTCGGAGAACTTGGTGAATGCGCGCAGATCGGCGAACAGAATGGCGATTTCGCGCTCTTCGCCCTGATAGTGCCGGGGCGAGCCGGCCAAGTCGCCGGCACCCGCGGTGGGGGGCAACAGCGTTGTCACGCTGAGCTCGCCGATCGGGCGAAGCTGGCAGGCGAGGCGGACGTTCGGCGCCGCGCCCACGCGCTGCAGCACGCGCAGCTCCTCGCGGCTCGGGGGTGCCTGGCGCTCGATCCCTTGCGTGATGCGCACGCGGCAGGTCGAGCAACGCCCACGTCCGCCGCAGACCGAAGCGTGGGGGACGCCGGAAGCCCGGCTGATCTCGAGCAGGCTCGCGCCATGGGGGAATTCGACGCGCCGGCCGCTCGAATAGTTCACCCGCACCATGCCGTGGCGCCACTCGAGCCGTGCGCGCACGAGCCGCGCGGCAAGCACGCCCGCGATCGCAGCGGCAAAGCCGTAGAGGAAGGCGTCCCTCGCGTTATAGATCACGGCGGCGGCCGCGGCCGTGGGGAGATTGATCGCCTGGAGGGCCGCCTGGTATCGCGCCGGGTCCGCGCTGATCGCCGCGACTTCGCGGCTCGCCTCGGCGAAGCCGAGAAGTGCTAGCAACGGCACGAGAAGGGCAAACGCATAGAGGTAGGGCATGCGGCGACGGTACCAGGGTCGGAGGCGCAGCCAGAAATGGAGCCCGATGCAGCCGTGGGTCCAGGCGACGATCAGGACGACGACCTGCATCACGCCGAGCTCGGGGGCGAGCTTCCACAGGACGAGCTGGACGTAAAAGTAGTTGTCGTGCAGGTTCAACAGCTCATAGGCGAGGCGCGTGCCGAGGACATGCTCGATGAGGAGCGGCGGGACCGCGAGCCCGAGGATCAGCTGCGTCGCCTCCCACGCGGGCATGCG
>DATNIJ010000037.1:0-18308 GCA_035604475.1 Alphaproteobacteria bacterium
TCACGCGGTTGCTGAGCGCCGTGCCCAAGAGACGCCTGAGATCGGAGCCGAAGGCGCGCACGATGCCGCTGTGGACCATGTGCAGGCCCCACAGCAGGAGCGCCACCCCGCCCATGAGGTCAAGGAGGATCATGCTTCCCACGGCACACCTTCGCTCGGCACGGGGCCGCTCGCGGCGGCCAGCTCTTGGACAAGCGCGCGGCGCAACCGGCAGCAGGCCGCGAGGCGTGCATCTGTAGTCCAAAGCGGTGCCATGTCAATGGGGCGGGCGCGGAGTGCGCCGGCAGCACGGCTCATGAGACCGATGGCGGTGCCGCGATGATCCGGCGCAAGGGAGCGAAGAGGAAGGCGTTGCTCGCCAGCAGCTCGTTGCCGCGCCTGAGCCCGTCGTCGGCAAGGAAATCGCTCACCACCCCGCCCGCCTCCGCGACGAGGAGGATGCCGGCGAGCGCATCCCACGGCTGCAGGTGGAGGCCGTAGAAGGCATCGCTCGCGCCGCGCGCCACGTCGGCGAGCGCCAACGCGGCCGAGCCGGCCCAGCGGAAGCTGGCACCTGCCAGGAGCACGCGATGGATGGCGTCGGTGTAGTTCGCGGCGGGCGGGCGGCGGCGCCAGCATCCCATCTCGACCGAGGCCTCGTCGAGCTTGGCCACCTCGCTCACCTTGATCGCGCGGCCGTTCAAGAAGGCGCCGGCACCCGCCGCGGCCGAGAAGAGGAGGTCCGTCGTCGGGTCGTAGATCACGCCGAAGGCCGGCTTGCCCTCGGCGACGAAGCCGATCGAGACCGCGAAATGCTCGACGCCATGGGCGAAGTTCGCCGTGCCATCGATCGGATCGACGACCCAGGTGGCCCGGCTCACCTCGCCCCCGCCCTCCTCGCAGAGGAGGGTGTCAGGGGGGAATCGGGCGGAGACCTGCTCGCGGATGAAAGCCTCGATCTCGTGGTCGACGGCGGTGACGTAGTCCTGCGGACCCTTGAGGCTGGTCTCGAGCCGCGCGCCCCCGCTCAGGCGCTCGAGCATGCGCTTGCCCGCCCTGCGCGCCACGCCCGCCGCGACCGACGCGCGCTCGGAGATGTGCTCGGCCGGTTGAGCTTCGCGCACGCGGCCTCCCTTGAACGCGCCGATCCTTGGTAGTGAGTCACGTTGCTCAAGTCCCGATCCTTCGAGACGCGTCGCAAGCGCGACGCTCCTCAGGATGAGGACTTGGAGCTTCGGTTTCACCTCATCCTGAGGAGGCCGCGAAGCGGCCGTCTCGAAGGATGAGG
This sequence comes from Alphaproteobacteria bacterium, assembly GCA_035604475.1. Classification (GTDB taxonomy): domain Bacteria; phylum Pseudomonadota; class Alphaproteobacteria; order JACZXZ01; family JACZXZ01; genus DASPPM01. The sequence continues at coordinate 1,268 of DATNIJ010000037.1, forward strand.
TGAAACCGATCCACTACCCGATCCCCTTTTTGGGCAACACAAGGGTTACCCGAGGCTACTCTTAACACCCGCCTTGCCTCCGCGTCACCGCTCCTTGTCGAGGAACGCGAGCAGCTCCTTGAAGAGTGCGGCGTCGTTCACGATGCGCGGCACTTTGTGCTGGCCGCCGAGCCGGCCGCGCGACTTCATCCAGCGCGCGAAGCCGCCGGGCGCGACCGCGCGGATCGCGGGGGGGCGCATGCCGTAGCCACCCGAGCGGTGTGCTGCATAGTCCGCATTCGCGGCGGCGAGTGCCGCGTCGAGGCGCTCGGCGAAATGGCGCAAGGCCGCGTCGTCGGGCACGGCGTCCGCGAACTCGACCACGAAGAGGTGGCCGCCGCGCTCGCCCTCTTGCTCGGGATAGAGGGGCGCCACCGCATAGTCGCCGACTTCGGCGCCGATCGCGGCCGCCGCCCTCGCGACCGCCTCCTCGATCTCCTCGTCGATGAGGTGCTCGCCGAAGGCGGAGAGCGCGTAGCTGGTCCGCCCGGTGATGAGGATGCGCGGCGGCGTGCGCTCGACGAGCCTGACGGTGTCGCCCAGCACGTAGGCCCATAGCCCGGCGCAGCTCGACAGCACGAGCGCGTAATTGACGTTCGTGTCGACATCGGCGATCCAGTGCCGCACGGGGGCGGGGCTGGCGAGCTCCTCGAGCGGGACGAACTCGTAGAAGAGGCCGTTATCCAGGATGAGGCGCAGGCCCTCGCCCGTGCCGCGGTCGGCGACCGCGATGAAGCCTTCGCTTGCCGCATAGATTTCGCGCAGCTCGGCGTGGCCGCCGGCGAGGAGCGCTTCGAAGCGTCGGCGGTAGGGGGCGAAGTTGACCGCGCCGTGGACCAGGAGCTCGAGGTTCGGGTAGTAGCTCGCGAGCCGGTGCGGCGCTTCGGGCCTCAATGCCGCGAGCTTGTCGAAGAAGATGAGGAGCCAGGACGGCGTGCCGCTCACGGTGCGGATGTCGGTCGCGAGCGAAAGCGGCGCCAGGCGCGCGATCTTCGCCTCCCAATCCGCGGCAAGCGCTTCCTTGAGCGGCGGGAAATAGCGCGGACGCGCCCACAGCGGCACTTCCTTGGCCGCGATGCCGCTCAAATCGCCGCTCCACACGCCGGGCGCCTCGCGCGTGAGCGCCGTGCTGCCGCCGAGCATGAAATTGCGCCCGCCCAGCACGCGGCTCCGCGGCCGTTTGCCGAGATGATGCGTGAACATGTCGAGCACCGCCCGGCGGTTGGCCGCCAGCATCTCGCGCGACACGGGGATGTACTTGGTCTTGCCGGAGGAGGTGCCGGAGGTGACGGCAAGATAGGGGATGGCACCGGGCCAGGAGAGCCCGCCGAGGCGGGGAAAGGCCGCCTGCCAGTACTCGCGCCAGAAGTCCTCGTAGCGGCGAAGCGGTGTTGCGCGCTGGAAGTCGGCCACGGAGCCGAGCCGCGCGAAAGCGTGACGCTGTCCGAAAGACGTCGCCGCGGCGCGGCTGAGGAGGCGGCGGAGCTCTGCCTCCTGGGCCTCGGCCGGCCGCTCGGCTGCGAGCGCTTTGGCACGGCGCCTGGCATAGAGGCGGAGGAGGGGGGTGGCGTCAAGCATGGCACGGCCTCGGCGGACGCGGCGCAGCACTCAAGGCTCGAGCACGGTCGTACCCCGCGCGCGGCCGCGCGCGCTCTCGGGCGTCATCGGGACGGCGATGGCGCCGCCGCGCCGCCAAAGGCCGACTTGGTCGAGGGCCGTGCTGCTGCCCGGCCAACCGTCCTGGCCGCCGAGCAAGACGATGAAGGCGTGCTCGGCACTCGCCAGGTCGGCGACAAATCTCGCGTTCGAGCCGTAGCTCGCCCCATGGCGCCGATCGGTCAAGGGGTGCGCCGTCTTCATCACCGTCTCGCTGCTCCCCGAGGCGGGAAAGTCGCCATAGCGGAAACGCTTGCCGAGCCACGGCGTTCGCGCGAGCGGGTGGGCCAGGCGGAGGCGATGGAGCGCCCCCCAACGCGCGTGGCGGACGAAGCGGCGCGCGGCCGCGGGCAAGGCCTTGCGCAATGCGGCAACGAGTGCTGCCTCGGAAGCACTTGCGATGTCGCGCGCGAGGAGCGGGCGGGTGAGCCACCCCGCCTCATAGGCGCGGCGCCGGGATGGCGGAATGAGCTCGCGCGCCAGGCGATGGAGGAGGAGCTCGAAGGCAAGCGCGCCCGCCGAGTCCGCATCATATTGTCCGTCCCACGCGGCAAGTGCCGCAAGCAGGCGCCTTGTGGCGGCATTCGCGCGCCGGCTCGAGGCGAGCTTGAGGAGCGGGGGCCGCAGGCGCTCGAGGAGCTCGAGTGCCGGCCCGTGATGGACGTCGCGTTGCAGCGCCATGACCTTCTCGGTACTCAACTGCCCGCCGCCCTCGATGAGCTCGGCGATGCGGCGGTGGCGGTCGTCGGGCGAAAAGAAGAAGCCGAGCAGCGCATCGGCGCTCTCCGGCCGCTCGTTGGCGGAGACGAGGTAGCCCTCCTCCGGTGCCACCCGGAGCGGAAGCTCGCGCGAGGTGAGGATGCGCTCCCAGGCTTGAAGCGCCTGCGGCTGGGCGAAGGGCTCACGCGGAAGCTCGGGCCCGCGCGCGGGAAGATGTGCCGCTGTGACCCGGCCGATGCGGCCCGCGCGGTCGGCGGCGAGCACGGTGAGCCCGGGCACGGCGAAGCCTTCGAGCGCTGCGATGAACTCTCCGACCTCGCGCGCGCGGCACGCGCGCAGCATCGCACTCGTCTCGTCGCTCGCCTGGTGGCCGATCCAGCGCAGTGCCAAGGTCTCGGGCCCGGACCAGCCGAGCTGCGGGGCATCGCTGACGACGGGGCCGAACGGGCTTTCCCGGATCACGATCTCGCGGCTCTTGCCCCAGCGCACCGCGATCCGCTCGCGCCGCTCGCGCAAAGCGCTGGGGGCGAGCGAGGAGACGTCGACGAGCTCGCTCGAGGCGGCGTGCAGATTGGTGCCGCCCCAGGCGAGATGCGGATTGCGCCCGATGGCGATGAGCGGGAGGCCGGCGATCATCAGCCCGCATGCCTGGTAGGAAGGCGAGCGGAAGCCGGCGATGAGCCAAAGGTTTGGCTGCGTGAGGCTGAGATGCGGATCGGCGGCAAGGAGAGCGGCACCGGACATGGTGCGCTCCGGGGCAAGGGCGAGCGCATTGCTGCCCGAGCGGCCGGTGGCCAGGAGCAGGCGCTCGAGCCCTGCCTCGCCCGCACTCGCGCGCGCCGCAGTCCCCGCGCTCGCCACGCTGCCCGTTTGCCGGCGCCATGCTTCCGGCCAATCGGGGGACTGGCGCAGCGCCAGCAGGCGAAACCAGACGAGCCAGCTCACGTCGCTCGCCGCAAGCCTGCCGAGGGTGAGCACGTCCTCGATGCGCCAGGGCTCGCGCGCCATGCCGAGGATGGCGAACTCGGGCGGCAGTGCGGTCGCTTGCGCAAGATAATGGTTGATGCCGGCCACGAAGCGCTCGAGCCAGCGCCTTGTGTCCTCGGGAAGGTGCTGCACGATCGCCGGCACCGCGCGGGCGAAGTCGAGGATGCGGAGCGCGTGGTCCAGCTCGAGTGCGATGGGGCCGAAGAGCTCGGCGAGCCGTCCCCGGCTCGCCCGGCGCAGGAGCTCGAGCTGGGCGAGCCGCAGATGGGCATGCACCACGCCGAGTGCCGTCGCCAGGTCGTCGTCGCTTTCGGCGTCGATGAAGGGCACCTGGTGCTCGTTCCAGTGGATGACGACGCGCGCGGCGAGTGGGGCACCGCGGCTCGGGATCGCGGCGAGGCGCGTCTTGAGATCAGACGGCTGCGGCCGCGCGAGGGTGAGCGCTGAGCGGAGGCCGTGGGCCGCCCAGAGTGCCGCGGCCATAGAGCGCGTGAGTGCCGGGAGCATCCTTGTCCTTTCTGGCTCTCGCCCCCCGATTGGACAGCCGGAGCGCGGGCGGGGCAAGGACTATGGTTCTCGCGGCACCGGCGCCGTGCTATGAGGTGGCCTCTCGCCGCGGCATTCTTTGATCAGGACCGGCTCAATGACGGCTTACTCGAACAACCCCTCGCCGGTGGTCCCCATTCCCGCCGCGACACTGTTGCTGCTTCGCGACGGCGAGGCCGGTCTCGAGCTCCTCATGACGGTGCGCCACAGCGGGATCGCCTTCGGCTCGGGCGCCATGGTCTTTCCCGGCGGCAAAGTCGACGCTGCGGATCGCGAGCTCATTGGCTTTTGCGCAAAGGAGGGCCCTTTCGAGGAGGTGGTTCTCATCCCGCGTATCGCCGCGATCCGCGAGACCTTCGAGGAATGCGGCATTCTCTTGGCGCGGGCGCCGGGTAGCGCCGAGCTCCTCCGCGAGGCGGCCGTCGCCGCGCTCAGGGCACGCCACGACAGCGGCGCAAGCTTCACGGCCTTGGTGAAGGAGGCCGGCCTCGAGCTCGCAAGCGACCTCCTGGTGCCCTTCGCCCATTGGATCACGCCGGTCACGGGTCCGAAGCGCTTCGACACGCTCTTCTTCATGGCCGAGGCGCCGGCCGAGCAGGTCGCCAGCCATGACGGCCGCGAGGCGGTCGAGGTGGCGTGGATGACGCCGCAGCAGGCGACGGAGGATGCGGACGGCGGGCGGCGGAAGCTCATGTTCGCCACCTACGTGAACTTGCTCAAGCTCGCCAGCTATCAGAGTGCCGCGGATGCGCTCGCGGCGGCGCGGCGGCGGCGCATCGTCACCGTGGTGCCCGAGCTGGTCGATGCGCCGGAGGGGCCGGAGTTCCGCATCCCCGCCGAGGCGGACTACGGCATCACGCATTTACCTGCGCGCAAAGTGCGGCGGCCCTGAGGAATCACTGATGGCAGAAATCCAGTTCCGCCGCGAGCTCGCCTTCGAGTATGCGGCGCTCGAGACCGTCTCGCCGCTCGTGCGCCGCGTCGTGGCGCGCAACCCGAGTCCGTTCACCTTCAAGGGGACGGCCACCTTCATCGTCGGGCACGGCCGCGTGGCGGTCATCGATCCGGGGCCGGATCTCCCCGAGCATATCGCGGCCCTGCTCCATGCGCTGCGCGGCGAGAGCGTGGAGCGCATCCTCATCACCCACACCCATCGCGACCACTCGCCCGCAGCAGAGGCGGTCAAGGCGGCGACCGGGGCTCCGACCTACGGCTTCGGGCCGCACGGCAGCGGGCGCGGCCCGGCGGTCGAGGAAGGGGGCGACTTCGCCTTCGTTCCCGACGTGAGGCTCGAGGACGGCGACGCGCTCGCCGGGCCCGGCTGGCACCTGAGCGCCGTGCACACGCCCGGCCACACCTCCAATCATCTCTGCTTCGCGCTCGCCGAGGAGCGCATTCTCTTCTCCGGCGATCATGTGATGGGCTGGTCGACGAGCGTGATCTCGCCGCCCGACGGCGACATGGCGGCCTACATGCGCTCGCTGGAGAAGCTCCTCGCCCGCGACGACGCGCTCTATATGCCGACCCACGGCCCTGCCATTCCCGACCCCAAGGCGCACGTGAATGCCTTCATCGCGCACCGCAAGGAGCGGCGTCGGGCGATCTTGCAGCGATTGAGAGAGGGCGACCGCACCATCCCCGAGCTCGTCGCCGCCATCTATGTCGGCCTTGCGGACAATTTGCGCGCGGCGGCGGGGCGCTCGGTGCTCGCGCATCTGATCGAGCTCGTCGCTGCGGGCAAGGTCGCTTGCGAGGGCGAGCCGGGTCTCGAGACGCACTACCGGCTGCGCTAGGGCAGCACGGTACCTCGGGTGGGGGCAGGGGCGTCGCATTTGCACTGTGGCTCCTGCATATCGCGTCACGAGAATGCCCCCTCTCCCCTTGAGGGAGAGGGAGGGGCCCATCGCGAAGCGATGGGAGGGTGAGGGGTACCGCTTGACGCTGAAGACCTCGCCGCCATCGCAGTCCTTTTCCGGCCTGCCGGCCGTAGAACCCCTCACCCGGCCCTGCGGGCCGACCTCTCCCTCAAGGGGAGAGGTTGCTGCGGGGCGGCTCCAGCCAAATGCGGTAGCGCTGCGGCAGCAGGGTGGCGGCCCAAGCTCGCTTTTCGCCGCGGCCTCGCCGGTCTCTGGCCATCCGGGCCGGCACGTTCTAATCTCGCGCCGGCTCGAGGAAAGCGAGGGAGGCAGCGAATGACCCCCGTCCTGATCGTGACCGGCGGCGGCCGCGGCATCGGCGCCGCCTGCGCGCGGCTGGCCGGCGAGCGCGGCTATGCCGTAGCGGTCAACTACAACACCAACGCCGCGCGCGCCCGCGAGGTGGTGGGGCAGGTGGAGAAGGCGGGAGGCCGCGCCTTGGCTGTCCAGGCCGACGTCTCGACCGAGGCGGGTGCGCTCGCATTGTTCGAGACGGTCGACCGCGAGCTCGGCACGCTCACCGCACTCGTCAACAACGCGGGCACCATCCTGCCGAGTGCCAGGATGACGAGCGTCACCGCCGCCGATCTCGAGCGCCTCTGGCGCGTCAACATCACGAGCCAGTTCCTCTGCGCGCGCGAGGCGGTCAAGCGCATGTCGACCAAGCGCGGCGGCAAGGGCGGGGCCATCGTCAACATGTCCTCCGTCCATTCGCGCATCGGCGCCCCCGGCGCCTTCGTCTCCTACGCCGCCTCGAAAGGCGCCATCGACAGCTTCACCCATGGCTTAGCACTCGAGGTCGTGGGCGAGGGCATCCGCGTGAACGCGGTGCGGCCCGGCATCATCGACACCGAGATCCATGCGCTCGGCGGCGATCCCGACCGGCCCAAGACGGTCGGCCCCACCGTGCCGCTCGGCCGCGCCGGCTTGCCCGAGGAGGTGGCCCGCACGGTGCTTTGGCTGCTCTCCGAGGAGGCCTCCTACGTGATCAATGCGATCGTCGATGTCGGCGGGGGCCGCTGAGGGGGCTTTGCGGCAGGGGCCATTGCCGCGATTGACCGCCAGGCGATCCATGCCATAGTCTGGCGCAAAACACCGCTGCGGCATCGCGCGTGCAGCGCAAGGGAAATGCAAGGGAGGACGTCATGACAAGAAGCAAGGCCACGGCTGCCGGCACCACTCGGCGCACGGTTCTTAAAGGAGCACTTGCCGCCTCGGCACTCATAGCAGCCCCCGCCTATCTCAGGAAGGCGACCGCGGCCACCCCGATCAAGATCGGCATTCCGACCGTGATCACCGGCGGCTACGCCATCCTCGGCTCGCAGACCATGCGGACCTGCAAGCTCGTGAAGAAGCTCACCGACGCCAAGGGCGGCGTGCTCGGCCGCCCCATCGAATTCCTCTTTCAGGACACCACGGGCGACCCCGCGATCTGCGTGCGCAAGTGCCAGGAGTTCGTCGAGCGCGACGACTGCCGCATCATCACCGGCGTCATCGTCTCCTCCGAGGCGGCGGCCATCATGCCCAAGCTCGAGGAGTGGAACGCCTTCTTCCTCTCCCACGGCAACGGCGACGGCCGGCTGACGGCGGAGCTTCTCGTGCCGCGCTTCTTCCGCGCCAATACCTCGGCCCCCATGGGCGCGCGCACGATAGCGCTCTATCTCAAGGATGCGCCGCAGAAGAAGTTCATAGCGCTGGGCTCCGACTATTCCTGGGGCCAATCGAGCGTGAAAGCCTTCGAGGAGCAGACCAAGAAGATCGGCAAGGAGCTCGTCGACAAGATCTTCACGCCGGTCGCCAACAAGGACTATTCGACCTACATCACCAAGATCCTGCAATCGGGTGCGGAGGGCTGCTACCTCGCACTCCAAGGCGACGAGGCGCGCGCCTTCTTCTCGCAGGCCACCCAATACGATCTCACCAAGCGCGTGCAGCTCTTCACCGAGATCGTGGCGCAGGCCGACATCAAGACGCTCGGCAAGGACTCGCTCGGACTCATCGGCTCCTCGCGCTACGCCTTCACCTACGATATTCCGGAGAACAAGGCGTTCGTCGAGGCCTTCACCAACGAATACAAGGGCGAGCTGCCCGACTGGCCCGACGGCGAGATTTACCAGGCCCTCCAAATCCTCTTCAAGGCCATGGAGAAGGCCGACTCGATCGAGCCGCTCAAGCTCGTCGCCGCGATGGAGGATCTCGAGGTCACCTCCGTCAAGGGGGCGGTGCTCATGCGCAAGTGCGACCATCAGGGCGAGAACCAGGGCTTCCTCGTCAAGGTCGTGCAGACCGACAAGTACAAGGAGCCGATCCCGGAGATCGTCAAGGTCTATCCGCGCGAGATGGTGACGCCCGACTGCCGCAGCAGCAGCTATAAGACGTAAGGATCCGACCGCCGCGCCCCTCACCCAAAGCCCCCTCACCCTTCCCTCTCCCCCTTAAGGGGGAGAGGGTTGCGTAGGGTTGGCGAGGCGAAGCCGAGCCCTACCCGAAGCTGGGTGAGGGCGTGCTGGATGAGAGGCTCGGAGGGCGAGGGGTGGAGTCCGAGGGGAACAGCGCATGGTCTCGCGCAGCGGGAAGATGCTCGCAAGATGAACTTCCTCGGCTTTATCCTGACGCAGTGCCTGAATGCGCTGTCGCAAGCGTCGCTCCTCTTCTTCATCGCCAGCGGCTTGACGCTCATCTTCGGCATCATGCGCGTCATCAACTTCGCGCATGGCGTCATCTACATGCTCGGCGCTTACGTGGGCTACAGCGTGGTGGCGCTCACGGGCAGCTTCACGGCATCGCTCGTCGTGGCCCCGATCCTCGTCGGCGCCGCAGGCATGGTGTTCGAGCGGACCTTGCTCAGCCGGCTCTACGTCCGGGGCGATGCCGGCGCCTATCTCATGCTCACGTTCGGCCTCGCCGTCGTGCTCTCCGAGGGCATCCGGCAAATCTGGGGCGCATATCCCTTGAGCGCCGGCATTCCCGATGCGCTGCGCGGCATCATCCTTGTCGTGAACCAGCCCTTCCCGAGGTACCGCGTCTTCCTGATCCTCCTGGGGCTCGCGGCCGCGGTCGCACTTTGGCAGTTCCTCGAGCGCACGCGCGCGGGCCTTCTCATCCGCGCGGTGTCGCAGAACCCCGAGATGGTCGAGGCGCTCGGCACCAACGTCGATCTCGTGCGCACCGGCGTCTTCGGCCTCGGCTGCGCCATGGCGGCCCTCGGCGGCGTGCTCGCGGCACCCCTCCTCACCGCATTCCTCGCCATGGGGACGAACGTCGTGATCGACGCCTTCGTCATCGTCATCATCGGCGGCATGGGCTCGTTCCTGGGCTCGCTCATCGGCAGCCTGCTCGTCGCCTTCGTCCAGGTGTTCGGCACCTATTACTTCGAGAGCCTGGCGCTGGCGCTCATGTACCTCCTGATGCTCGCGGTGCTCGTCATCCGGCCGGGCGGCCTTCTCGGCAAGGAGGAATGAGGTGCGCCTGGGCCTCGTCCTTGGCCTCGTGGTCCTGGCCGGCGCACTCTTGCCCTTGGGCCTGCCGCGCTACCTGCTGACCGTGCTCACCGAGGGGCTGATCTTCGGCCTCTTCGCCATGAGCCTCGACCTCATGGTCGGCTATACGCGGCTCTATTCCTTCGGCCACGCCGCGGCCTACGGGCTCGGCGCCTATTCCGCGGCCCTCATCCTGACGCATCTTCATTGGCCGCTCCCCATCGCCCTCGTGCTTGCCGTGCTCACGACCCTCCTCGTCGCCATTCCGATCGCCTGGGTGTGCACCAAGTCGACCGGCGTCTCCTTCGCCATGCTGACGCTTGCCTTCGCCCAGCTCGGCTACGCCATGCTCTTCCGCTTCAAGGAGGTGACCGGCGGCTCGGACGGCATCGACGGCGTGCCGCGCCCGGCGGGGCCCTTCGGCATCGACTGGTTCCAGGGCGAGACCGGCTACTTCTACCTCGTGCTCTTCTGCCTCGTCGGCTCGTATCTCTTGAGCCGGGCGATCGTGCGCTCGCCCTTCGGCGCCGTGCTCGCCGGCATCCGCGAGAACGAGGCCAAGGCGCGCTCGCTCGGCTACAACACGCGCGCCTACAAGATGACGACCGTGGTGCTCGCCTACGGCTTCGGCGGGCTTGCGGGTGCGCTCTACGCGCCCTTCGCGGGCTTCGCCTCGCCCGAGCTCTTCTTCTGGCTCGTCTCGGGCCGGGTGCTCATCATGGTGATCGTGGGAGGGGCCGGCACCTTGATCGGCCCGATCTTCGGCGGCGCCTTCTTCCTCTTCCTCGAGCACCAGCTTTCCGAGATCACCGATCTCTGGCCGCTCATCTTCGGCTCGCTCTTCATCGGCTTCGTGCTCCTGGCACCGCAAGGCATCTTCGGCATCGTCGCCGGCCGGCTGCGGAGGAAGGAGCGCAGAGCCCCCGGCGGCGGCGAGGAGGCCCCCGATGCCGCTGCTTGAGCTCAAGGGCTTGTCGCGCCGCTTCGGGGCACTCGTCGCCGTCGACGCCGTCGACATGGGTATCGAGGCGGGCGAGATCCGCGCCGTCATCGGCCCGAACGGGGCTGGAAAATCGACGCTCTTCAATCTGATCACGGGCCTCTTCAGGCCGAGCGCGGGGGCGGTGTACTTTGCCGGTGCCGAGATCACCGGCCTGCCGGCGCACCAGATCGCGGGCTACGGCATCGCGCGCACCTTCCAGCTCACCCATCTCTTTCCGCAGCTCACCGCGCGCGAGAACGTGCGCATCGCGGCCCAGGCCCGCGACAAGGGGCGCTGGCAGCTCTTGGGCGGCGGCGGCGTCTTGGCCCGCACGGCAGCGCTGGCCGATGAGGCGCTCGAGCGCATGCGCCTCTCGCCCCTCGCCGACCGGCCCGCGGCCCTCCTCTCGCACGGCGACCAGCGCCTGCTCGAGGTCGCCATGGCGATCGCGCAGAAGCCGCGCCTCCTCATGCTCGACGAACCGACGCAAGGCCTCTCGATCGAGGAGACCGACCATGCGGTCGACAACCTCAAAGCGGCCCTTGCCGGCGGCGAGCTCACCATGATCCTCGTCGAGCACGACATGGAGGTGGTGTTCAAGCTCGCGGACAACATCACCGTGCTTCACCGCGGCCACGTCATCGCCGACGGCCCGGCCGCGGCGGTGCGCGCCGACCCGGTGGTGCAGCGCGCCTATCTCGGAGGGGCGGAGTGATGCTGCGCGTGGAGGGGCTCCATACCTATTACGGCCAGGGGCACATCCTGCATGGCGTCGATCTCGAGATCCCGGAAGGCGGGATCGCCGCCGTGCTCGGCCGCAACGGCGTGGGCAAGACGACGACGGTGCGCTCGATCATGGGGCTGACGCCGCCCAGCCGCGGCCGCGTGCTCCTGGCCGGCGAGGACGTGGCCGGCCGCCCCTCGCACGCGATCGCGCGCCTGGGTGTGGCCTACGTGCCCGAGGGCCGCATGATCTTCCCGGATTTGACCGTGCTCGAGAACATCGCGGTCGCGGCGCGCCGGCCCGCCAGGCGCTGGACGCTCGCACGCCTCCTGGAGCTCTTCCCAGCACTTGCCGAGCGCCGCCGCAGCAAGGGCTGGCAGCTATCGGGCGGCGAGCAGCAGATGCTGGCGCTGGCGCGGGCCCTCGTCATCGATCCCAAGATCATGCTGCTGGACGAGCCCTCGCAGGGTCTCGCCCCCCAGGTGGTCGAGGAGCTCACCCGCGTGATCGCCGGGCTCGGGGCCGAGGGCGTCTCCGTCCTCCTCGTCGAGCAGAACCTGCGCCTCGCCGAGGCGGTCGCGGACCGCGTCTATGTCATGGTCAAGGGACGCATGGTCTACGAGGCGCCGCTTCCGCGCTTCCAGGCCGAGCGCGACGAGGTCAAGGCGCGGTTTCTGACATTGTGATCAAGGAGATCAGGAAGCAAGGTTTTAGCGCGGAGGACGCGGAGGATGCGCGGAGGACGGGGGGAAGAATTTCTCCTCTGCGGCCACTGCGGAAACTCCGCGTCCTCCGCGCGAAATCTTGCTCCTGCTATCGGTGCCTCACCCCGCCTTGCGCTTGGCGTCGCGCTCCTGGACCTGGCGGGCGAGGACGAAGCGCTGCAGCTTGCCGGTCGGCGTGAAGGGGAGCTCGGCGAAAATCTCGAGGCGCTCGGGCAGCTTGTAGGTGGCGACCTCGCCGGTGAGGAAATCGACGAACTCGGCGAGCGAGACCTGGGCGTCCGCCTTGGGCACCACGCAGAGGCAGTTGCGCTCGCCGAGCCGGGGATCGGGCACGCCGACGATCGCCGCGTGCAGCACCTTGGGGTGCGTATAGAGGATCTCCTCGACCTCGCGCGGGAAGAACTTCTTGCCGCCGCGGTTGATGATCTCCTTGGAGCGGCCGACGATGCGCACGTTGCCGTGCGCGTCGGCGAACTCGCCGAGGTCGCCCGAGCGGAACCAGCCGTCGGCGGTGAAGGCCTCGGCGTTCGCTTGCGCATTGTCGCTGTAGCCGAGATGCACCGAGGGGCCCAAGCAGGCGATCTCGCCTTGCTCGCCCGGGCCCACGTCGCTCCCGTCGGGGGCGAGGAGGCGCAGCCCCATGCCCTCGACTGCGTGCCCGATGGTGCCGTTCACGCGCTCGGGGTCGTCCTCGAAGCGCGTGTAGGTGTGGTAGCCGGTCTCGAGCATGCCGTAGAGCTCGATGATCCGGCCCGACATGCGGCGCTGGAACTCGCGCAGCGTCTCGACCGGACAGGAGGCGCCGCCGGTGATGACGACGCGCAAGGAGGAGACGTCGAAGCGCTCGAGCTCCGGATCGTTCAGCATGGCGATGATCGAGGCGGGTGCCGTGCCGATGAAGCTGACGCGCTCGCGCTCGATGAGCTCGAGTGCCGCGCGCCCCGAGAAGCGGTCGAGCAGCACCGCGCGGGCGCCGAGCATCAGGGCCTGGAGCAGGAGGAGATAGCCCCAATTGAGGCCGATGGGGAGATAGATGAGGAAGACGTCGTCTTGGCTGGCGCGCATGTCGCGCGTCATGAAGCGCACCGCCGGGAGCGTGGTGTTGAAGGAATGCAGCACGCACTTCGGATTTCCCGTGGTGCCCGAGGTGAAGGCCATGCGGTAGACCTCGTTGGCATCCATGCGCACCCGCTCTTCAAGGGCGAGGGGGGCCGACGTCCTAAGTCCCTCGACAAGGGAGAGCGTGTCGCCTTCGCCCTCGCCGTCGATCACGCAAATGAGCTTGAGCTCCGGGAGACGCGGCTTGAGCGCGCGTATCATCGCGGGATAGTCGAAGCCCTTGAACGACGAGGCAGAGACATAGGCGCGGCTTTTCGAGAAGCGCAGGATGTAATCGACCTCGCGGCTGCGGAAATCGGGGCTGATCTTGTTGGCGACGGCACCGAGCAATTCGAGGGCGAAGAAGACGTAGGCGAACTCCACCCAGTTGGGGAGCTGAATGGTCACCACGTCCCCGCGTCCGATCCCGCACTTTCTGAGGAAGGCGGCGCTGCGCTCGACCTTCTCCAGGAGCTCGCCGTAGCTGACGCGGGACTTGGCGTCGACGACGGCGATCCGCTCGGGGTGCCGCCCCGCCTCGGCACTCAGCAAATCGTAGAAGGTCTCCTTGCGCCAATGACCCGATTTGGTGAAGCGCTCGATCATCTCCGGCGTGAGGCGGGTCTCGAAAGGCATGGGCGGCTCCTTTTGGGCGCGGTCGTTCCTTGCTGTCCCCAGCCTTGCACTCGATCGCGGGCATGAGCCTAGGGCGCCGGGCGGGCCGCGTTCAAGGGGATTGCAGTGCCCCGGCGGCTGAATCGTGCTGGCGTGCGCGAGGACAATCGCATTTGGCGTTGAGCTGCCCCCCAACAACCTCTCCCCTTGAGGGAGAGGTCGGCCCGCAGGGCCGGGTGAGGGGTTCTACGGCCGGCAGGCCGGAAGAGGGTTTCGACGGCGGCCACGTCTTCAGCGTCATGCGGGACCCCTCACCCTCCCATCGCTTCGCGATGGGCCCCTCCCTCTCCCTCAAGGGGAGAGGGGGCATTCTCATGAGGCGATAAGCCGGAGCCACGATCCAAATGCGAGAGCCCTGCAGCGTACACCGCCGACACCTTGACCATGGCCAGGCCCTGTGCCACCTTGCTCGAGCAAGGTGCGGGTCGTCCTCCAACTCCTTCATGCGTGGCGATTTCTCCTGGTGCTGCGGGCTGTGCCTCGCACCGGGGAAGGCGATTGAGACTCCCGAGATTTTGGACGTGCGGAGCAGCCGGTGCCGGGGTAGTGCGGTCTTGCCCCGAGGGCTGAGGCGGTCGATATCCTATCCGACTTGTGGACGATAGCGAGAGGGCATTCATGGACGCGCGTTATCCGATCGAGGACTCGAGCGAGAGGCAATACGGCATCGGCCAGCCGGTGCCGCGCAGCGAGGATCCCTATCTCCTGCGCGGCGAGGGCCGCTACACCGACGATGTGAAGCTGTCCTCCCAGGCCTATGCGGTGATGGTGCGCAGCCGCCATGCCCACGGCCGGCTCAAGTCAATCGACGTGCGCGCCGCGCGCGCCATGCCGGGCGTGCTCGCGGTGGTGACCGGCGAGGAGCTCGCGGCCGCCGGCTACGGCACGCTCAAATGCCTGCTGCCTGCTGCCAACCGCGACGGCACGCCCATGCGGCAGCCCGCCTGGCCCGCCTTGACGACGGACCGCGTGCTCTATTTGGGCGATGCGCTCGCCTGCGTCGTCGCCGAAAGCATCGCAGAGGCCAAGGACGCGGCCGAAGCGGTCGAGGTCGATATCGAGCCGCTTCCCGCCGTCACCCGCGCGAGCGAGGCGGCCAAGCCGGGCGCTCCCCTTGTCTACGACGACGTTCCCTTGAATATCGCCGCCGATTTCCATTACGGCGATGCCGAGAAGGTCGCCGACGCCTTCAAGCGCGCGGCTCATGTCACGCGCCTCGAGATCGAGAACAACCGAATCGTCGTCTGCGCCATGGAGCCGCGCTCGGCCATAGCTGCCTACGACGCCAAGGCGGACAAATGGGCGATCCACGCCGGCTGCCAGGGCGTCTTCGGCTTGCGCAACCAGATCGCCAAGGACATCCTCAAGGTGCCGCTCGAGAAGGTGCGCGTGCTTTCCGGCAACATCGGCGGCTCCTTCGGCATGAAGGCGCCGGTCTTCCCCGAGTACGTCTGCATTCTGCATGCGGCGCGCGCGCTCGGCCGCCCCGTCAAGTGGACGGACGAGCGCTCCGAGAGCTTTCTCTCCGACACGCAGGGGCGCGACCACGAATATGTGGCCGAGCTGGCGCTCGACAAGGACGGCCGTTTCCTGGCCCTGCGCATCACCGGCTACGGCAACCTCGGCGGCCGGCTGGCGCACGTCTCGCCGCTCATGCCGACGATGAACGTCACCAAGAACGCGATCGGCGTCTACCGCACGCCCCTCGTCGAGACCTCGACCAAGCTCGTCTTCACCAACACGGTGCCGATCAACGCCTATCGCGGCGCCGGCCGGCCCGAGGGCAACTACGTCATGGAGCGGCTCGTGGACGCGGCGGCGCGCGAGATGGGGATCGACCCGGTCGAGCTGCGCCGGCGCAATCACGTGCGGCCCGAGGAGATGCCCCATAAGACGCCGGCGGGCACCACTTACGACAGCGGCGATTTCACCCGCCTCATGGAGAAGGCGCTTCTTGAGGCCGACTGGAACGGCTTTGCCGAGCGCAAGCGGGAGAGTGCAGCGCGCGGCCTGCTGCGCGGCCGCGGCATCGGCAATTATCTCGAGGTGACCGCACCCCCCATGAAGGAGATGGGCGGCATCCGCTTCGAGGCCAACGGCACGGTCACCATCATCACCGGCACGCTCGACTACGGCCAGGGCCACGCCTCGCCCTTCGCGCAGATCCTGCACGAGAAGCTCGGCGTGCCCTTCGCGCGCATCCGCCTGCTCCAGGGCGACAGCGATGAGCTCGTCGCGGGCGGGGGTACGGGCGGCTCGAAGTCGGTGATGGCGAGCGGCTCGGCGATCGTGGAGGCGAGCGAGAAGGTGGTAGAGCAGGGCAAGAAGATCGCCTCTGCCGTGCTCGAGGCGGCGGCGGCCGACATCGAGTTCGCGGGCGGCCGCTTCACCATCGTCGGCACCGACCGCGGGATCGGCATCATGGAGCTCGCGGAGAAGCTGCGCCATGGGCTCAAGCTGCCGCCCGAGGTGCCGGCGACGCTCGACGTGAAGCACGTCTTCGACCATGCGCCTTCGGCCTACCCCAACGGCTGCCACATAGCCGAGGTCGAGATCGATCCCTCGACCGGGACGGCCGAGGTCGTGCGCTACGTTATGGTCAACGACTTCGGCAACCTCATCAACCCGCTCCTCGTCGAAGGCCAGCTCCATGGCGGGGTGGTTCAGGGCATCGGCCAGGCGCTCATGGAGCGCACCGTCTACGACAAGGACGGCCAGCTCCTCAGCGGCTCCTACATGGATTACGCGCTGCCGCGCGCGCCCGACCTGCCGAGCTTCGCCTTCTTCAGCCACCCGGTGCCGGCCAAGACCAATCTCCTGGGTGCGAAGGGCTGCGGGGAAGCCGGCTGCGCCGGCGCGCTGCCCGCGGTGATGAACGCCGTCGTCGACGCGCTCAGCGGGCTCGGCATCGGCCACCTCGACATGCCCGCCACCCCGCTTGCGATCTGGCAGGCGATCCAACAGGCGGAGAAGAAGAGCGCGGCGTGAATAGCTCTTGACCTCGATAATTCGAGCGTCACCCCCACCCCACCCTCCCCCTTCGAGGGAGAGGGGGAAGTTTTGATGTCACTCGCTCATCCCCTCCCCCCTTGAGGGGGAGGGTAGGGAGGGGGGCAAGAAACGAAGCAGCCTGCTGCGCTACATGCCCGCCATCACCTGGCCGCGGATCTCGCCGCCGCCGTGGGCCGCGGTGTGGATGTTGATGTAGATCTTGCCGCCGAGAAAATCGGCCATCTGCGCGTCGGTCAAGGTGGCTGAGCCCTTCATCGGGCTGGGGCCGACGGGAATCGGCACTTCTACGCCGGCGTTCGCACCGGCGGCCGCGGGCCCGTGGAAGTGGGCTGCCTTGGCGTCGCCGCTCAAGCCGCTGTAGCTGATCTCCCAGGTCAGCATCTTGGTGCCCTTGTCGAGCGTGAGGGCCGCCTTGCCGGTGGCCGCCGTCGTCACCGGCGGCACCTCGGAGGCGCCGTTCAAGGTCGCCGACAGCTTCGTCG
>DATNIJ010000038.1:0-2708 GCA_035604475.1 Alphaproteobacteria bacterium
AGCACGAGCTCCAGCTTCCAGGCGAGATTGTCGGCGTCCTCTATGCCGCTGTTGCCGCCGCGCGCGCCGAAGGGCGAGACCTGGTGCGCCGAGTCGCCCGCGAAGAACACGCGGCCGTGGCGGAAGCGCTGCAGCATGCGGCACTGGAAGCGGTAGACGCTCACCCATTCGAGCTCGAAGGGGCGCTCGGGGCCGAGCATCGCCTGGAGGCGCGGGATGACGCGCTCGGGCTTGCGCTCCTCCTCGGGATCGACCTCGGGCCCGAGCTGGAGGTCGATGCGCCAGATGTCGTCCGCCTGGCGATGGAGGAGGGCCGAAGGCCCCGAATGGAAGGGCGGCTCGAACCAGAACCAGCGCTCGGTCGGGAAGTCGGCCTTCATTCTCACGTCGGCGATGAGGAAGCGGTCCTCGAAGGTGCGTCCCTCGAACTCGAGGCCGAGGAGCTGCCGCAGCTGGCTCTTGGCGCCATCCGCCGCGATGACATAGTCCGCGCTGAGCGCGTAGCCGCCCTCCGGCGTCTCGAGTTGGAGTGCCACGCCGTCGTTGAGCTGCTTGGCACCCACCACGCGGTTCTTCCAGCGGAGCTCGATCCCCGCCACCTCATTCGCGCGCTCGACGAGTGCTGCCTCCACGTAATATTGCTGGAGATTGATGAAGGCGGGAAATTTGTGCTCGGGCTCGGGCAGGAGATCGAAGCTGTAAAGCAGCCGGTCGCGGTGGAACAGCTTGCCGCGGTTCCAGGTGATGCCCTTCGCCATCATGGGCGCTACAGCGCCGAGCCGGTCGAAGATCTCGAGCGTGCGCTTGGCCCAGCAGATGGCGCGGCTCCCGCTGCTCACGGTGTCGTCCTCGTCGAGCACCACGACCTCGACCCCGCGCTGGCCGAGGTCGATCGCCGCGGCAAGCCCGACCGGGCCGGCGCCCACCACCGCGACCCGGTGCCGCCCGCCCGCGCTCGCGCTCGCGGGACGATAGGGGTAGTGCCGATAAGCGTAGCCGCTCATGCCCGAGTGCCGCTCCCTTATTCCTTCGCCCGCAAGTCGATGATACGCTTTGCCTTGCCGAGCGAGCGCTCGACCGTGCCGGTCGCCACCACCTTCACCTCGGCAGTGACGCCGACGTAGGCCTTGACCTCGTGCTGGAGCGACTTGGCGGCACTCGCCTGGGCTGCGGGCGGCAGGCCAAGGGCCCCCTCCACCACGATGGTGAGCGTGTCGAGCCGGCCCTCGCGCTTCACCTCGAGCACGTAGTGGGGCGAGAGGCGCTCGTCCTTGAGGATGATCTCCTCGATCTGGGTGGGGAAGAGGTTGACGCCGCGGATGATCAGCATGTCGTCGGAGCGGCCGGTGATGCGCGTGAAGCGGCGGAAGCTGCGCGCGGTGCCGGGGGCCAAGCGGGTCAAGTCGCGCGTGCGGTAGCGGATGACGGGAAGGCCCTCCTTGGTGAGGGTGGTGAAGACCAGCTCGCCGAACTCCCCGTCGCGCAAGGGCTTGGCGGTGCCGGGATCGATGACCTCGGGATAGAAATGGTCTTCCCAGATGGTCGGCCCGTCCTTGGTCTCGACGCACTCATTGGCGACCCCCGGCCCCATCACCTCGGAAAGGCCGTAGATGTCGACCGCGTCGATGTCGAAGTACCGCTCGATCTCCTTGCGCATCGCCTCGGTCCAGGGCTCGGCGCCATGAATGCCGATGCGCAAGGAGGTGCTGCGCGCGTCGAGGCCCTGGCGCGCGAATTCGTCGGCGATCGCCAGCATGTAGCTCGGCGTCACCATGATGATGCTGGGCTTGAAATCCTGGATGATCTGCACCTGCCGCTCGGTCATGCCGCCCGACACCGGGATGACGGTGCAGCCGAGCCGTTCGGCGCCGTAATGGGCGCCCAAGCCGCCGGTGAAGAGGCCGTAGCCATAGGCGACGTGCACGATGTCGCCCGCCCTTCCGCCGGAGGCGCGGATCGAGCGCGCCATGAGCTCGGCCCACACCTCGATGTCGGCCTTGGTGTAGCCCACCACCGTGGGCTTGCCCGTAGTGCCGGAGGAGGCATGGACGCGCACGATCTTCTCGCGCGGGACGGCGAAGAGGCCGTAGGGATAGTTCCGGCGCAGGTCCTCCTTGGTGGTGAAAGGGAACTTGGCGAGATCATCCAGGTGCTTGAAGTCGTCGGGATGGACGCCGGCCGCGGCAAAGGCCGCTTTGTAATGCGGCACGTTCGCGAAAGCGTGCGCCAGCGTCCATTTGAGCCGCTTCGTTTGGAGTGCCGCGATCTCATCGCGGCTCGCCACCTCGATCGGGTCGAGTTCGGGCTTTTTCAGCGCGCCTCTCATGCGGTGCCCTCATCGCAAAATATCATCAAGCGCCGCTGTCCCTCACCCTGACCCTCTCCCGCAAGCGGGAGAGGGAAGGGGCCCCCGCGGGCCAAAGGCCCGCCTCTTCTGCATTATGCATGAGAGGCGCGCTACTCGCGCCGGGCGGAGCGATGGGAAGGGTGAGGGACGGCTGCGCCATTCTCACACCCGCTCGATCATCATGGCGATGCCCTGGCCGACGCCGATGCACATCGTGGTAAGCGCGTAGCGGCGCCGGCGCCGGGCGAGCTCGTAAGCGGCGGTCAAGACGAGGCGGGCGCCAGAGGCCCCGAGCGGATGGCCAAGCGCGATCGCCCCGCCGTTGGGATTGACGTGCTCGGCGTCGTCCGGCAGCCCGAGC
>DATNIJ010000039.1:0-5270 GCA_035604475.1 Alphaproteobacteria bacterium
CCGCCGCCGGACCCGGCCGATGGGAACCTTCCAGGACAGAACCTCCATGGACCGAATCCTCTTCGCCGTCTTCAACCATGAAAACAAGTCCCAGGGCTCAGCTACCCCTTTCCTCCTGACACACAACAATTGACGTTACCCATGCCGCCCCCAGGCATGCGGCGGGGCGATGCTTGCCTCTGCGACGGCGCCGGACGACTCAGTGCGGCGAGTTGCCTAGATGGCCGGCGATCGTGTTGAAGGTCAGGGTCAGATTGGTCCCGACCGGCACCACCTTGCCGTCGGGGCCGGGAAGGTGCAGTTTGATGCGTGCACCCCGCCTCACCCGGGAGGATCGGGTAATAAGCCGCGAAACCGGTTGCGGCCGCCGCGGGGAAGACCAATCGTCGGCATGTTGCCGCCGGCCAAAGGGAGGAGACCTCGATGATCAAAGTGAGCGTGCTCTATCCGAACCGGGACGGCAGCAAGTTCGATATGGAGTATTACTGCAAGCGGCACATGCCCATGGTTCAGCAAAAGCTCGGCGCCGCCTGCAAGCGCCTTGCCGTGGAGCAGGGCATCTCCGGTGCCGCCCCCGGATCGCGTCCGACCTATGCCGCCATGGGCCATCTTTACCTCGACTCCGTCGAGACGTTCCAGGCGGCCTTTACGCCGCATGCGGCCGAGATCATGGCGGACATCCCCAACTACACCGACATTCAGCCGATCATTCAGATCAGCCAAGTGAAGATGTAGGAGCCCTTTTTGAGGGCGTAGCACCGCCCGCACTCGCCCGACGCGAGCGCGGGTCGGCCCGCTGGTGCTACGGCAGGCTGGGCCCCGCAATGTCCGGTGTCGGGATGTTGCCCCGGGTGAAGCCGCGCAGCTTCTTGACGTAGACCGGGTGCATGAAGATGCGCATTTGAGGCAGGGCTGCCAAGCGGACCGTATTGTCCGTGAAGGTGAAATCCTCCTCGGAAACGGTCACCCGGTGCTCCTCGCCTTGGGGATCGATCACCGCGACCGTCATGCGATCGTCGTCGTGCCGCTCGCGGAATTCGAGCAGCCATTCCTTGCCTTGCTTATCGCTGCCGCGGGCAGTGCCGACCTTGCGCTTCGCATCATAGATGAAATGCGGATGGAGGGGATCGAGCGTCGCAATCATGCGGGACTCCTAGGCGGCGAGCGTATCGAAGGCGAAGGTCGCGTCGCCCACGGAATAGATCGCACCCTGGTATTGCAACAGGCGGCCCGGCGCATTGCCCGAGGCACCGGCGATCAGGAAGAGGGGACGGCCATCGGCTTCCGGAGCCGCCGCCCGCCACAGCTCGCGATCGATATTCGCGATGTCGCGGCTGCGGCCGGCCGTCACCAGCTCGATGACGCGGTTGTCGAACGCCTTGCCGGCGGGGAAATAATCCTCGCGCGCGCTCTCGTCGCGCAGATCGAGGCGGTGGCAGAGATTGCCGGGAGCGACGAGCACGGCGCGCCGGCCGCTCTTCTCGACGGCCTTGCGAATGGCCCGTCCCCAGCGCACGCACTCCTCGAACGGACGCTGCGAGATCGAGATCGAGACGGTCGGCAAGCGCACCCCCATCACCTTCAAGGGGCAGAAGGCGCCGTGATCCATGCCGTAGCTCTTGGCGCGCACGGGCAAACCCTCGGCCTCTCCTGCCGCGATCAGCGCGTTGGCGAGGGCGGGGTCGCCTGGCAGCACATGGGTGTAGAAACGGCGCCCGAAGGGAGCCGGGCGCAGCACGTAGTCGTGGAAGGATTCGTGGATCGCGCCCGGGTCCACGAAGAAGCCGCTCTTGGGGAGCCAGTGCGGCGAAGCGACGATGATGGCGTCGGCCTTGAGCTCCTGCTCGATGGTGCGGCCGATTCCTTGCAGCACCTGCACTACCGCGGCCGTGCTGCCGTCCTCGGCGAGCTCCATCAGATAGGAGCCGTTCGGCACGAAGTAGGATTGCAGCAGGGCTCCTCGGACGCTCATCGCCATTCCCCCTTGCGGGCATTCCTCCGATGACCGGGAGGCGAGCGCGAGAATGCCCCTTTTCGCGCTTGGCGCCAAGGCGGATCAGGGCGAGCGCGCTCGGCCCCTCGAGGCCGCACGCTCAGCACAGCCTGTCACCGCATGAGATGGCTCGACTCGGCACTCGCTGCATTAGGCGCAATTTTAGCGATTGATCTGCATCATTTTATCGACGGCAGCTTTGTCCTAAGGGAGGAGATCAAAGCCGATCCAGGCGACCGCCGGGCGAGAAGGGCCGTTTGCCTTCTCCTCTTCGCGCGCGCCGGAGCGGTTTTCAGGCGCTCGGAGGCAACTTTAGGACATGACAGAGCCCGCGTCCGCTTATGCAGCCTTCGTGAGCTACGCGCCGCTCGATTGGGCGAAAGCGAAGGAAATCTGCGACATGCTCGAGAATGCCGGCTTACGCTGCTTGATGGCATCCCGGCAGTTGCGCGGCGGCCAAGGTGTGGTCGGAAAATTGAGACGTGGGATCGAGCAGTCGCGTGCCTTCGTGCTCGTCGTGTCGAAAGCCACGGAGGATTCGCGGCCGGCGCGCGAGGAGATGTCCGTGGCTCAACGGCAGCACGTGCCGATCTTCGGCGTTTTCATCGAGCCCCCTGAGCCGTCGAGCGAGATCGATTTCTTCGTTCCGGAGTCGTGCCGCATCAATGCCTGGTCTGGGCACCTTGCGGATCACTTGCCGCAGCTCGCCGGCTATCTCCGCGGCGCAAGGCCGGGGGCGAGCGCGCGCGCCAAAGTGCTTGAGCTCACCGGCTGGAGGCGCCGCGCGGTGGGCATGCCCGGCATCCTTGCGGCGCTCACGCTTTCGGGGCTCGTCCTCTGGGCGCTGAGCCGGCTCTTGGAGGGTGGCCTTCCGGGGTAAGGGCCGCAGGCCTTGCCTTCGGCGAGCCGGCATTTGCCCTTTGATCTCCTCGCGAGCGCGCCTTCGCGGCGATGGTGGGTCACGTTGTCCACGTCCCCATCCTTCGAGACGCGTCGCAAGCGCGACGCTCCTCAGGATGAGGTGAACTGATCTATTGCCCGCGCGCCGGCCTCACGACGCCAATCCCCACTCCCACAAAAGCGCGCTCTCGCTCGCTCAGCTCTTAGGCGCCGGCGGCAAGGGTGACGAGGTGACCGGCGGGGTCGGCACCGAGCTAACCGGCGGGAATGCGCCCGGCGGGGGCGGGGGCGGGGGTGCCGCCATGATCCGGGCGCCCGGCAGCTGGTTTCCCTTGGCGTACATGCACTGCATGTAAGCGATGTCGTAGCGCCGCTGGCCCTCCCATCCCGTCGCTTGGGCGGCACCCACGCCGACCGCGGTGCCGGCGATGGCGCCGGAGGCGGCACCGATGGCCGCACCCCCGGCACCGCCCACCGCGGCACCAAGCCCGGCGCCGAGTACTGTGCCGACAACGGCACTGCCGATGCCTTGATTGGCCGCCGCCGTCTCCGCGGCACCGCTTCCGCCGATCGCTTGCTCGGCATATTGCCGGCACATCGTCTGATCCTGCGCGAAGACCTCGAAAGGCTTGTTCGGCGCCGGCATCACCGCCACATCCGGCCCGATCGGCGTGTTGACGCAGCCGCCCAAGAGGAGGAGCGCCGCCGCTGCGGCCATCTTCGTTTCAATGTGCCTCATTTGAGACCGTCCTTGAGTTCCCTTGTCCTACGCGATCATACGCGCCACATGCCTTGGCCCTGCGCTGCCGATCCCGCTTGCGCGAAGGACCCGGAGCGCGCACGCTTGCGCCCCGCCGCCACGCGATCCGTGCCACGCGCTGGTCAAACAACCTTGAAAGGTACCATGGCAAGGCTTCCGTTGCTCTACCGGCGCGAGATCTGGGTCGACCTGCTGCTTTATCCCGGGCATACGCTGCCCACCGCCGCGGCACCGGTGGCCGTTGCCGCCGGCCTTGCCGTTCACGATCACGTCTTCGCGCCGGTCCCGCTGGCGCTTGCCTTCCTCGGCAGCTGGTTCATCCATATAGGCGGCGTGCTGACCGACAATTACGAGCTCCTGCGCGGCCACCGCCACGTCCCCGAGCATCCCGAATTGCTGCACGCCCTTGCGGACGGAACGCTCACGTTTCCCGGCCTCAAGCTGGCCATCGTCGCCTCCATTCTTCTCGGCGTCCTCCCGGGACCCTATCTTTTCTCCATCGGCGGCCTTCCGGTGCTGCTCATCGGGATCGTCGGTATCGTTGCAAGCCTGGCCTATGCGGGGGGCCCTGTTCCCTACGCCAGGCTCGGCCTGGCCGACCCGATATTCTTCCTCATGTTCGGCGTGGTTGCCGTCGCGGGGACCTACTACATCCAGGCCGCCTCTCTCCACGGCTCGCCCGCGATCTGGCGCATAGCAGCACCCGCACTCCCGCTGAGCGCCCTCGTGCTCGGCCTGCCGGTCGGTGCCTTGGTGACGAATGTGATGATCATCGACGACATCCGCGATCGGGGTTTCGATCGCGTGAAGGGCTGGCGCACGGGAGCCGTTCGCTTCGGCATCGGCTGGAGCCGCGCCGAGTATCTGATGCTCTCGCTCTTGGCCTACCTGGCGCCCTTCTGGTTTTGGTTGGGCCTGGGCTTGAAGGTCACGGTGCTTCTGCCCTTGCTCACCCTTCCGCTGGCTTGCCTCATCGGCCGCGCGGTGTGCACGCTTGCGGAGCCCAAGGAGCTGCGGCCGATGACGCCAAGGGCGTCCCGGCTCGCTCTCCTCTATGCGATGCTCTTGGCGCTCGGCGTGGCCCTCTCGGCGAGCTGAGGAGTTTCTAGAGCCTATTTCATTGATATGGAATCAGCATCCTTTCACCGTCATTCCCGCGAAAGCGGGAATCCATGGACCCCGCTTTCGCGGGGGTGACGATGGTGTTTCCATATCAACGGGACGTGCTCTAGCCCCTAGCTTGCCGCCCGCTTCGGCGCCGGCTTCGCCGCCGCGGTGACGAGCGAAGGCTGCCGCGTGAGCTCCTCCACGCCTGCGAGAAGGGCGTCCACGTCCGTATCGTCGTTGTAAGGGCCGAGGCTGGCGCGCGCTACGCCGGCGACGCCGAACGCCGCCACGAGCGGCTGGGCGCAATGATAGCCCGAGCGCATCGCCACGCCATGACGGAGATCGAGGACGCGGCAGACCTCGGCGGGGGGGATGCCGGCCAAGTGGAAGGACACCACCCCGCGCCGGTCGTGCGTATCGCCCGGGCCGATCACCCGCACGCCCTCGAGGTGCGCGAGCCCGTCGAGGAGACGGCGCGTGAGGCGGAGCTCATGGCTGCGCACGGCGCGC
>DATNIJ010000040.1:0-2125 GCA_035604475.1 Alphaproteobacteria bacterium
GATGCCCAAGTGCCACGAGCTGGCGGAAGACCGAGCGCCATTGGCGCCTGTCGAGCTCGCGCCCCACCCCGAAAGTCTTGAGACGGTCGTGCCCGAAGCGGTGCATGCGCTCGTCGGCCTCGCCGAGGAGCAGGTTGACGAGATACTCCACGCCGAAGCGCTGACCCGTGCGCGCCACCGCCGAGAGCGCCTTCTGCGCCGCGACGAGCCCGTCCCAGGCCACCGGCGGGGCGAGGCAGGTGTCGCAGTTGCCGCAGGGCGCATGGTCGCGCTCGCCGAAATAGCCGAGGAGGACCTGGCGGCGGCAGCGCGTGGTCTCGCAGTAGCCGAGGAGCGCGTTGAGCTTGTGGCGCTCGATGCGGCGCTGCGCCTCGTCGAGCTCCGAGCGCGCGAGAAAGCCGAGGAGTGCCGTCACGTCGGCCATGCCGTAAGTCATCCAGGCATCGGCCGGGAGCCCGTCGCGGCCGGCGCGCCCGGTCTCCTGGTAATAGGCCTCGAGGTTCTTCGGCACGTCGAGATGGGCGACGAAGCGCACGTTGGACTTGTCGATGCCCATGCCGAAGGCGATGGTGGCGACGACCACGATGCCCTCCTCCTGGAGGAAGCGCTCCTGGTGCTGCGTGCGCTGGGCGGGCTCGAGACCGGCGTGATAGGGCAATGCGGGAAGCCCCCTCGCGCTGAGCCACGCCGCCGTCTCCTCGACCGCGCTGCGGGTGCGGCAATAGACGATGCCCGCATCGCCCGCGTGCTCGCCCTTGATGAAGGCGAGGAGCTGCGTCCAAGGCTCGCGCTTGGCCACCACCCGGTAGCGGATGTTGGGCCGGTCGAAGCCCGCGGCGAAGATGCGCGCTTGGCCGAGCGCGAGCCGCATGACGATGTCGCGGCGGGTGACGCTGTCGGCGGTCGCGGTGAGCGCGATGCGCGGCACCGCGGGAAAGCGCTCGTGGAGGATGGAGAGGGCAAGATATTCGGGCCGGAAGTCATGGCCCCATTGCGAGACACAATGGGCCTCGTCGATGGCGAAGAGGGCTATCCGCGTGCCTGCGAGGAGCTCGAGGGTGCGCGGCATGGTGAGCCGCTCGGGCGCGATATAGAGAAGGTCGAGGCGCCCCTCCGCGAGCGCGCGCTCGACGGCACGGCCCTCGCCCGGCGGGAGCGAGGAGTTGAGCGCCGCCGCGCGCACGCCGGCCTGGCGCAGCGCATCCACCTGGTCCTTCATGAGGGCGATGAGCGGCGAGACCACGATGCCGGTGCCGGGACGCAGGAGTGCCGGTATCTGGTAGCAAAGCGACTTGCCGGCACCGGTCGGCATCAGCACGAGCGCGTCGCCGCCCGCGGCCACATGGTCGATGATGGCCTGCTGCTCGCCGCGGAAGCCGGCGTAGCCGAACACGGAGCGCAGGAGTGCAAGCGCGTCCGCTTCGGCACTAGGAGCGGTCGACGCAAGTGCTGAATGGTCGGACACCTCGGGATCCTTCGGCACGGTCATCGGCGCGCACTATGATCCCGCGCCGGGATTTTTGCAAAATCTCGCGCCCATCATGCCCAAGAAAGAGGCAAGCCGGAAATTCCGGCCAACAAGCCCTGCCGCGCGCGATCCGCTTGCCGTAAGAAACGCCCCTTTTGTCGTGGCATGACGGTTGCTAGCGTCGGCACCGGAGGTCGGACTGGCGCTCCGTCTTATGAGAGGTGCGAGATGACGAGAACCGAGCTCACCGCGAAAATCCTCGACGCCAAGCGCAAGAAGGGGCTCTCCTGGCAGGCGATCGCGCAGAAGATCGGCGGCAACTCGCCGGCCTTCCTGACCGCCGCCCTCTTGGGCCAGATGAAGCTCGAGAAGGCGCAGGCGGCCCGGGCGGCCAAGCTTCTCGGGTTGAGTGTGGAGGAGGCGGCACTCCTCACCGAGATCCCCTACCGGGGCTCGCTACCCACGGCCGTGCCGACCGACCCGCTCATCTATCGCTTCTACGAGCTCGTCCAGGTCTATGGCACCAGCTGGAAGGCGCTCATCGAAGAGGAGTTTGGCGACGGCATCATGAGCGCCATCGATTTCGACATGGAGATCCGCCGCAAGCCCGATCCGAAGGGCGACCGGGTGGAGCTGGTCATGGCCGGCAAGTTCCTG
>DATNIJ010000041.1:0-17532 GCA_035604475.1 Alphaproteobacteria bacterium
GTATCTCCCCACGCTCTTCGCAGGTGCCGGCCGGCTTAGCACGCTCACGACGGTGGCGGTGACGCTCGCGGCGGGAGCGGACCGCCGCGTGATCGGCGTCTACGTTTTCCTGCAGTCGCTGCTGCCGCTCGTCCTCTACGGTCTGGCGCTCCTGCTGCCCGCGGCGATCTATGCGAACCGGCGCGGGCTCGCGAGGTCGGGATGAGCGGCCTCTTGCGTCTCGCCAGCGTCGAGATAGCACTTGCTGGACGCCTCCTCGTGCCGACGCTCGATCTCGCGGTCGAGGGGGGCGAAGTGGTGACCATCATGGGCCCGAGCGGGGTGGGCAAGTCCACCCTCCTTGCCTTCATCGGCGGCACCGTCGACCCCGTCTTCAGCGCGCGCGGCCGGGTCTATGTGGGAGAGACCGAGGTGACCCGGCTGCCGCCCGAGCGACGGCGGCTCGGCATTCTCTTTCAGGACGATCTCCTCTTTCCGCACCTCTCGGTCGGCGGGAACCTCGCCTTCGGGTTGCCCCCCGCCATCCGCGGCAAGCGCCAACGCGCCCGGCGCATCGAGGCCGCCCTCGCCGGCGCCGGCCTCGCCGGCTTTTCGCCGCGCGATCCGGCGACGCTCTCGGGCGGCCAGCGCGCGCGGATAGCACTCCTGCGCACGCTTCTCGCCGAGCCGCAGGCCCTTCTTCTGGACGAGCCGTTCGGCAAGCTCGACACGGCCTTGCGCGAGGAGTTCCGGCGCTTCGTGTTCGGCCTCATCGCGGCGCGCCGCCTGCCGGCACTCCTCGTCACCCACGACGGTGCTGATGCCGAGGCCGCAGGCGGCAGAATCCTCCGGCTCGACGGCTGAGGCTTCGCAGGATCGCAAGCGCGACCGCGTAATTCATTTCGTCATGCCCGCGAAAGCGGGCATCCAGGGCCGCTGAAGCGAGACGCTGTCCGCGAGTTCTGGACACCCGCTTTCGCGGGTGTGACGATTGTGGGTCCTCAGTCAAGGACGTGTGATGGCGCTCGAGCAGGCCTTCATCGCGGCAAACCGCTTCGGGCTCGGGCCGCGGCCCGGAGATCTCCGGCGCATCTCGGCGGATCCGCGTGGCTGGCTTCAGCAGCAGCTCGCTGCACCGCAGCACCCGGCGGCGCTCGCAGGCCTGCCGCCGCCGCGCGTCCAGGTCGAGCGTTTCTTCGCCTTGCGCCGGGAAATCCAGGAAGAGAGAAAAGAGCTCGCGCGCCGCACCTCGGTCGCCATGCAGCGCCCCGGTACGATGGCAGAAGCGGGGGCGGAGGCAATGGCGCCGAAGTCGCCGGTCGCGGGACTCGCAGCCCCGGTGCGGGAGCTTTATCTCTCCGAGGCGATCGCCCGCACGCTCGCCGCCGTCGACAGCCCCACCCCGCTCGTCGAGCGCCTCGTCGCCTTCTGGTCGAACCATTTCACGGTCTCGATCCAGCGCGGCGCGATCGCAGGCCTCTGCGGGCCCTTCGAGCGCGAGGCGATCCGGCCTCATGTGCTCGGCCGCTTCGCAGAGATGCTGAACGCCGTGCTGCGCAATCCGGCGATGCTGCTTTATCTCGACAACGCGCGCTCGATCGGCCCCAACTCGCTGGCCGGCATGCGCAACCCGGACAAGGGGATCAACGAGAACCTCGGCCGCGAGCTGCTCGAGCTCCACACGCTCGGCGTCAACGGCGGCTACACCCAGAAGGACGTGGAGGCGATGGCGCGTATGCTCACCGGCTGGAGCATCGTGCCGCCCGCCCAGCCCGGCGGCGGGGACTTCCACTTCGCGCCGCGCATCCACGAACCCGGGCCCAAGACGCTGCTCGGCGTCAGCTATCGCGAGGGGGGTATGGCGGAGGTGGAAGCCGCCATCACCGCACTCGCCCGCCATCCCGCGACCGCGCATCATCTGGCCGGGAAGCTCGCGCGCCACTTCATCTCCGACGATCCGCCCGCCGCGGCGGTAAATCGTCTTGCCGCCGTCTACCAACGCAGCGACGGCGACCTCGCGGCACTCGCGCGCGCGCTCATCGATGCGCCCGAGGCGTGGCGCGACCCGCTTGCGAAAGTGAAGACGCCCAATGATTTCGTCGTCTCGCTGGTGCGGGCGAGCGGCCTCACCTTGCCGGACGCGCGGGTGCTGGTGCAGTCGCTCCGCGTCCTTGGCCAGGCGCCGTTCGCCGCCCCTTCGCCGGCCGGCTGGCCCGACCGGGCGGCCGATTGGCTCGCTCCCGAGGCGCTCATGCACCGTATCGAGTGGGCGGGTGCCGCCGCGCGCAAGCTTGCCGGCGTCGTCTCCGCGGACGCCATCGCGGAGGAGACGATCGCACCCGTGGCCGCCCCCGCCACCCTCAAGACGATCGCATCCGCAGACGGGCCGGCAGCGCAGCTCGCCCTCGTCTTCGCCAGTCGCGAGTTCCAGAGGAGATAGTCCATGCTCTCACGCCGCGACGTGCTTTCCGGGATGGCCTTGGGCTGCGGCGGCTTGGCGCTGGGGCTGCCGGGCGTCGCCTTCGCCCGCATTGCCGGCGAGCGCCGCTTCGTGCTCGTCATCCTGCGCGGCGGCATGGACGGTCTCGCGGCCGTCCCTCCTTACGGCGACCCCGACTATCGCGAGGCGCGCGGGCCGCTGGCCCTTGCCGCACCCGGGGAGGCGGGCGGCATCATTCCGCTCGACCGCTTCTGGGGCCTGAATGCCGCCCTCGAGCCGATCGCCCCGCTCTTCAAGTCCGGCGAGGCGCTGGCGCTTCATGCCGTGGCCACGTCCTATCGCGAGCGCTCGCACTTCGACGGCCAGGACGTGCTCGAGAACGGCACGCTGACGCCGCATGGCAGCGAGAGCGGCTGGCTCAATCGCGCGCTCGGACTCTACCGCGCCGAGT
Source organism: Alphaproteobacteria bacterium (assembly GCA_035604475.1). GTDB lineage: Bacteria > Pseudomonadota > Alphaproteobacteria > JACZXZ01 > JACZXZ01 > DASPPM01. Next base: position 2,871 of record DATNIJ010000041.1, read on the forward strand.
CGTCTCGCATCGGGCTTGCCGTGGGGCAGGGCGTGCCGCTTGCCTTGCGCGGCACCGTGCCGGTCGAGTCATGGGCGCCTTCCCAGTTGCCGGGCCTGCCACCGGCCATGATCAGCGAGCTGCGCGCGCTCTACGGCGGCGACCGGCTCTTCACTACGGCGCTCGAGGAGGGAGTGCAGGCGGAAGCGCTCGCCGATGTGACGCTCGGCGACCAGCGCGCGATGGGGCCGCAAGGGCCGCAGGCGAACGCCTTCGCCAAGCTCGCCCCTGAGGCGGGCAAGCTGCTCGCTGCCGAGCGCGGCCCGCGGGTCGCCGTGATGGAGTGCCTCGGCTGGGACACGCACCAGGGCCAGGGTACCGCGGCCGGGCGCATGGCGGACACGCTCAAGGCTTTCGCCACCGGCGTCTCGGGCCTCGCCCAGTCTCTCGGCCCGAGCTGGAAGGATACGGTGGTCCTCGCCGCCACCGAATTCGGCCGCACCGTGCGCGCCAACGGCACCGGCGGCACCGACCATGGTACGGCGACCGCGGCCTTTCTCTTGGGCGGCGCCGTCCAGGGCGGACGTGTCATCGCGCGCTGGCCCGGACTTGCCGAGCGCCAACTCTACCAGGGCCGCGATCTCGCCCCCACCCTCGATCTGCGCGCAGCGCTCAAAGCCGTGTTACGCGATCACCTCGAGCTCTCGGCCGAAACGCTCGATCGCGTGGTGTTCCCGCAAAGCGCCCAAGTAAAGCCGCTCGACGGCCTGCTCCGGGCTTGATCGCGAGTGCCCTCCCGGGCGGCACCATGCTGCAGCGCGCAGGTGCCTTGGCAGACGAAGTTCCCCTCCCAGTGCTGATGGACTAGGCGCACCGCGCGTCGATAGTATGTTGCCCACCGCGGAGCGGCAGGGTGGAGCGATGCGTCAGAGCGCCGAGCAGGAGGCGGTTCTCGCGGCGAATGAGGCCTTCTATCGCGCCTTTGCGCGGCGCGATCTCGCCGCCATGGATCGGCTCTGGGCTGAGAGCGCGGAAGTGACCTGCCTCCATCCCGGCTGGGGCCCCTGCCGCGGGCGCGATGCGGTCATGGAAAGCTGGGCAGGGATTCTCGGCAACGCGGAAGCGCCCCATATCCGCTGCTTGCGCTCCCAGGCCACCATCTACGGCGATGTCGCCGTGGTCGTCTGCTACGAGGCGATCGAGCAGAGCTATCTGATCGCGACCAATCTATTCGTGTGCGAGGCGGGCGCCTGGAAACTCGTCCACCATCAGGCCGGACCCCTCGCGGCCGAGCCGCCGGAGCCGGAGGCGAGCGGCGGCCCCGAACACAGCCGGCTGCACTAAGCGGCAGCCCAAATCGGGCAAACAAGACTGAGGATTACGCTCGATCGGGTCCATTTAAGACCTAACAAAGATCAAGCGTCGCATTTTTGCCACATGCTTGGCCAAGATTTCTCACGGAGGCCAGGTTACTCTTGATTTGGCAGAGGGCTTTACCACGTCCTATGCTGTTGGAGTGTCGGAACGATTGGCTCCTTGCATAGGCTCGGCAGTGGCAGGGAGCCGCCGTTCGGTCGTGGCGTGGCGACAACGTTCGCGACCGGCTAGGGTGCAACAGATGATTATGTGGAGATGAACTCCGCAGGGGGTTGAAAAATGAAACTCACGAGAGCGCTCGGTGCCGTTGTCGGGCTGTTGCTGCTCGGCGCCTGTTACCCAGACTACATCAATGCACAGCTCGGTCCGGTCGAGCAAACGCCCGGTGGGGGCTCTGCCTTTGCGCAGGCGCTTCACAAGGAATACAGCGCGCTTGCGCGTACATTGCAGGCTGGCCATCACCTGTCGGACGCCCTCTACTGGAATGCGAAGTCGGCGCGCGCGGCCGGCGGCGAAGAGGTGGCGCCCGAGAGTCCGAACCTGCAAGGCATGCCGCCGCAGGCCGGCAATGAGCCGGCGCTCGCGCTCAACCGCGTGCTGAAGAGCGACGCGAGGACACGGGACCCGGCGGATTTGGCCATTGCCCAGGTGTCGTATGACTGCATGATGCGGCATTGGGAGCGCGACGTCTACGACGGCATCCTCGATGCCTGCCAGAAGGCTTTCTATGATGCGATCGCAAGACTCGAGGGGCCCAGGCCGCAACCCACGGCTATGGCGCCGCCGGCGCGCGACTTCTGGGTCTACTTCGACTTCAACCGGTACAACGTCCGGGCCGATGCCGCGCGTATTCTCGACGGCGTGCTCGACTCGATCAGGCAGCTCGGCTCGCCGCGGGTGATGCTGACCGGACATACGGACACCGTCGGCTCGATACCGTACAACCAGAGGCTCTCCGAGGAGCGTGCCCGCGCGGCCAAGAACTACCTGGCCCAGCACGGCGTGCCCGCAGCCAGCATCACCACGATCGGCAAGGGCAAGACCGATCTCCGCGTGCAGACCCCCGATCAGGTCCGCGAGCAGGAGAACCGGAACGTGCACATCGAGCTCCAGTAAGCTCGACAAGCGAGACTTCGAGACTGCGGCGCCGGCCTTTGCCGGCGCCGTTTTTTCGCTCATTCGTGATGGCCGCCTGCGTCGCGCCGTCTCTCGGTCAGCGACCCCGCGCTTGGCATCACCATCCCTATTGCTTCAACGGAAGTGGAGAATGCATTCCAAGTCGGCTATTTTTGAGCGGTCTTTAGGCTCGAGAGTCGCATTTTTGCAACACCCTTCGGCTAGATTTTGCATGAAGACAGTGTCATTGTTGATTTGGCCAATGGCGATGGCATCTCCTATGCTATTGAAGCGTGGGAGCGATTGGCCCCTTGCATGGCTCGGCGGTGGAACAGAGCCGGCGTTGGGCCGTGACGTTGCGACAATGTTCGCGACCGGCTACGGTGCAACAGGTATATGGAGATGAACTCCACAGGGGGTTGAAAAATGAAACTCACGAGAGCGCTTGGTGCCGTTGTCGGGCTGTTGCTGCTCGGCGCCTGTTATCCAGACTACATCAATGCACAGCTCGGTCCGATCGAGCAGAGCCCGGGCGCGGGCTCGCCTTACGCCCAGGCGTTGCACAAGGAGTACATGGTCCTCGCTCGCGACTTCCAGCACAACAGATTCCTGAGCGAGGCCCTCTTCTGGGGCAATAAGTCGGCCAGGGCCGGCACGGGACAGGAGGTTGCCTGGGAGAATGTCGACACCCAGGGCCTGCCGCCTCCGAAGCTCGCCGAGGCGAAGCGGAACGAGGCGCGGCTCAATGCGGTCATCGCGGCCGGTGCCAAGACCAGCGATCCGGGCGATCTCGCCGTAGCACAGGTCGCTTTCGACTGCATGATCCGCGACTGGTGCGATCCGATCTACAAGGCCGTGCTCGACGGCTGCCGCGCGCGCTTCGAAGCCGCGATGGCAAAGCTCGAGAAGCCCATGCCCAAGCCCATGGCGATGGAGCCGCCGGCGCGCGACTTCTGGGTCTACTTCGACTTCGACCGGTACAACATCCGGGCCGATGCCGCGCGTATTCTCGACGGCGTGCTCGACTCGATCCGCAAGCTCGGTACTCATGGGGTCATGCTGACCGGCCATACGGACACCGTCGGTACGGTGCCGTATAACCTGCGCCTCTCGCAGGAGCGTGCCCGTGCGGCCAAGAACTACCTGGTCCGGCACGGCGTGCCCGCAGCCGCCATCACCACGATCGGCAAGGGCAAGACCGACCTGCGCGTGCCGACTCCGGACCAAGTCCGCGAGCAGGAGAACCGGAACGTCCATATCGAGCTCCAGTAAGCTCGGCAAGCGAGACTTCGAGACTGCGGCGCCGGCCTTTGCCGGCGCCGTTTTCTTTCGGCCGCGACCCGCGGCAAACGAGCTCCGCCCTCCGCCGGCCGGCCCCCCCGTTTGCGGAAAAAGGATTGGCGGCGCCCAAAAAAAACGTTAGGCTCCCGCCAACAAGAAAAATCACCGGTATGGCAATGAGAGGGGTCTCATGCGCAGAACGACGCAGGGATGCCGGCGTGGCATTCTGACCGCGGCAACCGTGCTCGGGGTCGCGAGCCTGATGGGCAGCGCTCAAGCCGGAAATGACGGCAGCTACGACATCGGTTCGCTCGCTACACCCTTCCTGCAGAGCAAGACGCAGATCACCATCCTCGGCCAGGATGACAAGGCGGCTCCCGCCTGCCAGGACAAACACTTCGTCAAAGCCAGTCCCGCCGAGGCCCCCGCGGTAAACTCCATCGGCTCCGTCACCGAAAGAAAGTGGCGCGAGATGTGGACGCTCAACCGCTGCGGCAACCAGGTCAACTACTGGGTTTACTTCACCGTGGTGGGCAACGGCGGCGCCTATTACGCGATCGTCGGCCCGTAGCGCCCGCTCTCGAAAACTCGGGAATCACCCCCTCCCCACCCGCCGCTCCTCAACGGGCGGCCGATCCCCCTTCGAGGCGGAGGGGGGCACAGACGCAAATAAGTCCGGCAATCACACCACGTTGAGCTCGCGCAAGGGCCGGCCCGCGGCCAGGCGCGCGTAGGCGAATTCGGAGAGATCGAGGCTCCTGTACTCGCCATAGAGGATGAGCTCGGCAATCGCACGCCCGACGGCGGGCGATTGCTGGATGCCGTGGCCGCTGAAGCCGTTGGCGAAAAGGAAGTTCTCGACCTCCGGATGCCGTCCGAGGATGGCGTTCTGGTCGACCGTGTTGTAGTCGTAGTGCCCGGCCCACGCGTTGGTGAGTTTGACCGCCTCGAAGGCGGGAATGCGGCTCGCGAGGGTCGGCCAGACGACCTCCTCCCAAAGACGGTAATCGAGCTCGAGATCCTCGCAATCGGGGTCGTCGCCTTCCTCGGGCGACACGCCGCAGATGAACTGCCGCCCCTCGGGTCGCATCCAAACGCCGGTCGGATCGATGAGGAGGGGGCAGCCCGGGAGGGGCGTGCGGCAGTCGATGACATAGACGTAGCGCTTTTTCGGACGCACCGGCAGATCGACGCCGGCAAGTGCTGCGACCGCCCCCGCAAAAGGTCCGGCCGCATCGACCATGAGGCCGCAGGCGAGCGCCGCACCCGAGGCGAGCGTGGCAGCCGTGACGCGGGAGCCCCGGCGCGCGATCGCCACCACCTCGTCCGTGATGTAGACGGCACCCTGCGCGCGCGCCTTGCGCTTGAAGCCTTGCAGAAGCGCGTGGGGATCGAACCACCCCTCATTCGAAAGGCCGAGCGAGCCGAGGGCGATGCCCTCGGTGCTGAGCCAGGGAAAGCGCTCCCTGAGTGCCGCCGGCGGCAGAAGCGCGTTGTCGGCGCCATGCGCCCGCTGCGTCGCGTGATTCTGCTCGAGGATGGGCCGGCCCTCCTCGCTCGCGAGGAAGAGATAGCCGCCCTCGTGAAAGCTCACTTGCGGCACTTCGCCGTCTACCGCGAGATAATCGCCGACGTGCTTGACGAAATGGACGCCGAATTTCGACATCTCGATGTTGCCCGGGGTCGAGAATTGCTGGCGCACCCCACCCGCCGAGCGGGTGGTGGAGGCGCGCCCGTAGCTCGGATCGCGCTCGACCACCGCGAGCCGGCCGCGGAAGTCCGGGCTCGAGGAGAGGAAGGCGGCGATGCTGCTGCCGACCGCCCCGCCGCCGACGATCACCACGTCGAACGCTTCCGCCACGATGCTTTCCCTCCGGCTGTCGCGCGTTGTCTTTTAATGGAGCGGCGGCTCTCCTGCCAAGGCCTCTCGGCAGACCCGTGATTTCTCCCCCGCAAATCATATAGGATCGGGGGCCGGAGCGAGCCCCCGGCCCGAGGCCGGCACGAGGACGCGGTGTAAACGAAGCCGGAACGCCGGCGCTTTTTGAAAGGAGGGTCCGATGGCGACCGTCGACACGATGATGCGGCCGGAGAACAGCTCGGCCACGCGCTCGCATTATATCGACGTGGTCAGCATGCCGTGGGAGGCGACGAAGTTCCCCGGCATCGAGATGAAAGTGCTCTATACCGACCCCGAAAGCGGCCTTTCGACCATCTTGTTCCGCCTGGCACCGGGTGCCGAGGTGCCGCTCCATGAGCACACCGCGATCGAGCAGACCTACATGATCGAAGGGCGTCTCGTCGACCACGAGGGCGAATGCACGCCGGGAAACTTCGTCTGGCGTCCCGCCGGCAGCCGCCATATCGCGCGCGCGCCGGAGGGGGCCATTCTGCTCTCGATGTTCATGAAGCCGAACCGCTTCGCCCAAGGCCAGCGCTTCTTCACCGAAAAATAGCGTCGCCCTCACTCGCGGACGACGGCCGCTCTCTCACCGTCCGTGCCGGCCGTCAGCTAAGCGCTCGATGAGGGTGCGCAGCGCCGCCTTGAGCTGCGCCCGCTCGATCGCGTCATAGTCGGCGAGCACCTCGCCTTCATGGCGCTTCGCTCGCCGCAAGAGGCCGCGCACGACACGCCGCCCCTCGCGCGTAATGCGCACGAGCACCTGACGGCGGTCGCTCGAGCTCTCACGGCGCTCGACGAGGTCGAGCCTCTCCATGCGGTCGATGACCTTGGTCAGCGTCGGCTGCTTGAGGAGCACGATGCGCGCAAGGGTCGAGATCGTCACCCCCTTCCCGTCGGAGAGTGCCGCGAGCACGCGCCAATGGGGGATGGGCACGGCGAGCGTCTTGAGCCGGGCGTGGAACTCGGCACTCGCCTGGTTGGACGCCCGCGCCAGGAGATAGAGCAGATAATCGTCGACGAAGCGCCCGCCCGTCCCTCCGTTCGCATGGCTCTCGGGGTGATGGAAGGTGACCTTGTAGCCGCCGTGATGGAAGGCAAGTGCCGAGCGGTCCGCGTCCGCGAAGCGCTCGACCCGGCCCACCAGGATGACGTGGTCGCCGCCCTCGTGCTGCTGGACGTTATGGCACTCGAACCAGGCAGCACAGCCTTCGATGAGCGGCACGCCGCCGAGCCCCTTGCGGCAGGCGACATTGGCGAAGCGGTCGTCGCGCGCGCCCGCGAATTGGCGCGAAAGGCCGATCTGGTCGGCGGCGAGCACATTGATCGCATAATGCGGCGCCTTCACGAAGTAGCGGAGGCTTCGCGCCGACTTGGCGAGGCTCCACAGCACAAGCGGCGGGTCGAGCGACACCGAGGTGAAGGAATTGGCGGTGAGCCCGACGCGCCGCCCGCCGGGCCCGAGCGTCGTCACCACCGTGACCCCGGTCGGAAAGCGTCCGAGGGCCGTGCGGAAGGCGCGCTTGTCGATTCCTGGCTTGCTCTCGATCATCCGCTCATCTCGTCTTGGGGCGGCTCTCCGGACGTGCCGTGGCGGCGGCGAGCCAGTGTATCTCGAAAATCCATTCCTTTTCATATAAATTTTCGTTAAATCACGCCCCGTTGATATGGAAACACCATCGTCACCCCCGCGAAAGCGGGGGTGGATTCACGCTTTCGCGGGAATGACGGTGAAAGGATACTGATTCCATATCAACGAAATAGGCTTTAGTGCGGCGTCGTCGGCGAGCGCACCGGCAGCCGCACGCCGCTTCCGGCGGGATGCGCCGGCGCGCGCTCCTCACGCGTCCGCTGGCGGTGCTACCCCGAGGCGGGCGAAGAAGTGCTTAAGATCGACGACGGCGCGGCCGTGGCTGCCCACCATGAGGAGCGTGTCGCCCGCGCGGGCCTCGACCGCGAACTCGATCTGCTTGCCCCTGACCCCCGTCACCGTCGCCTTCGCCTCGACCACGGCACCCGGCAGTGCCGCCGCGCGATGGCGCACGTTGACGTGGGTGCCGACCGAGCCCTCGCCTTCCTCGAAGCTCGGCCGTATGCACTCGTGCGCCGCGGTCTCGAGGAAGCCGATGAGCACCGGGGTCGCGACCACCTCGACGCCCTTGTTGCCGTAGCGGGCCGCCGTATGGCTGTCGTTCGTCTGCACGCGATGGCTGTATGTCCGGCCGATGGCAACAGGCTTCATGGCGCCTCTCTCAAAAGGAATGCTTTCGCGACTCGCGGCATTTGCGCGAGCTTTATCGACTCCGTCAAGCGCGCGCGGCGGCCAGCATCTCCTCGATGCGGGTGAACTTCTCGCGGGGCCGGCCGGGGCCGGCGCGCGCCACCTCGGCTTGGTTAATGCGTTGCCATTCCGCGAAGCTCACCGGGCGGACGCCGCGGGCGGCGAGAAGCGCATCGAGCGCCGCGGGACCCGGCTTCTGCGCTCCCCGTGCTTCCAGGTCCGCCGCGATCAGCTCGGCGACGGCAATCGCATCGGCGCGGTTCACAGGTATCGTTCCGGAAGGGCCGCGCTTCGCCCAGCCGGCCGCGTAGACGCCCGGCTCGACGCGCCCTCCCTCGTTCCTGACGATGCCGCGCCGCTCGTCGAACGGCAGACCGGCGAAGGGTACCCCCGCATAGCCGATCGCGGTTATGACACTTTGGACCGCGAGCTCGGAGGTCTCCCCGCTCGATCCGAAGCCGTCCGAGGCGAGCCGCGTGCGCTCGAGCTCGAGGCCCCCGACGCGCTCTTGCCCAAGGATGGCGAGCGGTGCGGACCAGAAGAGGAAATGAAGCTCGAGCGGCTTCGCTCCGGGCCTGTTCGCGGCAAAACGGCGCAGAATCGCGAGCATCTTCTCCTTCGCCTTGACCTCCTCGAAGCCCGCGGCGGCAATGTCGCGCTCAAGCGCAGTGCCGTCGAGGAGCGGCGTACAGCGCTCGAGCTCGCCGAGCTCGCCGAGCTCGAGCGGGGTGAAGCGCGCCTCGACCGGCCCGTGCCGGCCGATGAGATAGAGCCGCTCGAGCGGGGCCGCCGCGATCACCTCCGCGGCGTGGCGGCAGAGATCCGACTTGGCCATCTCGGCGGGCGTCTTGGCGAGCACGCGCACGCAGTCGATCGCGACATTGCCGTTGCCGATCACGGCGATGGCACGCGCCGAGAGATCGGGGGCGAGATTGCGGAAGCCCGGATGGCCGTTGAGCCAGCCGACGAACGACCAGGAGCCGTAGACGCCCTTGAGCTCTTCGCCGGGGATGCCGAGCTTCTTGTCGCGCGGGCAGCCGATCGCGACGACGACGGCGTCGTAAGCGGCCTTGAGCTCGTCGTAGCTCACCGTGCTGCCGACCTCGATCCCGCCCAGGAAGCGCACGCCGGGGCGCGTCGCCGTGCGCTCGAAGACGCGCTGCACCGCTTTCGTGCTCTGATGGTCGGGGGCGACCCCGCCACGCACCAGCCCGAAGGGGGTCGGCAGGCGGTCGATGATGTCGACGCGGCAGCCCTCGAGCCTCCTCTGAAGCGCGTCGGCGGCGTAGAAACCCCCGGGGCCGCTCCCCACGATGACGACGGAGGCCGCCACTCGGTCCTAGCCTTGGCTCGCCAACAGCCGGCGGCCGACTTCCGGCATCAAGGACTTGTCGAGGTTGGCAAAGGCGAGGCGGAGATAGGGCTCCTCGCCTTGGCCGAACATGGTGCCGGGGAGACAGAGGAGGTTCTCCTCGTCTACCAGCCGCTTCGCCACCGCGGCCGCGGCGGTGCCGTCGAAGGGGTGGCGCACATAGGCGAAGTAGGCGCCCGAGCTCACCAGGCGATATCTCAAGCGGTTGTCCGCGAAGATGCGCCGCAAGGCCTCGAGCCGCTCCAGCATCATCGCGCACTTCTCGCGCTGCCAGCCCTCCAGGTGATCGAGCCCGAAGGCCGCCGCCTCTTGGCCGATGCGGGGCGCGCAGATGGCCACGCAATCCATGATCTTCGCGACCTCTGCGAGCAGGCGCTCGCTCGCGATGAGCGCGCCGACGCGATAGCCGGTCAAGCTATAGACCTTCGAGAAGCTGTAGAGCTGGACGAGGGTGTCCTCGCAAGCAGGCTTGCGGAAGAGACCGTGAGGCGGGGCCGCCTCCGCGCGGAAATCGCGGTAGGTCTCGTCGAGGACGAGTGCCAGGCCCTTGGCCCTGGCCAGCTCGTAGAACGCCTCGATCACCGCGGGCGGATAGATGGCACCGGTCGGGTTGTTGGGCGTCACCAGCACGATCGCGCGCGTCTTGGCACTCACGAGCCGGGCGGCGTCCTCGGCTGCGGGCACGGCACCGCGCTCCTCGCGGCAGGGGAGATGGACGGCGCGCACGCCCTGCATCTCGAGCCACATCTGGTAATTGAAGTAATAGGGGAGCGGCAGCAGCACCTCGTCGCCCGGCCCGGCGAGGGCGGTCGCCGCGAGACAGAAGGCCTGGTTGCAGCCGGCGGTGATGGCGACGCGTCCGGGCGGGATCTCGGCGCCGTACTTGGCGCTCATCCGGCGCGCGAGCTTCTCGCGCAGATGCGGCAGCCCGAGGATCGGCGCGTAGGTCGAGGTCTCGGGACGGCGCGCGAGCTCGGCGACATGGGCCTGGAGTGCCTCGGCCGGCGGGTAGCTGGGCACGGCTTGGCACAGATCGAGGAGCGGCTTCTCCTTGGGGAAGCTGCGGCCCGAGAGCCAGCCGTGCGCCTCGGCGATCGCCGGTGCGGCGACGCTTCGGACTAGGCTGTTGACGCGATAGGACATGAGTGGCTCAAAGCCGTCGAACGCATTTGGTCGAGAGCACCCTCGACACCCCCCACCCTAACCCTCCCCCTCAAGGGGGGAGGGAAAATAGGAGCAAGCTCCATAACCCCCCCTCCCCCTCGAAGGGGGAGGGTTGGGGTGGGGGTGACGTTCAGGACTGTGAAGCAACGCCAAATCATCTACCGCCGGTGCTGCCGCTCAAATCAGCTTCGCGGCACGGAGCTCGGACTCGTAATCGGCGAGTGCCAAGGCGAGGAGCTCGACGATCTCCTCGACCTCCGCCTCGCTCACGATGAGGGGCGGGGAGATCATGAGCCACTCGCCGTACTTGCCGTTGGCCGTGCGGCGCGAATAGACCAAGAGGCCGCGCTTCGCCGCAAGCTCGGCAATGCGATAGACGGCTTGACACTCGGCCGGCGGGATCGCCTTGGTCTCCTTGTTCATGACGATCTCGATCGCGAGCAGCAAGCCCTTGCCGCGCACGTCGCCCAAGATGGCGCTCTTCGCCTTGAGCGCCTCCAGTCTCGCGCGCAGCAGCGCCCCCATCTTCTCGGCATTCGCGATCAGCCCGCGTTCGACCATCTCGCTCACTACGGCGAAGCCGACGGCGCAGGAGAGCGGGTTGGTGACGTAGGTGTGCCCGTGCAGGAAGCCGCCCGAGGCCGCCACAGTCTCGACCATGCGGTCGGGGGCGAGCACGGCGCCCATCGGCGTATAGCCGGCGGCGATGCCCTTGGCGAGCGTCACCATGTCCGGTCTCGCGCGCGGCCAATGGTCGGCGGCGAGGAAGCGGCCGGTGCGCCCGGCGCCGCTCATCACCTCGTCATAGATGAGGAGCACGCCGTAGCGGTCGCAGATTTCGCGCACCGCGCCATAGTAGAAGTCGGGAGCGACGAGGGCCCCCGTCGCCAGCCCGCCGACGGGCTCCATGATGAAGGCGAGGATCGTCTCCGGTCCCTCGCGGCGAATGCAGTCCTCGAGGGCCGCGACACAGGTGCCGGCATAGGAATCGGCGTCGTGGTTGGGCGGCAGGCGATAGGTGAAGGGGGCCGGCACCTTGGGCATGGTCTTCATCATCGGGCCGAAGAGGGCCTCGGAGACGGGATCGCCGGTGACGGCGAGCGCTCCGAGCGTGCCGCCGTGATAGCTGGGCTCGCGGCCGATCACCTTCCAGCGCGAGGCCTCGCCCTTGGCGACCGCATATTGGCGCGCGAGCTTCAAGGCGCTCTCCGTCGCCTCCGAGCCGCCCGAGACGAAATAGGCGCGCTCGAATCCCGCCCCCGCGAGCCCCGTGATGAGCTCGGCGAGCTTGACGTTGGCCTCGCTCTCGAACGCGCTCATATAGGCGAAGGCGGCCTTCTCCGCCTGCGCGATCATGGCCGCGAGCACGCGCTTGTTGCCGTGGCCGAGGTTGCTCGCCACCGGACCCGAGGAGGCGTCGATGTAGCGCCGCCCCTCCGTGTCCCACATATAGATGCCCTCGGCGCGCGCGATCTGCGGGCGGCGCGCCGCACCCTTCTTCAAATAGAAGATCTGGACGGGGCCGCCGTGGCCCTCAGCACCGATCGTCGGCGTTGCAATCGCATCTGGCATGTCGCGCTCCCGTTTCCTTCACGCCAGCATAGCGGCCTCAGTCGCCGCGGCATAGGGGCTGGACGCGCGCACGCCAACCTGCTTCTCTCTCGCCATGGCAGGCAACCGCGCGACCCTCCTCATCATGGCCGGGGACGGCATCGGCCCCGAGGTGCTCGCCGAATCGCGGCGCATTGCCGAATGGTTCATCCTACGGCGCGGGCTTGCGGCCGTGCTCACGGAGGAGCTCTTCGGCCTGGCCGCCTATCGCAAGCACGGCCGGCTCCTCGGCGAGGATGCGCTTCCCCGCATGCGGGCGGCCGACGCCATCCTCTTCGGCGCCACCGGCGGGCTCAGCTTTGCGGAGCTGCCGCCCGAGGTCGGCAAGTCGGACAGTCTCCTGCGCATCCGCAAGGCGCTCGACCTCTACGCCAATCTGCGCCCGATCAAGGCGCTTCCGGCGCTGGCCGAGGCCTCGACGCTGAAAGCGCGGGCGCGCGAGGGTACGGATCTCGTCATCGTGCGCGAGCTCTCGAGCGGCATCTATTTCGGCGAGCCGCGCGGGGTCGAGACCCTTCCCGACGGGCGCAGGCGCGGCATCAACACCCATTCCTACACGAGCGACGAGATCGAGCGCGTGGCGCGCGTCGCCTTCGAGCTCGCGCGGAAGCGGCGGAACCACGTCACCTCGGTCGACAAGGCGAACGTGATGGAGGCGGGCAAGCTCTGGCGCGAGGTGGTCGAGGCCCTCCACGATGCCGACTACGCCGACGTAGGGCTCTCCCACATGCTCGCCGACAATTGCGCAATGCAGCTCGTGCGCGCCCCGCACCAGTTCGACGTGCTGCTCACCGACAACCTCTTCGGCGACCTGCTCTCCGACGGTGCCGCCATGATCGCGGGCTCGCTCGGCATGCTGCCCTCGGCCTCGCTCGGCCCCGTGGGGCCCGACGGCCGCCGCTCGGCACTCTACGAGCCCGTGCACGGCAGCGCCCCCGACATCGCCGGGCGCGGCATCGCCAATCCGCTCGGCGCCATCCTGAGCTTAGCCCTCGCCCTCGAATGGTCGCTCGGCCGGCCGGCCGACGCCCGGCTCCTCGAGAGTGCGGTCGCCCGCGCGCTTGACGAGGGTGCCCGCACGGCAGACATTATGCACGCCGGTGCCAAGCAAGTGTCGACGCGTGGGATGGGGGACGCGGTGCTCGCATCCCTCGAGCGTCTCGCGCGCGGATGAGCGAAAAAAGGCCCGATCGTTAGGAGGATGCCATGACGGCTCTAGGTGTCACTGCGGCAAGCCGGCTCCGTGCGCTGATGCGCGAGCGCGGCATGATCACGGCTCCCGGTGCTTATGATTGCATCGGCGCGCGGCTCATCGAGCAGGCGGGCTTCGCGGCCGTCTATATGACCGGCGCCGGCACGGCGGCGACGCTCGGCTATCCCGACTTCGGCCTTCTCACCATGACGGAGATGGTCGAGAACGCCGGCCGCCTCGCCGCGGCGGTGACAATCCCGGTAGTCGCCGACGCGGACACCGGCTACGGCAACGAGCTCAACGTGGTGCGCACGGTGCGCGAGTACGAGAAGCGCGGGGTCGCCGGCATCCACATCGAGGACCAGGGCTTCCCCAAGCGCTGCGGCCACCTCGACAACAAGGAGATCATCTCCCTCGAGGACTATCTCGCCAAGATCCGCGCGGCCGCCTCGGCCAAGAAGAGCCCGGACTTCGTCATCATCGCGCGCACCGACTCGCGCGCCTCCCAGGGCCTCGAGGAGGCGGTCAGGCGCGCCAACGCCTCGCTCGACGCGGGGGCCGACATGGCCTTCATCGAGGCCCCGCAGACGGCCGAGGAGGTCGCCGCCATCCCGCGCCTGGTCAAGGGGCCCTGCCTGCTCAACGTGGTGTGGGGCGGCAAGACGCCCACCCTCGATCTCGCCGAGGCCGAGAAGCTCGGCTTCAAGCTCGCCATCCTGCCGGGCCTGCTCTTCAAGGGTGCCATGAATGCCTTCGATGCGCTGCTGCAAGAGGTGAAGGCGACCAGGCGTCATCCGGCGATGGGAGCGACGGTGCGGGAGGTCTTCCGCCGCATGGGTGCGGACGAGTGGGAGCCCTTGCGCGAGCGCTTCCGCGATGCATCTCCCGCGGAGCTCGCGCGCCGCAAGCCCGCGGCGGAATAACGGAGCGGGAGGCCGCCATGACGATCGCGACGGCGACGGCGCCGCAGACACTCTTCGAGAAGATCTGGGAGCGCCACAAGATCGTCGAGCGCGACGACGGGCAGACGCTCCTCTACATCGACCGCCACCTGATCCACGACGGCTCGCGCCATGCCTTCGAGGTCCTGGCCGAGCGGGGTCTCAAGCTGCGCCGGCCCGAGCGCACCTTCGCTACACCGGACCATTACGTGCCGACGGCAAGCCGCGACGTCTCGACGATCGCCGATCCCGAGGCGCGCGGCATGGTCGAGTCGATCGCGCTCAACGCGGCCAAGCACGGGGTGATCATCTTCGACCTGGGCGACCCGCGCCAGGGCATCGTCCACGTCGTCGGTCCCGAGCAGGGCCTGACCCAGCCGGGCATCACCTTGGTGTGCGGCGATTCGCACACCTCGACCCATGGCGCCCTCGGCGCACTCGCCTTCGG
>DATNIJ010000042.1:0-4953 GCA_035604475.1 Alphaproteobacteria bacterium
AGCGCGGTCGAGCGCGCCGGCATGGCGACGCTCAGCGAGGGGCAGAAGGTGTCGTTCGAGATCGAGCGCGGCCGCGACGGGCGCGTTTCCGCCATCAATCTCGCGGCGGCATAACCCTCCCCTTAGCTGGGATTTGACCAAGGACGACCGCGGCAGCGCCCTTCAAGGACTGCCGCGGCGCTCCCTCTTATCCGCCTCAGCTTGGCACTTTGCCCTGAGGCGGCTTCGTGGCATATCCCCGCACGACAGGCTCAAGGCTTCATCTTGCGAGGGAGCGCTTCACCTCTCCTGAGCAGGTGGTCCGGCTATTTCGCCGGATCTTGAAGAGCGATCCGACGGGCCGCTTCGTGATGGGCGAGGCGCAAGCGCAGCACTGCTTGCCGCCAGAGTTACTGGCCAAGCGTTTCCCGGTCATGTAAGCTTCACCGGTTAGATTTGGTCCCGCGCACGACGCCGCGGCCGGCGCGGTGCGCGTGCTCCTTGCGCGCCGGGTAGACGTTGAAGATCGCACGCATCAGCGCCCTTGGCCTCGTGTTCCTGCTGGCCTCGCTTTTCGGCTGCAGCAAGGTAGGCCGCCCCCAGGCCGAGTTCTGCGAGCGGGTCGCCCGTATTCTCTTCGCTCGGGCTCCGATCCTGCATCTCGAGAGCGAGGCGGATGCGAGCAAGGCCCACGGCATTCTCACGCGTGTAACGCTCAGCGCTGCCAACGGCGCTCTCGAGACGCATCATGTGAGTTGCGCCTTCGCCGGAGGCCCCGTCAGCGCCAACCAGCTCGAGCTCAGCGAGGTCTCGACCGACGTCGAGGGGCGCCTGGGCGGCATTCATTTGGCGATGCTCAATATCGTGCTCGAGCACGACAAG
Organism: Alphaproteobacteria bacterium; assembly: GCA_035604475.1. Lineage (GTDB taxonomy): Bacteria > Pseudomonadota > Alphaproteobacteria > JACZXZ01 > JACZXZ01 > DASPPM01. The sequence continues at coordinate 862 of DATNIJ010000042.1, forward strand.
GGCCCGGTCGCCACTGCGGGAGGTGCTGCGCCGCCACGGTCCCGCGTCGAGACGGTGCGCAGCTCGCCCCGGGTCGAGCTGCTTTATTTCCTCCAGCAGCTCGTCAATGGCTCGACGCTCGGTTGCGTGGTCGCCTTGCTTGCCGTCGGCTATACGCTCATCTACGGCATCATCGGCGTCATCAATCTCTCTTTCGGCGAAATGTACATGATCGGCGCGGTCAGTGCCACGATCGGCATCTGGCTGCTCCTTCTTTCGGGGCTCGATTCCTATTTCCTGAGCCTGCTGCTGGCGCTTCCGCTGACCATGGCCCTTACCGCCGGCTACAGCATGATGAGCGAGCGTCTCGTCTTCCGTCCCTTGCGGCAGTCGAGCACGCTCATGCCGCTCATCGCCTCGATCGGGCTTTCGATCGTCTTGCAAAACTACGTCTTCCTGGTCGAGGGAGCGCAAAACTTCTGGCTGCCCGTGCGGTCCGAGGACGGGATCGCTCTCGCGGAGGCCGACGGCTTCAGCCTCTATCTCAATCGCCAACAGGGGGTCGTCTTTGCCTTGACCCTTCTTCTTGCCGGAGGGACCTGGTACTTGCTCGCGCGCACCACCTTCGGGCGCTCGCAGCGGGCAAGCTCGCAAGACAGGCGCATGGCCGCTCTTCTCGGCGTCAACGTCGATCGCGTCGTTGCGGCGACGTTCGGGCTGGGCGGCGCGCTCGCCGCGGCGGGCGGCCTCATGGTCGCGTCCTATTACGGCGGGGCGAACTTTGCCATGGGCCTCCTCATGGGCCTCAAGGCGCTTACGGCCGCGATCGTCGGCGGCATCGGCAACTTCAAGGGGGCGCTCCTGGGCGGCTTCGTGGTGGCGTACATGGAGACGTTCTGGGCCGGCTACTTGCCCGGTGCCTACCGGGAGCTCGCCGTCTTCGCGCTTCTCATCCTCGTTCTCATCTTTCGCCCGCAGGGACTGCTCGGCGAGGAATAGCGGCACGGCGCCGGGGGCCGCCGCGCGATTTCGCGCGACTTAGGGCCTTAAAGGCTGCGCGGTGCCGCCGTGCCAGACGTAGATCGCATAGTGCCACCCCTTGAGATCGCCCTTGGCATCGAAGCTGAGCGGTCCGAGCACGGTCAAGTATTCGCCTTCGCGCAAGGCCTTGGCGATGGCAGAGGCGTCGAGCGACTTCGCGCGCTCGGCGGCCTCTGCGAAGAGCTCGACGGCGGCGTAGGTGTAAAGCGTGTAGCCCTTGGCATCGATACCGAAGTTCGCGAGACCCGCGACGGCGTGCTGCGCCGTCGGCAGCTCCCGCGCATCGGGGAGCGAAGTCATGAAGGCGCCCTCGGCAGCCGTCTTGGCAAGTCTTTGGAAATCATCCGCCATGAGCGTGTCGCCGCCGCCGAAGGCGGCGTCGAGGCCCTGCCGGCGCACCTCGAGGAGGAGCTTGGCGGCCTCTTCCGCGTAGCCGCCAAAGACGATGACCCCGATGCCGTGCGCTTTCAGGCGTGCGACGAGGCCCGAGAAGTCTTCCGTGTCGGGCGGAACGCTCTCCGCGAGCGCCGGCCGTACGCCCTTCTCGGCGAGCGCCTGTCGCGTCGAGCGGGTCACGTTCCTGCCGTACGCCGAAGCGTCGTCGACGAGTGCTACAGGCGCGCCCGGATAGTGCTCGAGGATATGCTGGGCGAGAGGGGCGCCCTGCGTGTCGTCGCGCGGCACCACGCGGAAGATGTTGCTGCTGCCGCGCGCCGCCGCCTCGTCGGTCAGTGCTGCGCTGCTGGACGAAGGCGAGATCATCAGGACGTTCGCCTCGCTATAGATGGGCGCTGCGGCGATCGAGGAGGTCGAGCAGAAATGCCCGACGACGAAAGCGACCTTCTCGCGGACGAGCGCGCGCGCCGTGCCGGAAGCTAGCTTGGCGTCGCATTGATCGTCCACTCCGCGAAGCTTGAGCACGCGCCCGAGCACGCCGCCCTTGGCGTTGATGTCCTGCTCGGCCTGCTGCACGCCGGCCCGCATCTCGCCGCCAAGGCCGCTATAGGGACCCCGCGTCGGGCCGACCACGGCGACGGTAATGGGCGGCTGGGTTTCGAAGATGTCGGCCACGCCGCCCGAGCAGGCGGCAAGCAGGAGGGGAAGCAGCAGGAGGGCGAGGGGTCTCGAGAGGAATCGCATTGGATCGTTCTTCTTCGCGGGCAGCTCAGCTGGCAGACGGCAGAACGTAAAGGGCGATGCCCAGGTAGAAGCACGCGCTGCCGGTGACCACGGAAAGATGCCAAAGCGGGTTGCTGAACGGAAGCCTTCTTGCGCGATAGAACAGAAGGCCGCCCGTGTAGGCGAGCCCGCCCGCCGCGAAGAGCGCGAGCGGAACGGCACCGACCGCCTCATAAAGGGTCCTGCTCCAGCCCAGCACGAGCCAGCCCATGACGAGGTAAAGCGGAATGGCGATGCGGTGAAAGCCAGCACCTCTCGCCAAACGAAGGACCGCCCCCCCGATCGCGAGGGCCCACACCGCCGCGAGAAGGAGCCAGCCCTGGTGCCGCCAGAGTGCAATAAGGACGATAGGCGTATAGGTACCGGCGATCAGAAGGAATATCGTGCAGTGGTCGATGGCGCGAAAAACGCGCTTCAGACGCTGATGCCAGATACCGTGATAGAGTGCGGACGCGAGGAACGCCATAATGAGGGAGATGCCGTAGACGAGGACACCCAGAAGCGGGAGCGCGCTCGGCCGCGGCCAGGCGCGAGCGACGAGAAAAGCCAGGCCGGCGACGCTTGCCACTGCCGCACTGCCTTGAATTGTCGCACTCGTGATCTCCTCCGCAAGCGAGCGCGCACCGGTGCCCCCGTTCGCCGCTTGTTGCACTTGCTCTCCGGCCATGACCCCATCGCCCAGTTAAAACGCCCCGCGCCGCTGCTGACGCCCATCCCCTTTCTCATGAAATGGGTCGGACGCGCAACCAGGACAATGGCGCCTCGCGCCCAAGCTCGGTGAGCTCGGCGACCGATCGGGGCTTGTTCATCTCGCGATCCTTCCATGAGGGCCGCAGCAGAGTAGCCGCATCACTCGCGCGAGCCCATGGACATTTCCGTGAGGGGCTCCTAACCTCCCGCGCCAACCGGGGAGCTCGCGGGTCCTAAAGACGGCCCGGCAAGCCAGCTCTCCGCATTCCGGAGCCGCGAACGCCGTCGCCGGCATCTCGGCCGGAGGATGCCGCAACCAAAGGAGGTACATTCGTCATGAGCAGCACGCGTCGCCGCATCGGCTTTCTTGCACTGTTGGCAGGCTCGGCGCTTGGCGCAATGGTCCTCGCGAGTGCCTTCGTCCCGGCGCGGGCGGGCATGCTCGATGACTTGAAATCGGGCAAGAAAACCCTCGTGGTCGGCACGGACGCAACCTTCCCGCCTTTCGAGCAGACCTCGACGAGCGGCGAGAAGTCGGGCTTCGACATCGATTTGGTCAACGCCATCGCGGCGAAGATCGGCATCAGGAAGGCCGAGTTCCAGCAGGTGCCGTTCGGCCAGCTCGTGCCTGGGCTGCAGGCCAACCACATCGACCTGGCGGCCTCGGCGATCTACATCACGGACGAGCGCAAGAAAGTGGTGGACTTCTCCGAACCCTATTTCACGGGCGGGCTCAGCGTGATGCTCAAGCCCGATGAGACCCGCATAAAGAAGCCGGAGGACCTCGACGGCAAGCGGCTGTCGGTCCAAGTCGGCACCAAGTCGGTCGACTATCTCAAGCAGACCTTTCCCAAGGCCGAGCTGGTGATCGCGCAGACCAACGACCAGATGTTCCAGGCGCTCCCGAGCGGCCGCGCGGACGTCGTCGTCACCGGCTATCCCGCCGCGCGCTATTACATCAAGACGCACGGCGGCGCCAAGCTCGCCGATTTCCTGCTGACCAACGAGGCTTACGGCTACGCCGTGCGCAAGGAGTACAAGGACCTGCTCGCGGCGCTGAACGCGGCACTCGCAGCCCTCCAGAAGGACGGCACCGTGAAGCGCCTCAGCGAGAAATGGTTCGGCGCAAGTCCGTGAGCCCAACTTGCGATCGCGACGCGTGATGCTCGTTCGTTGCGTCCGCTCGACGACGGAATTCATCAT
>DATNIJ010000043.1:0-10032 GCA_035604475.1 Alphaproteobacteria bacterium
CTTCAGCGACAAGCCGCTCGAGCTCAAGAAATGGAAGATGATCGATCACGATGGCAACGAGATCGACATCTCCCTCGTCAACACCGAGTTCAATACCAAGCTCGATCCCAACCTCTTCAAGTTCGTCGACCCCTCGCCGACCTCCGAAAGCGCCAGGTCGGGGCATTGATCGACCCGCTGGCCGGCGGGCGTCGCGGCGCCGGGGCGGCTCGAGGGCTGCCCGGCGGCTCGTTGTGTCGGCGCGGCCGAGGCACCATATTGATCGGGTGCGGCTGCCGCCCGTGGCGTGCGGGCAAGGCGGCGAAGGGACGCGTGGGCAGGAGCGGCGCGATGAGGTTTCTCAAGCAAGCGATTTTGGCGGCGGCCTTGGGACTCCAGCCCCTTGCGGCCGTGGCGGCGACGCCGGCGGCGAGCTTGAGTGCGGCCGACCGGGCGGACTTGGCACGGGTCGAGCAATACCTCGATTCGATCCGCACCGTCGCCGCGCACTTCATGCAGAGCTCGGACGGCCGCATTGCCCAGGGCAGCTTCTATCTCGAGCGGCCGGGCAAGATGAGGATCCAGTACGACCCGCCCGATCCGCTTTTCATGGTGGCGAGCGGCGTCTTTCTTTCCGTCTACGATCCGCAGCTCAAGCAGACCACCTATCTGCCCATCGATTCGACGCCGGCCTATTTTCTCGTCAAGGACAAGGTGGGACTGGGCGACGATGTCACGGTCGCCAAGGTCGAGCGCGGCAGCGACTCGCTCCGCGTGACGCTCCATGAGAAAGGCCATCCCGACCAGGGCCGCATCACGCTCGTCTTCAGCGACAAGCCGCTCCAGCTGCGCAAGTGGACCGTGATCGATCGCAACGGCAAGGAGATCGACGTGGCCCTGCTCGATGCCCAGTTCGATACCAAGCTCGACCCCAACCTCTTCAAGTTCGTCGATCCCTCGCCGAGCCCGGGTGCGGGAGGCCAGCGCTAAGCGAAGGTGCCGAAGGGCAAGGGTGGGGTGGCCGCAGGCGCGAAAGTTCGCGAGCGCCGGGCCCGGCGCCGGCTCATATCCGTTGGCGCGCGCGGCTTGGCAATGATAAGAATGATAAGACAGCCAGCGGAAGCGGGGCAGCACCTGCCGAATCTTCTTGCGCGCGCGCGCATCCCGTGATTCCTTTGCAGCGCAAAGCGACGACGACGCGAGTGGATGCCATGGCAACCCCTCTCCTCCGACCCCTTATCGGCCTCCCGGCCTGCGTGCGCGAGATCAACGGCTGGCCCTTCCATGCCTGCGGCGAGAAGTATCTCGCCGCCGTGGTGCAAGGGACCGACGGCATACCGTTGGTCATCCCAGCGCTCGGCGACGGCGACGGCCTGCCGGCGCTGGTCGCCGCTCTCGACGGCCTCATGCTGACCGGCAGCCCCTCGAACGTGGAGCCGCACCATTACGAGGGGCCGGCGAGCGTGCCGGGCACCAAGCACGACCCCAACCGCGATGCGACCACGCTGCCGCTCATCCGCGAGGCCATCCGCAGGGGCCTGCCGCTCTTTGCCATCTGCCGCGGCATCCAGGAGCTCAATGTGGCGCTCGGCGGCACGCTGCATCAGCGCGTGCAGGAGATTCCCGGCAAAATGGACCACCGCATGCGCCAAGGCGAGCCGCGCGAGGTGCAGTATGGCCCCTGTCATGCCGTCACTCTGACGCAAGGCGGCTTTCTTGCTCAGCTGACCGGGCAGCCGGAGCTCATGGTCAACTCGCTGCACGCGCAGGCGATCGACCGGCCCGCACCGGGGCTTGCGGTCGAGGCGGTCTCCTCGGACGGCATCATCGAGGCGGTGAGCGTCAAGGGTGCGTCCACCTTCGCCTTGGGCGTGCAGTGGCATCCCGAGTGGAAGGTGCTGGAGAACCCCGTCAGTTGCGCCCTCTTCCGCGCCTTCGGCGATGCCGCCCGGGCAAGGGCCCAGGCCCGCGCGCGCGGACAGATCGGCATCGCCGCCTAAGGCCTTTGGGCCCGGCGCAAAACCCCTTGCCGCCGCCGCATCGCGCGTTTGGCATTTTCACGGCCGGGCGCGTGGGCGCGCGTCAAACTTGTGAAATGTTAAGCGCTGCACGAGCCGCATGGCTGGGCGTCGGACCCGTCATGACGAAGGCGTCTCTTTAGCCCTATCTCATAAGCGAGCGACCGGCCAGCCACTCCGGTGGCGCCGGTTGCCCGAGGGCAGCTCCCCTGGTGCCCTCGGGCTCCCTACGGAGCTCCAGAACGCCCGGTCAAGCCCCCCTAGACCGGGCGTTCGCCTATGCGCGTCCCGGGGTGGCCGCCCGGCTTGAAATCTCGCTGTCCGCCGCATAGCTTGCCGCCGAAGAACGGTTCCCACCCGCGCGGCATCGAGGCCCTGCATGGCTTTCACGGCTCGCCTTCGCCAGCACGACCGCGCCATTGCCGTGGCGGCGGGCGAGACGATCCTCGCGGCAGCACTCGCGGCCGAGGTGCCCTATCCCCACGGCTGCCAGTCCGGCAACTGCGGCGCCTGCAAATCGCACCTCTATGCGGGAGAGGTCGAGATGATGCCCTATTCCGCCTATGCCTTGAGCGAGGAGGAGAAGGCTCAAGGGCTCATTCTCGCGTGCCGCGCCGTGCCCGTCTCCGACGTCGAGGTCGGCTGGCTCGAGAGCGAGGAGATCGCGATACATCCCTTGCGCCTCTTGAGCTGCCGCGTGGCGGCCCTCGACAGCTTGACCCACGACATCAAGCGCGTGCGTCTCGAGGTGCTTTCCGGCGGGCCGTTCCGCTTTTCCGCCGGTCAATATGCCCGCGTGAGCTTCCGCGGCCAGCATCCACGCGACTATTCCATGGCCAATATGCCGACCGAGGTGCTACTCGAGTTTCACATCCGCCATCTGGCGGGCGGGCGCTCGTCGCGCCATGTCGCGCTGCACTTGGCACTCGGCGATGAGGTTACTGTCGAGGGCCCGTTCGGCACGTCCTATTGGCGCGCGCGCCACATCGGCCCCATCCTGGCCATCGCCGGCGGCTCGGGCCTGGCCCCCATCAAGTCGATCGTCGAGACCGCACTCCTCCACGGCATCACCCAGCCGATCCAGCTTTATTTCGGCGTGCGCGACGAGCGCGACCTTTATCTCGAGGACCACTTCACTGTCCTTGCCGCGCGCCATCCCCATCTCAGCTTTGTCCCGGTGCTGAGCCAGCCGAGCCGGCCGACGCCGCGGCGCACCGGCCTGGTGCATGAGGCCGTGCGCGCGGATCACACGAGCTTCGCGGGCTGGAAGGCCTATCTCGCGGGACCGCCGGCGCTGGTCGAAGCGGCGAGCGCCATGTTGGCCGAGTGCCACATGGTACCGGAGGACATCCACGCCGACGCTTTCTATACTGAGGCGGAGAAGGCGGCGCTGCCGCTCAGGGCATGAGAAATCAAGTGTGCGCGTCGAGCGCAAAGGCGGGCATGGACGGAGAGAGGGTCATGACGGTAGAGCGCATCGAGGTCCACACCGCGCGCGAGCTCGGCCCCGACCTGCCCGCAATGGAAGCCGCCTGAGCCGCTCGCAGCCTCCATGCGCATCGTAACTTGGAACATCAACTCGGTCCGCCTGCGCATCGGCCTCCTCGAGCGGCTGATCGCGGAGAGCGATCCCGACGTGCTGTGCCTGCAGGAGACCAAGGTCCAGGACATGCATTTCCCGCTTCTGCCCTTGGTACGGCTCGGCTATGAGCACCAGCTCATCCACGGCATGAAGTCCTACAACGGGGTCGCCATCCTCTCGCGCCTGCCGCTCAAGGAAACGGGGAAGATGGGCTGGTGCGAGAAGGAGGATTGCCGGCACGCCTTTGCCACGCTGCCGGGCGGGATCGAGCTCCACAACTACTATATTCCCGCGGGCGGCGATATTCCGGACCCGGGAGCCAATCCCAAGTTCGCCCACAAGCTGCGCTTCCTCTCCGAGATCGTCGCCTGGTGGGAGGGCCGGCAAAAGCCGCGACGCAAGGCGATCCTCCTGGGCGACCTCAACATCGCCCCGCTCGAGACGGACGTGTGGTCGCACAAGGCCCTGCTCGACGTGGTGAGCCACACGCCGATCGAGGTGGAGTGGCTCGACAAGCTCCAGGCGGCCCACGGCTTCATCGACGCCGTCCGGCGCTTCGTGCCGCCGTCGGAGAAGCTTTACAGCTGGTGGAGCTATCGCGCTGCCGATTGGCGGGCCGCGGACCGCGGCCGGCGGCTCGACCACATCTGGGTGACGCCGGCATTGGGCCGCCGGCTCAAGGCCGCCGCCATCCTCAAGGACGTGCGCGGCTGGGAGCTGCCCTCCGACCATGCGCCCGTGCTCGTCGAGCTCGCCGAGTGAGGGGGAGACCCGAGCGGCGGCGGCTCATGGGAGGAGGGTGGCTCGAAGAGCGAGTTAAGGATCGGGGTCGGAACCTCGAAGTCGCTCATCCGCGTTTCGTTGCCCTTGATCGAGCTTCTTTCGTATCGGAATGAAATTTACTGCGGGGCGTCGGGCCACGCTCATCCAAGGCGAGCGCCACCTTCCGTTCCCGGTTCGAAATTTTGCGATGGCCTTCAAACCGCTCTGCCGTTTCGTCGAGGCTCCTGACGATAACATCCACCATTTTCTTGTCCGTAAGCCGTGTCATCCTGTAGCCTCTTCGATCGACGCCCGGCGCCCGTGACCATACACCACGGACGGCACCGGATCGCGCCGAGTGCGCATCCCGGTGGGAAATGCTGGGATCGCTGCCGAGGAGTTTCGCATGGACGACACGGTTGACGTGACCATTCCGGTCGAACCCGAGGCTGCGGCGGCGCTTGCGGACGCGCGCAACCGCGAGGCGGTCGGTCGGCTGGTCAGCCGCGTGCTCCGGCCGCAGGCTGGCCCGAGCCCGCTCGCGCGAGCCATCGCCGAGATGAAGGCTGATGTGCGGGCAGCCGGCTTGGCCGATGCCGACATCGGTACCGAGCTTGCGGTGTACAATGCCGAGCGGCGCAAACCCACCGCAACCGATTGATCGTCTTCGACGCCTCCACCCTGGTTAGCGCCGCCGCCGCTCCGCTCACTCCACGCGATACATGAAATAGCGCCCGGGCTCGAGCTCGTCGGGAAGCTCGAGCGCGCGCCATGCCGGGTGCGGCATGGGCTGATCGCCGAGCACGACCGCACCCGTTGCCATGAGCGGGGCGAGGAGCGGGGCAATCTCGGCGGCGAGCGTCCGGCTCGCCTCCGGGCTGTGCGAGCCGATGTCGCAATGGGCGAGGGCCGCCTTGGCGCCGAGGTGCTTAAGTGCCCTTGGCAGCGTGTCGCGAAAGTCGCCTTGAATGAAATGCCCGGCATCGGGGCGCGAGCTCGGGTGTGCCGCGAGCTCGCGGTCGAAGACGAAGATCTCGCGGCCCCTTAGGCGCTCGCGCAAATGGTCGTAGGTGCGGCCGTTGCCAAGGCCGAGCTCGAGGACCGGGCCCGGAAGGGCCGCGATGAGCTTGGCCGCGTGGTCGATCGTGGCGCGCTGGGCGAGGAGGCGCCGGATGAAGCTGTCTAGCCGGCTCAATGGTGCTCCGCGTGATCGACCGCCTCGCGCAATTGATGCGTGGTGCGCTCGAGGCGATCGGCGAGCACGCGCATGATCTCGATCCCCATTTGGGGAAATTCGGTGATCAGCTTGAAGAACAGCTCCTTCGAGATGCGCAAGGTGACAAGCTCGCTCTTCGCCTTCACGGTCGCGGTGCGCGGCACGTCGCAGAGAATGGCGATTTCGCCCACGATCGCATTGCGCCCGAGCTTGGCGACCACGAGCGGCCCCGACGGCGTGTCGACGACCACGTCGGCCTCGCCGGAAAGGATGATGTAGGCGGCGTCTCCCGGGTCGCCCTGGTGAAAGAGCACCTGGTCGGCGTGGTAGGTGAGGCGCTCCGAGGTGAAGGCGAGCAGCTTGAGCTTCGAGGCTTCGATTTTCCCGAAGAGGGGGATGTTGCGCAGGATGTCGACTTCTTCCTTGAGACTCATCTTGACCTCCAGCCCGCCCTATTCCGCCGCCACCATCTCGTGGAATGCCGAGCCTGCGCGGTTGAGCTCGGCGACCGCACCCTCCTCCACCAGCTTTCCGCTGCGCATGACGAGGACGCGCTCGAAATTGCGCGCGAGCTCGGCACGGTTGAGCACGGCGACAAGGCCGCGGCCCTTGAACTCCGCGCGCAGGTTCTCGAGAACCCTGCTCTGGGAGCCGCTGTCGAGTGCTGCCAGCGCATCGTTGAGGATCAGGAGGTCGGGCCGCTTCAACACCACGCGCGCGATCGCCAGCTTCTGCCGCTGCGCGCCGGCGAGGCGGCTGCCGGCGCTGCCGATGTTGTAGCCGAGACCGGCCTCCATCACCGAGCCCCGCAGCCCAAGCGTCTCGAGCACTTCCTGGATGAGCGCGCCCACCCGCTGGGCACCTTGAGGCTGGCCGTAGGCGACCTTGCCGAAGAGCACGTTGTCCTGCAGCGTGGCCGCGGCGTTGTAGCGCTCGAAGTCGAAGAACTCGACCGCCCCCTGCAGCTCCGGCGGCAGCCCGTCGCGGAAGACGTCGCGCGCCTCGAGGATGCGCTGCTTGAAATTCGCGTCGATCAGATCCAGGCGGTGACGGGCCGGAATGAGCTTGAAGGGCAGGCTCAAGAGACGGTTCTTGTCCTCCTCCTTGAGCTGGTCGAGGCCGCTCGCGCTCACGCGCGTGAGCAAGGCCTGGAACTCGGGAAGCTCGTCGGCGCTGATGAAGGAATATTGCTCGAAGAGCTCGCTCCCCGGCGGCACACCGGTGAAGAGCTCGACCATGGTCGAAGCTGCCTCGCGCCCCATGCCCAGGATGAGCTCCGTTAGGCCGGTCTTGTCGAGGAGCTGGCGCACGTAGCGGTTCTCGGCGAGCCGCTCCATGCCAAAGGCGTCGTCCACGGGCGTCCCGAAGAGGAGATTCTCGGCGACGCTCGCGTTGTCGTTGTAGCGTTTTCGGTCGAAGAGCTCGACGAGTTGCGCGAAACTCGGCTCCGCCAGCCGCTCGCGCAAGGCGTGGCGCGCCTCGAGGATGCTCTTGGCGAGATCGGGCCGCTTGGCGGGATCGATGACGCTGAGCAGGCCCACATGGTAGACGTCGTCCTCCATCTCGGTGAGCTTGAGGATCGCAAGCGCGCGCTCCTTGAGCTCGGCCATGGAGCCCGCTCCTGCCTCGGCATAATCGATCCACTCGGCTGCGACGTCGAGTGGCGGGTTCCCGGTGCGCACGGCCTCCGCCATCAGCGCTTGGCGCTCGGGCGAGGGGGGGCCTTCCGCTAGCGGCTTGTGCTTGAGCGCGTAGAAGAGATTGCTGTCTATGGTGCCTGAGAAGAGATAGCTGTGTTGAGCGACGAAGCCGACGCGCCGTCCGGTGATCGCCTCGGGCCAGTCGGCGATATTCTCCCCCCCGATGGTGATCTTGCCGCCGCTCGGCGGCAGGAGCCGGGCCAGCATCAGGCCGAGCTCCTCCTTGCCGCTGGCACCCGTGCCGACGACGGCGATGTGGCTGTCGAGGGCGAAGCGCGCCGAGACGTTGTCGACGATCTTGAGTCGGCCGTCCTCGCTGAAGCTGACATTGGCGAGCTGCACGTCGCCCTTGAGCGGCGCGATCTTCTCGGGCTCGACGAGCTGCGACTGCTCGTCGATCATGCCGGGCGGGGCGAACTGCTGAACCACCTGCTCGTACATGATCCGCGCGTTGTCCTTGCTCTGGTAGAAGGTGAGCAGCTCGCCCCAGGGGCCCGCGAGATCCTTTTGCGCGCCGATGACCGCGACGAGCGCCCCGATATCGAGCTGTCCCTTCAAGACCAGATAGCCCCCGATCGTGAAGAAGAAGAACGGCGTCACCTTGTCGGCCGTGTTGTTGATGTATTTGACGAGGAACTTGAGGATGAAAATCCTGAGGCGGGTATAGTATTGCGTATAGAGGCGGTCGGAGAAGTCGGCGCGCTCGAAGCGGGAGGTGTCGTTGGCGTGAATCTCAAGCGCTCCGCCAACCGCCTCGCCGAGGCGTTCGGAGAGCCCGCGTTGCGTGCGGATGCGGCGCTTGTTGTGCTCGTTGATGCGCTTTTGCATTTTCGGGATGAGATAGCCCTGCCCGGGATAAAGCGCCACCGCCGCCAGCCCGAGCCAGGGGTTCTGCATCAGGATGAAATAGAGCGGCACGAGCAGAAGCCCGCCTTGAAATATCGGCGTCGCAACGGCATCGCCGACGAATTCGCCCAGAGTCACGGTCTCGGCGATGAGCATCGCGATGATCTCGCCTACGGAGATCTTCTTGAAGTGGGGGAGGGGAAAACAGAGGATGCGGCTGTAGAGCTGGTAGCGCATGCGGCGCAGCATGCGCTCGCCGAGGCGGCCCTTGTAGACGTTGATGAAGTACTTGAAGCCGCCGTTCACGATGGTCAGCGCCAGGAACACGACGGAGAGCAGCATGAGCCAGTTGACCGCGCCGAAATCCATGCCGAAAAGGTGGTTCGCCTTCACGGAGGCGAGCCCGCCCCCGCGGTAGGCCTGGTTCGCCGAGTCCTTGATGTGATTGATGATCAGCTTGGGTAGGTCATAAGAGTAGTAGAGAAACGGGAACGAGACCCCGGTGACCACGAGCAAGACGATTTGTTCCTTAAAGCTATACTTTAGGATAAACCGGTAAATATTTTTTTCCACAGCCTTTTTCCCCTGTCCCCAGCCGCCTCGAAGGGGTGCGCGACGGCCTAGCACCTTAGCCTAGTGCGAGCGGGCCGTAAATGCCGCCCCCTGCTGTGAGTGCCGAGAGCCGCGGCGTGCAGCTGGCTTCGAGGCACCGCGACAGGAGCGCGGGTCGGCGTCACCCTTTCGTCACAAGACTCGCTTTGACGCCGATGGGCGCGATAGGCTATGGGAAACGAGGGCTCAGGGGGGCCGGTCGCAATGTCGAGCCGCAAAGGCACGCGCGTTCTCATCTACAGCCACGACACCTTCGGCCTCGGACATTTGAGGCGCTGCCGGGCCATCGCGCATTCCCTTGTCGAGCACCACAAGGACATGTCGGTGCTGATCCTCTCGGGCTCGCCGATCATCGGCAGCTTCGATTTTCGCGCGCGCGTCGATTTCGTGCGCGTGCCCGGAGTGATCAAGCTCCACAACGGCGAATACACCTCCTTGAATCTCCATATCGACATCGGCGAGATGCTTGCCATGCGCTCGTCGATCATCCGGCACACGGCCGACACCTTCGATCCGGATCTCTTTCTCGTGGACAAGGAGCCGCTCGGCCTGCGCGGCGAGATCGAGGACACGCTGTCCCTGCTGAAGGCCCGCGGCGTGCCGATCGTCCTCGGTCTGCGCGACGTGATGGACGAGCCCGCGCTCTTGGCACCCGAATGGGAGCGCAAGAAGGTGCTGCCGGCGCTCGCCGACTTCTATGACGAGATCTGGATCTACGGCTTGCCGCAGGTATGCGATCCGCTCGAGGGGATCGAGATTCCCGACTTCGTGCGGCGACGTACGGTCTACACCGGCTATCTCGAGCGTAAGGTGCCGACGCATCTCAGCCACATGCCGGCACGGCCGCGCCTGGAAGTGCCGTATCTGCTCGTGACGCCGGGAGGCGGGGGGGATGGCGACGCGCTCGTCGACTGGGTGCTGCGCGCCTACGAGCAGCATCCGGCAATGCCCCATCCCGCACTCATTGTGCTCGGTCCTTTCATGCAACCGGAGCACCAGGTCGAGTTCATGGCGCGCGCGAGCCAGCTCAAGAATGTCGAGATGATGACCTTCGATGCGCGCATGGAGACGCTTGTCGATGGCGCCTTGGGGGTCGTCGCCATGGGGGGATACAACACCTTCTGCGAGATCCTCTCCTTCGACAAGCCGGCACTTATCGTACCCCGCACCGCACCGCGGCTCGAGCAATACATCCGCGCCTCGCGCGCCCAGGAGCTCGGCCTGGTCTCGCTCCTGGTCGACCAGTACGCGCGCGATCCCCACATGATGGCGACCGCACTGCGCCAGCTGCCGCAGCAGAAGCGGCCCTCGGACGTG
>DATNIJ010000044.1:0-7141 GCA_035604475.1 Alphaproteobacteria bacterium
GCGCCAGCCGTGATAGCAGCACTCGATCTCGCCGCCGTCGAAGCGGCCGTGCGAAAGCGGAGTGCCGCGATGGGGACAAAGACCGCCGAGCGCGAAGGCCCTGCCATCGCGCGCCCGGCCGAGCAGCAGAGGCTCGCCGAGAAGGGTCACCCCGACCGTTCGCCCCGGCTTCAAACGCTTGCTGGGCAGCGCGAAGTACCAAAGGTCGGCGAGGAACATAACCGAAAGCTGTAGCGGAACCGGCCTCGCCGCACAAGCGGATGGGGCTGCGGCGCTTTGCCACGCTCCTCGGCGTCGGCGTGCCTAGTCCTTGTAGCTCGGGTCCTGGCGATCCAGCATGCGCAGGAGCGCCGGCCAGGCGAGCTCGCCAGGCCGGTCGGCGTCCGAGTTCCTCTGCACTTGGCGGGCGACGAGCTCTTGCACCTCCTCGGAGGGCATGGTGAGCTCGCGGCCGCCGGCGAGGGCTGCCACCTGCATCTCGCAGGCGCGCTCGAGGGTGAACATCCGCGCGAAGGCTTCAGCGACGGATGGCCCGCACGCGAGCGTGCCGTGATTGCGCAGCATCATGAGGCACTTGTCGCCGAGGTCCTCGACCAGCCGCTCGCGCTCGCCGAGATCGAGCGCGATCCCCTCGTAGTCGTGGTAGGCCAAGAACGCGCGCGCGATCATCGCGTTCTGGGTGAGCGGCAGCAAGCCGTCCTTCTGCGCCGAGACGGCAGCACCGTCGCGCGAATGCAGGTGGATCACGCACGCCACGTCGGGCCGCGCCATCTGCACGGCGCTGTGGATGGTGTAGCCCGCAAGATTGATGCCGTACTCGCTCGCAATGAGGACGTTGCCGTCGAAGTCGACCTTCACCAGCGAGGAGGCGGTGATCTCCTGGAACATCATGCCGTAGGGATTGAGGAGGAAAGCGCGCTCCTCTCCGGGAACGCGCGCGGAAATGTGGGTGAAGACAAGGTCGTCCCAGCGGTAGTGCGCGATGAGGCGATAGCAGGCGGCAAGATCGACGCGGATGCGCCATTCCTCGGCGGAGACCTGGCCGCGCACCGATCTCTTGGCCGTCGTCAAGGTTGCCGTGCGTGCACTCATCGCGACATCCTCCTCTTGCGGGCCGACTCCGCCGTGCCGAGCGACCCTTCTAACATGAAATCCCGCAACACCGAAATCGCTTTAAGCGCATGACGCGGCCGTGAAAACGCTAGGCCTTGCGGCTCCGCACGCGCTCGGCGAGGGCGCGCACCACGGCCTGTGCCGAGAGCACGGCACCCTCCTGCCAGGCGGTGACGTAGCTCATATGCTCGCCCGCGAAATAGATCGGCCCGTCGGGCTCAATGAGCGTCGCGTAGGCGGTCTTGCGCCCCTCGGGCGTCCAATGGACCCAGGCGCCGAGGTTCTGGGGCACCTTGGCCCAAGCGACCGAGATGCCGTGTTCGACCTCCTCGGCATAGCTCGCATGGAGCTTGGCGCCGTTCGTCGCGGCAAGCCGGTTGCGCTCCTCCGGCGTGAGGGCGCCGAAGCGCTCGGCGATGGCGTCGGTCCAGACAAAGGCGCCGAGCAGGATGCCCGTGCGGCCGTGGTAGCCGCCCGTCGGATACCAGATCTGCGTGATGTCCTGCTCGGTCCAGGAAATGCCGCCGTAGATGCCGTCGTCCTCCTCCCAGAAGCGGCGCTTCGCCTGGAAGGCGAGCTTGACCGCTTTTCCGTAGCTTGCGGAAGCGATGGCTTGCTTGTACGCAGGCGAGAAATCGGCGGCGACGGTGCCGAGAACCGAGAGCGGAAGCGTCACGATGCAGAAATCCGCCTGCAGCGCATGGAGCCGGCCGCTCCCGCGCCGGCGATAGAGGACGCGTACCCCCTCGCCCGCGCGCCGGATCTCGCGCACCTTCGCCCCCAGGCGCAGCATGGGACGCACGCGGCGCTCGAAGGCGCGCGCGATGCAGTCCATGCCACCCACCGGCTGCAGCATGGTCGGCGCGAAATCGATGAGGTCTCCCCAATTGATCTGGAAGTAGGCGAACTCCGTGCGCAGCATCTCGCTGAGTGCGAGCGGTGCCAGCAGCTTGCCGGGCTGATCGCCGGCCCCCGGCCATTCGCCGAAGCCCGCGCGCGCCGACCCCTTGTAGCGGAAGTCGCGATCGAGGGCCCCGAACCCACGCACCATGGCGAGGAAGCGTTCACGGTCGTCGGCCGTCACCGCCTCGTCGAGTGCTTGCTGGTTGACCGCCTTGGCGAGCAGCTCGGCGATGTAGCCGCGGCCGTCGTTGATGAACTGGCGCGCGCGCACCGGACGCCCGCCGAACGCCTTGTCGCTCTGGAAGAAGGCATTGCGGTTGTCGTTGACGCGAGCCTCGAGCGCCACGCCGAACTTCCGGCAATAGGCGAGGAGCGCCTGATGATGCTGGGGGATGCGCGCCGGACCGGCATTGAAATACATCTCCCGCCCGGCGGCGAAAGTGCAGTGCTGCCGGCTGTCGAGCTCGTCCACGACGTCGCCGCGGCGGAGCGTCCAATTGCGCCCGCCCGTGCGCTCGCGCGCCTCGAGGATCGTGCAGCGATAGCCCGCGCGCGCGAGCTCATAGGCGGCCGTCATGCCGGCGATCCCGGCGCCGAGGATGACGACGTGCGTGCCGCTCCCCGAGCCATGCGGGAGCTCGGGCGGGCCCGCATAGGCCGCCGGCACCGGCAGGAGCCCCATCGCCGCCATGGTCTCATAGAGCGCCGCCGCACCGCCGGCACGGCCGACCAGGTTCAAAAAGCCGCGACGCGTCAGCCGCGCTCTCGCCATGTCATCCTCCCA
The DNA here is from genome assembly GCA_035604475.1 of Alphaproteobacteria bacterium. Taxonomy (GTDB): domain Bacteria; phylum Pseudomonadota; class Alphaproteobacteria; order JACZXZ01; family JACZXZ01; genus DASPPM01. The sequence continues at coordinate 2,801 of DATNIJ010000044.1, forward strand.
CCGCCCGGGCGCGCATCGCGGTCGTCGCCTGGCCGGCCCTTAGTGACAGCCGTCAAATAACCGAGCGTCACCCCCACCCTACCCTCCCCCTTCGAGGGGGAGGGGGTTTTGTTGCCAGGCCATTCATTCCCTCCCCTCTTGGGGGGAGGGTTGTTGCCAGGCCATACTTTTCCCTCCCCCCTTGAGGGGGAGGGTCAGGGTGGGGGGTGTCTCGCGCAACTTTGAATCCGCGTATTAAAAGCGTCCCCGCGACGGGCGTGCCTTGAGCGTCGTAAGCGGCAGGCGTGCGGTCTCCACGAGAATGGCGGCCAAGCGGGCGGCGGCCTCCTCTAGGAGGGCGCGGCCACGCGCGGCACTCGCCTTGCGCGCGTCGCCCGCGGCCCCGGAGGAATGCAAGTCCTGGGCGAGCCAGCTGAAGGGTACCTGGCCGTGGGCGCCGATCTCCTTATAGCGCTTGGCGAGCTCGAGCGAGCGCGGCGCGAAATTCCGCAGCTTGCCGCGGCGCACCAGATCGGGGCGGAGATGGAGCATGAGCGAGGTCTCTGCAGCACCTGCGTGGATGCCGTGCGCGATCTCGCGTTCGCCGAAGAAGCGGCGCGCGTTCCACAGGCGATAGAGGTTGACCTGGACAACCAGCATCCCGTGCTTCCTGCGCAGGCGCCGGCCGACGATGTCGAGGAGCTGGGACTGGCCGCCGTGGCTGTTGCAGAGCACGAGCTTGCGGATGCCGGCGCGCGCGACACCGTCGGCCACCTCCTCCCAGAGGCGGAGGGCGGTCTCGGGGCTGAGCGAGAGCGTTCCCGGAAAATCCTCGTGCTCGTCGCTGCGGCCGATGGCAAGCGCCGGCAGCACGACGAGCGGGAGCGGCTCGGGCACGAGCTCGAGCGTGCGCGCGAGCACGCCCTCGTTGATCACCGCGTCGACCGCGACAGCGAGATGGGGGCCGTGCTGCTCGATCGCGGCCACGGGCAGGATAGCGACGACGCTCGCCCCATCGAGGGCGGCGATTTCCCCGCTCGTCATCTCCTGCCAGTAGCGGTGCTGCGGCTTCGGCACCTCGGCACCGGCTACTCGAGCCGCTCGACCGAGATCGGGTCGCCGGCCTTGACCGCGCCGAGGCTGCGCACGTCCTCGACCGCGCGGCCCCAGATATTGGTGGGTGCGGCCAGGCGGATCTCGTCGCCGCGCGAGATCGGCGTGCGGCCGAAGCCGATGGCGATGGAGTTGCCCTCGACCCAGAAGGCGAGCTCGCCGGGCTGGACCACCTCGCGCGCGCCCGCCTCGCGTCGCACCGAGACGGGTGTCGCAAAATAGACCTCTTCGCCCCAGCGCTCGGCGCGCGAGGCGAACGGCGCCTTGGCATAGATTGCCTCCGCCGTCGGCGTCTCGAAAAGCTCGGCGGTGAGCACGACCTTGCCGATGGTGAGCTTGAGCCTCAGCGCCATGCATTCACCCGATTGCTTGCCTGGCTATCTAAAGCTCCGCCAGGCCACGTGCCGCCCGCCTTCCTTATAACCCATATGCGGTTTCGCGAGAACCTCCGCCTGCGCTCATCCCGCCGCCTCGAAGGGGAAGCGGCGCAGCTCGCGGAAAGGTTCGCCTGGGCCCGGCTCGACGAAGATGGAAACGGCATCCACGGGAACGGGCCGAGCGAGCAGGCGGGCCAGCCGAGGCTCGAGCGCCCTCTTCAGCCGCGCGCGCTCTTCTCTGCCGAGCCGCGCCGTGAGCGTCATGTGGAAGCGGAACTCCTCCATCACGTAAGCATAGCCCCAGCGTGCTGAGAGCGCCTGCTGCCGCGGCGAGAGCGGCCGGAGACCACGGCGCGCGCTCGCCGCCTTCTCGGGCCGCGCCCGGAAGCCGTCGAAGGCGCGCACGCAGTCCTCGGCGAGGCCCGCGAGCAGCGGCGGGGGCGAGCTCGGCACCAGTGCCAAGAAGCCGCCGAGGCTGGCGAGCTCGAGTGCTGGGATCTCGAAGGGCAGCCGCGCCGCGGCGAAGCCCATCGTGTAGGCCACGAGCTCGCCGAGCGTAGGGCCCTCCGCCAGCCGGAAGGGCGACTTCAAGGTGGCGTGCCAGCCGTAACGGGCGGGCTCGGCGGTGAGTGCAGCGAGCTCTGCTTCCGAGAAGCCGGGAAGGGACAAGCGCTTGACCGCCTCGCCGGTGAACGCATCGCGTCCGAGCCAGGTCCGGCCGAAGCGGGCGAGAGCCGACCACCTGCGCGGTGCGAAATAAATGGCGAAGCGCGCTTCAGGAAAGTTCAAAACCGTCTTCCTCCGCAGCCCTGATCTACATCAAGGCGCTCGTCTGGCGACCATGACAGCGTGGCGACCTCGAGACGTGGTGGAGGACACCATGAAGGTCCGTGCCGAGGCAGCGAGATCGCAGGCCGAGAGCTGTCGGCGCTTCGCCCGGCTCGCGCGCCGCGACCCACTCCAAGCCGAGCTCCTCTTGCTCGCGGATGCTTATGACATGTTGTCGGTCCGTCTTTCCAGCGCCGGCGAGCGCGATGTCGGCGAGGCGCGCGTGACCCCTGCCGCATGGCCTGCCGCGAGAAAACCGCAATAAGAAAACGGCGCGGCATTGCAACGCCGCGCGACATCGGCTACCTGCTTGGCCAGCAAAGCAGGACAGGCCCGCGACGATAAGGCGCCGTCATGACCTCCCGCCCTCCCGCCGAGATCGGTATGCCTCTTGCCGAGGTCGACACGCCGGCCCTCCTCGTCGATCTCGAGGCGCTCGAGCGCAATCTGCGCCGACTCGGAGACCGTGCCCGTAAATTGGGCGTCCGCATCCGGCCCCACGCCAAGACCCACAAGTCGCCCATGATCGCGCGCAAGCAGATCGCCCTCGGTGCCGTCGGCGTCTGCTGCCAAAAGGTGAGCGAGGCCGAGGCGCTGGTCGCGGGCGGCATCGGCGACGTGCTGGTGTCGAACGAGGTGGTGGGGCAACAGAAGCTCGAGCGCCTGGCAGCGCTTGCCCGCGAAGCGCGCGTCGCGGTCTGCGTCGACGAGCCCGACAACGTCGCCGCCCTCGGCGCCGCCGCGCGGGCCTATGGCGTGGTGCTCGACGTGCTCGTCGAGATCAACGTGGGGGCCAACCGCTGCGGCGTCGAGCCGGGCGAGCCGGCCTTGGCACTTGCCGAGCGCGTGGCCGGCACCGCGGGCCTGCGCTTTCGCGGGCTCCAGGCCTATCACGGATCGGCGCAGCACCTGCGCGGCTACGAGGAGCGCCGGACCGCGATCGCTGCGGCGGCGCTCAAGGCCGAGCGGACCGCAACACTCCTCAAGAGCCGCGGCTTGAGCTGCGAGGTGGTGGCGGGGGCCGGCACCGGCACTTACGCCTTCGAGGGTGCCACCGGCGTCTACAACGAGCTGCAGGCCGGCTCGTACGTCTTCATGGATGCGGACTACGCGAAAAATCTTGCTGCGGACGGCGCGCCGGTCCGCGAGTTCGAGCACGCGCTCTTCGTCTATGCCACGGTCATGAGCAAACCCAACGCCGAGCGCGCGGTGCTCGATGCGGGCCTCAAGGCCGTGAGCGTCGATTCCGGCATGCCGCGGCTCTTGGGTCGCGAGGACGCCGAATACGTGCGCGCGTCCGACGAGCACGGCGTGCTGCGGCTCAAGGAAAGCAATCGCCCGCTCGCCGTCGGCCAGAAGCTGCGCCTCATCCCCGGCCATTGCGATCCGACCGTCAACCTCTACGACTGGTACGTCGGCTATCGCGGCGAGCGGGTCGAGGCGCTCTGGCCCATCGCCCGCGGCCCCGGCAATTGAGAGGGATGACGCTCGAATGTGCGAGAGCTGGCACTAGGGTATTTCTTGAATAAGTGTACAAAGCGTTCCCCCTCACCCTCACCCTCACTCTCACCTCTCCCCCGACGCGGGGGAGAGGGTTGCGTAGGCTAAGCGAGGCAAAGCCGAGCTTAGCCGAAGCTGGGTGAGGGGGTGGCGATTCCACTCAGAGTAAAACCGCTCTAAGCGCGGCGCTCGGCGTCTGCCTCTCCCGCGACGAAAAGCCGGCCCAAGGCCTCGCGCACGGCGCGGCCCGCGGCCAAATCCCAGCAATTGACGATGGCGAGCCGGAAGCCGCCCGGCGGCATGGCGTGGTTTTCCGGCTCGCCCTCTTGCTCGAAGGTGATCTGGATCGAGGAGATGCCGGGGCGCTCGAGGAGACGGTCGACCGCCGCGCGATCGATCGACCAGCGCACGCCGTGAGAGCCGAACAGCACGACGCTGTAGCCCTCGCGCCGCTCATCGGCGAAGCGCCACCGCTTCCGCGCATAGAGCTCGATGACCGCGGCGAGCCAGCCGGGCCCGTTGAGCTCTATGCGCGGAAGCGGTG
>DATNIJ010000045.1:0-20805 GCA_035604475.1 Alphaproteobacteria bacterium
GTCGGCGTGCCCTGCTTGTATTCCCAATGCGCGGCAACGCCGTTCTCGGCGACCTCGTGCATCTCGCGCGTGCGGATCTGGATCTCGATGCGCTGCTTCTCGGGGCCGAAGACGCCGGTGTGGAGCGAGCGGTAGGCATTCGGCTTGGGCAGCGAGATGTAGTCCTTGAAGCGGCCGGGGACGACCGGGTAGCGGCTGTGGAGGATGCCGAGTGCCTTATAGCAATCGGGCACCGTCTCGACCACCATGCGGAAGGCCATGATGTCGGAGAGCTGCTCGAAGGCGACGTTGCGCTTCTGCATCTTGCGCCAGATCGAGTAGGGCTGCTTCTCGCGCCCCGTGATCTGGGCCACGAGCCCGTCCTCGCGCAGAATCCTCGTCAGCTCCTTGATGATGCGCTCGACGAGATCACCGCCCTGCTCGCGCAGGAACGTGAGGCGCGCGACGATCGACTCGCGGGCGTCGGGATTGAGCTCGGCGAACGCCAGATCCTCGAGCTCGTCCTTGATGTCGTGCATGCCGATGCGCTCGGCAAGCGGCGCATAGATGTCCATCGTCTCGCGCGCGATGCGGCGCCGGCGCTCGCTGTCCGGGAGGTAGCGCAGCGTGCGCATGTTGTGGAGCCGGTCCGCGAGCTTGACGAGCAGCACGCGGATGTCCTCGGACATGGCGAGGAGGAGCTTGCGGAAGTTCTCGGCCTGTCGGCTCGCCTCCGATTGCAGCTCGATGCGCGAGAGCTTGGTGACGCCGTCGACGAGGCGGGCGACCTCGGAGCCGAAGCGGCGCTCGATGTCGGGAAGGGTGGCAAGCGTATCCTCGACCGTGTCGTGGAGGAGGGCCGTCACGATGGTATCGTCGTCGAGCTTGTAGCGCGTCAGGATGCCCGCGACTTCGAGGGGATGGGAGAAGTAGGAGTCGCCCGACTCGCGCTTCTGGCTGCCGTGCGCCTTCATCGAGAAGACGTAGGCGCGGTTCAGCTTGTCCTCGTCCGCGTGGGGATCGTAGGACTTGACCCGCTCGACCAGCTCGTACTGACGGATCATCGCACCCGCGCTCCCGGGCCGGGTGGTGCGGGATAAAGGCTCGGCTCAGCGAAGGCAGGACAAAGGCCGCGCCACGGCAAGTCGCGTGCCGCCATGGCGCTGGGCGCGGTCACCCCGCGTCCCGTTCGGACTCCTCCCCGGCTTCCGCCACGGAGTCCGCATCGACTTCCTCGACCTCGGCCAGGAGCTCGTCGTCGTCCTCGCCCTCCTCCTCGGCTTCGGCAGCACCGCCTGCGAGCTCGCCGCCCGCCGCCGCGAGCTGCTGGGCCGCAAGCGCGTCCATCTCCTCCTCCTCGGGCTCGTCGGGCTCGACCAGCTTTTGCATGCCCTTGATGACGTTTTCCCTGAGGGCATCGACCCCCAGCGTCTCGTCCGCGATCTCGCGGAGGGCCACGACCGGGTTCTTGTCGTTGTCCCGATCGACCGTGAGGGCCGCCCCGGCAGCCAAGTCGCGCGCGCGGTGTGCCGCGAGCATGACGAGCTCGAAGCGGTTGGGAACCTTGAGGACGCAATCTTCTACGGTTACACGAGCCATGTCCGAGTCTCTCCACCATCCGGCAAAATGAATTGTCCAATATATGGGCTGAGGCGGGCCAAAGCAAGGCAAAGGCGGGGATTGCCGGGGATTTCCGTGCCTTGAGAGGGCCGCTCACATGGGGACCGCCGGCGCCTCCGGATCGAGTGCGGCGATGAGCTCGGCGAGCGTGCGCCCGCTCGCCGGATGGCGCCAATCGGGTGCGACTTCGCTAAGAGGCTGCAAGACAAAGGCGCGGCTCGCCAGGCGGGGGTGCGGCAGCACGGGGCCGCGCGCGCCGCCATCGCTCACGCGCTCATGATAGGCGATGAGATCGAGATCGAGCGTCCGCGCGGCGCCCTTCTCGCCCCGCTCGCGCCCGAAGGCGGCCTCGATGCTGTGGAGCTCGGCGAGCAAGGCTCTAGGATCGAGCGTGGTTTCGACGGCGACGACGCCGTTCACGTAATCCGGCTGGGCGGATGGCGGCACCGGCCGCGAGCGGTACCAGCGCGAGCGCCGCACCACGTGGATGCCGCGCGCCTCGAACTCCGAGAGGGCCGCCTCGCAAGCCGCGCGCGGCTCGCCGAAGCGCTCAGTGGGCAAGTTGGCGCCGAGGGCGATGAGGATCATGTCGAGGCGGACCTTCGTTTTGGACTTGCCAGCGGCGCATTTGATCATTACCTAACTGACGACCACTTACCAGACGCGCCGCGCATGGACCGTCCTTTGCCGGTTGCCTCTGGCGGCTCTTGTCGATTTTGCATCGGGTATTGAAAAATGCATTTCTATCCCAACGAGCGCATTGCGCTCTTCATCGACGGCTCGAACCTTTATGCGGCGGCCCGCTCGCTCGGGTTCGACATCGACTACAAGCGGCTGCTCGAGCTCTTCCAGACGAAGGGCAACCTCGTGCGCGCCTTCTACTACACGGCCCTCGTCGAGGACCAGGAGTACTCGCCGATCCGGCCGCTCGTCGACTGGCTCGACTACAATGGCTACACCATGGTGACCAAGCCAACCAAGGAGTTCACCGACGCCATGGGCCGGCGCAAGATCAAGGGCAACATGGACATCGAGCTCGCCATCGACGTGATGGAGATGGCCGAGCGGCTCGACCATATCGTGCTCTTCTCGGGCGACGGCGACTTCCGCCGGCTCGTCGAGGCTGTGCAGCGCAAGGGCGTGCGCGTGTCGGTGGTCAGCACGATCCGCTCGCAGCCGCCCATGGTGGCCGATGAGCTGCGGCGCCAGGCCGACAGCTTCGTCGAGCTGCAGGATCTCGCGCCTCAGATTCAGCGCATGCATCATCACCGCGAGCCAGGCGAGAACGTGCGGGAGAACACGCGGGAGAACATGCGCGAGAACGCGCGGCGGAACGACGATCAAGACGACATGTACGGCACCGATTGAGGCACCGCCCGGAGCGGCGCCATGCGCGAGCCGGGCCGCGACTGTCGTCTCTGTCCGCGGCTTGCGGCATTCCGCAAGCGCAATCGCCGGCACTTTCCGGATTTTCACAATTCGCCCGTGCCCTCCTTCGGCGCCGTCAATGCGCGGCTTCTCGTCGTCGGCTTGGCCCCCGGCCTCAAGGGAGCCAACCGCACCGGCCGCCCCTTCACCGGCGATTACGCCGGCGATCTCCTCTACGCCACACTCGCCAAGTTCGGCTTTGCCAGGGGTGCTTACGGCGCCGAGGCGACGGACGGCCTCAGGCTCGCGGCTGCCCGCATCACCAACGCGGTGCGCTGCGTCCCGCCCGAGAACAAGCCGAGTGCGGTCGAGGTCGCGACCTGCCGCGGCTTCCTCGCGGCGGAGATCGCGGCCCTTACGAGCCTCGGCGCCATCCTCGCCCTAGGTACCATCGCGCATACCGCGGTGGTGGCGAGCTTCGGCCTCAAGCCCGGCCGCTACCCCTTCGCCCATGGCGCCGAGCACGCGCTCTCGTCCCGCCTCCATCTCTTCGACAGTTATCACTGCTCGCGCCTCAACACCAATACGGGGCGCCTCACGCCGACCATGTTCGAGGCCATCTTCGCGCGCATCGAGGCGCACTTGGCCGGTTGATGCACCCATTTTCACGCCGCCGCGCATCGCGTTAGCCTCCGCTCCCACGCGCGCAGGAGTCATCCCTTCGCGCGCAGGATGCGGGCCTTGTCGCGCTGCCACTCGCGCGCCTTCTCAGCAGCCCGCTTGTCCACCTTGCGCTTGCCATGCGCCAAGCCGAGCTGCACCTTGGCGATGCCACGCTCGTTGAAATACACCGACAGCGGCACGAGCGTCGCCCCCTCGCGCTGGACGAGGCCCGAGAGCCGGTCGACCTGGCGCCGGTGCAGCAGGAGCTTGCGCGGGCGCCGCGTCTCGTGGTTGAAGCGGTTGGCGGCTTTGTACTCGGGGATATAGGCGTTATAGAGCCAGAGCGCCCCTTCGGACGGCCCGGCGTAGGAATCGTTCAGATTGCCGCGGCCGTCGCGCAGCGCCTTCACTTCGCTGCCGGCGAGCACGATCCCCGCCTCGACGGTCTCCTCGATCGAGTAATCGTGGCGGGCGCGGCGGTTCTGGGCGACGGTACGGGGTAGCGTCACTCGGCTGCGCTGCGCTCGCCGCGCTTCAGGAGGCCGAGATGAGCCATGGCGTCGCGCACCTTGGCCTTCGTCGTGTCCTGAATCTCGCAGAGCGGCAGGCGCACGTCCGCGCTGCACAGGCCCAAGAGGCTCGCCGCGTATTTGACGGGCGCCGGGCTCGTCTCGGTGAAGAGTGCCAAGTGGAGCGGCATCAGGCTCTCGTTGAGCTCTTGCGCGCGCTTGAGGTTGCCTTTCTGCCAGGCTTCGTGCATTCCGGCGCAGAGTCTCGGGGCGACGTTCGAGGTCACCGAGATGCAACCGTGCCCGCTCCCGGCGAGGAAGGCGAGCGCCGTGCCGTCCTCCCCCGAGAGAAGCGAGAATTTGCCGCCGATCGCGAGCTTGGTGCGCAGCGGCCGCGTCAGATCGTTGGTGGCATCCTTGACGCCCACGATGCGCGGCAGCTTGGCCAAGCGCGCCATGGTCTCGACCGTCATGTCGACGACCGAGCGCGGCGGGATGTTGTAGATGACGATCGGCAGCGCGCAGGAATCGTGGATCGCCTTGAAGTGGCGATAGAGGCCCTCTTGAGTCGGCTTGTTGTAGTAGGGCGTCACCACGAGCTGGGCGTCCGCCCCCGCCTTCTCGGCGTGCCGAGCAAAGCCGATCGCCTCCTCGGTCGAGTTGGAGCCGGTCCCGGCGATGACGGGGACTCGGCCCTTTGCCACCTCGACGCAGAGCTCGGTCACGCGCTCATGCTCCTTGTGGCTCAAGGTGGGCGACTCGCCGGTGGTGCCGCAGGGAACCAGACCGTGGATGCCCTCCTTGATCTGCCAGTCGACAAAGGACTGGAAGGCCTTCTCGTCGACCGCTCCCGCGCGGAAGGGCGTGATCAGCGCGGTCAAACATCCCTTGAACATGGCTGTCGTCCTCGCTTTCGGGCTTCCTCCCCAAGCGACGATAGCGCCGCAAGGCGCCGCGAGCAAGCCTTGCGCGGGAGGGTAATATGATGGAGCAGCGGCCTTAGCACGCCCTTACGAGGAGCCTTTACGAGAAGCCTTGGCGAGAACGCCGCTTGCGCTTAAGATTTCGACCGTCCGAACGCTTGCTCCGCTCTTGCCTGGGACTAAGGAAAGCAAGGGGAGGCCGTGAGACCCTTTATCTGGATGATCGTGCTGGCCTTGGGCCTGGGCCTTGCCGGCGGCGCCCGCGCCCAAGGAACGAAGCTCTCGAGCCACGACCAGGAGATCTACCGCGCCGCCTTCAAAGCCGCAGAGAGCGGCCGTTGGAGCCAGGCGACCTCGCTCGCCTCCGAGGCGCGCGACCGCTTGCTCGCCAAGGTGGTCGAGTGGCTCCACCTGGCGCGACCCTCGAGCGGCGCCAGCTTCGACGAAATCGCGGCCTTCATTAAGGAAAATCCCGACTGGCCTTGGCAAAATAGCCTGCACGAGCGCGCCGAGGAGGCAATTCCCGACGATTTGGGGCCTTCGGCCGTGCGGGGCTGGCTCGAGGCCAACCCGGCGGTCTCCGCGACCGGCATGATCCGCTATGCCGAGGCGCTGCTCGCGACCGGCGAGGCGCAGCGGGGAACCGAGCTCCTGCGCAAGGTCTGGATCGAAGGCAATCTGGGCGAGCGCCAGGAGCAGATCCTGATGTTCAAGCACCACGAGCTGATCCGACTCGCGGACCATGTGGCGCGCCTGGATCGGCTGCTGTGGAGCGGGCAAGCGCACGCAGCACGGGAGATGTTGCGGCGCGTCGACAAGGACCACGCGGCCCTCGCCGACGCGCGCCTCTTGCTCCAGGGGATCGAGCCCGGCGTCGAAGCCGCCCTCCGCCGCGTGCCGCAGAGCCTCAGGGACGATCCGGGCCTCGTCTTCGACCGCCTGCGCTGGCGCGTGCGCAAAGATCGCGACGACGAGGCGCGCGAGATCCTCAAAGAGCCGCACGCCGTTCTCGTGCGGCCCGAACTCTGGTGGCGCGAGCGCGCGATCGAGATCCACCGCGCCTTCGCCCAAGGCTACTACTCGGAAGCTCAGCGCATGGCCGAGGACCACGGCCAACCGCCCGGCACGCGCGGCTATGCCGAGGGCGAGTGGATCGCAGGCTGGATAGCACTTCGGCTGCTCAAGGACCCCTCTACCGCGCTCGCGCATTTTCAACGAATGGCAGAGGCGGTGCAGTATCCGGTGAGCCGCGCGCGCGCTGAGTACTGGAGGGCGCGCGCGCTCGGCGCGATGGGCAAGAGCAAGGAGGCGGAGGAGGCCTACGCCTCCGCCGCGCATTACGGCATGACCTACTATGGCCAGCTCTCGGCCCTGCAACTCGATCCGGCCTCGCGTCCCGTGCTGCCGGCGCCGCCCGAGCCCTCGCGTGCCCAGCGCGAGGCGTTCAACGCTCGCGAGCTGGTACGCGTCGTCCGCGAAATCGGGCAGATCGGCGACGACGACATCGAGGAAGCCTTCATCAAGCGCTTGGCCGCGCTGGCGAGCTCGCCGGAGGAGGCAGCACTGGTGGCCTCCCTCGCGATCGAGGAATCGCGGCCCGATCTCGCCGTGCGGCTCGCGCGCCAGACCTGGCACGGCGAGATGCCGCTCACGGCGGAGGGCTATCCCCTGATGCCGCTGCCGTCATCCAACCAAACCGAGCGTGCGCTCGTTCTCTCCGTGATCCGTCAGGAAAGCGCCTTCGACGCCAGAGCGGTGAGCTCGGCGGGCGCGCGCGGGCTCATGCAGGTCATGCCCATGACCGCGCGCAAGACGGCAGGCGGGCTCGGCATAGGCTTTGCCGCGACCAAGCTCACCCAGGATCCCCACTACAACATCCGCCTGGGCAGCGCCATCCTCGCCCACAACCTCGACGAATTCGGCGGCAATTACGTGCTGGCGCTCGCCGCCTACAACGCGGGCCTCTCACGCGTGTACGAGTGGATCCGCGAGTATGGCGATCCGCGTATGCCCCAGATCGATGCGATCGATTGGATCGAGATGATCCCCTTCGAGGAGACGCGCAACTACTTGCAGCGCGTCCTCGAGTCGCTCCACATCTATCGCGAGCGCCTCGCCGGAACGCGGCTCAGCCTCGAGCTCGAGAGGGATTTGGGGGAAGCGAAGAATTAATTGCCGCAGAGCGAACGCATCACAGCCGCGATCCGCGCTCCCGCATGCCGAGATACCTAAGATCGCCGAGGTCGACATGACGGACCCAAAGCTCGCCGGCATTCGCGCCGCGGTATTCGATGCCTATGGCACGATTTTCGACTACAACTCGGCGGCGGGACGCTGCCGCGAGGCGCTCGGCGACAAGGCGGACGCGCTCTCCCGCCTGTGGCGCGACAAACAGCTCCAGTACAGCTGGCTCCGTGCCCTCATGGGCCGCCATGCCGAATTCTGGCAGGTGACGTCCGATGCCCTCGACTATGCCCTCGAGACGCTCGGCGTCGTCGATGCGGCCCTCAAGGAGCGTCTGATGAGCTGCTACCTGACGCTCGACTGCTTCCCCGAGGTTCCCGCCATGCTCCAGCATCTCAGGGCCGCGGGGATGAAGACGGCGATCCTCTCGAACGGCTCGCCCCGAATGCTCGCGGCGGCGGTCGAGGGCTCGCGGCTCGGCGCCCTCCTCGATGCCGTGCTCTCGGTCGAGGAGGCCGGCGTCTACAAGCCGCATCCGAGGGTCTACCAGCTTGCCACGGACCGGCTCGGGGTGCCTGGCGACAAGATCGCCTTCCAGTCGTCGAACGCCTGGGACGCGCACGGCGCATCCGCCTTCGGCTTCAAGGTCGTCTGGTGCAATCGCTACGGCCAGCGCCGGGAACGCCTGCCGGGCCGGCCCGACGCCGAGATCCGCTCGCTCGCCGAGCTCCCGGCAATTCTCGGCCTCTGAGTGCTAAGCGGCGATGGCGGCCCGTTACCGCGAGCGCACCTACCGCTCAGAGGACGATCTAGAGCTTTACTATCGCGACTACGGCGACCCGGTGGTGGCGCGAATCCCGCTGCTTTGCCTCTCCGGGCTCACGCGCAACGCCAAGGACTACGAGCGCTTCGCGGCACGGCAGGCCGAAGAGCGCCGGGTGATCTGTCCGGACTATCGCGGCCGCGGCCGCTCCCAATATGACCGCGACTGGCGCAACTACCGCCCGGAGACGTATCTCGGCGACATCCGCCACCTCCTCGCAGCCACGAACCTGCACAGGGTGATCGTGGTCGGCACCTCGCTCGGCGGCATTCTCGCCATGGCGTTGGGAGCGCTCCTGCCCGCCAGTCTCGTCGGCGTAGTGCTCAATGACGCGGGTCCGGAAATTTCAGGAAGCGGCCTCTCCCGCATCCTCGGCTATATCTCCGTCGATCGCGCGCAGCCCGACTGGGCAGCCGCCCAGGAGCATATCAAGACGTTGTTTCCGAAGTTGGGGCTCAGGAGCGAGCAGGAGTGGCGGCGCCTCGCCGAAGGCACCTATCGCGTGGGGCCCGACGGCCTCCTGCACTTCGACTGGGACGTGGCGATCGCCAAGCCCTTGCTTAAAAGCAGCACTCCCGTGCCGAACTTGTGGCCGCTCTTCCGCTCGCTCGGCAAGGTACCGGTGCTGGCGCTCCGCGGCGCGCTTTCGGACGTGCTGAGCGAGGCGACGTTCGCGCGCATGGCGCGCGAGAAGCCCGACCTCGTACGCGTGAGCGTGCCCGGCGTCGGGCACACGCCGTCGCTCGAGGAGCCGGAGGTGCGCGCAGTACTCGACGCGTTCCTCGCACGACTATAGCGCTACCGGCGCGCGCGCCTAGGACGCCTGGAGGTGCGAGGCGGGTTACTCGATCGTCGAGGTTCCTCCCGTAGCGGCACGGCGCGCCTTGGCCCAGCTCGCGGCCTCGCCGTCGGCGGCGGTGGCTGAGCTCAAGTGCTTGACGCTGCCTTCGAAAGCCGCACCGGCCTCGATTGCCAGGCTCTCGTGCCAGATGTCGCCTTGCACGCGCGCGGTGCGCGCGAGCGACACGGTCTTGGCGCGGACCTGGCCGTGCACGGTGCCGGCGACCGTGACGCTCTCGGCCGTGATCGCCCCCTTGACCGTGCCGCCTTCCCCGATCGTCAGCAGGTTCGTCTTGATGTCGCCTTCGACGGTGCCGTCGACCTGGATGTCGCCGTCGGCGGTGAGGTTGCCGTGCACCACCAGCTGATTGCTGATGATCGACGGCATGTTCTTGCCGTGAGGGCGCGGCGCCTCGCGGGGCGCCGGCTTCTCGCTAGTTTTTGCTGAAAACATATTCACCTGCCTTGATGAACTTGACGGGATCGTAGTGCTGGTCCTCGACCAAAACCTCATAATGCACGTGCGTGCCCGTACTGCGTCCGGTGCTGCCGATGATGCCGACTTCCGTGCGCGCGGCCACCTTGCGGCCGGGCTCCACCACGATCGAATTGAGGTGCGCATAGCGCGTGCGCACACCCATACCGTGGTCGATCTCGACCATCTTGCCGTAGGTTCCATTCCAGCCCGCGAAGACCACGACTCCGGGAGCCGTCGCGAGCACCGAAGCACCCGGCTCGCTCGTCAGGTCTACGCCCTCGTGCATGGCGAGACGGCCGTTGATCGGGTCGATTCGCTTGCCGAAATCGCTCACGATCCTGTAGCCATCGAGCGGGCTTGCAAGCGGCAGGCGCGCGAGAATGCGTTTCAGCCCCTCGTGGCGCTCCTCCTGCTTTTCGAGCGTCGAGACGACGTACTCGATTTCGCTCGAGCGCGCGCTGGACTTGACCGAGGTCGTCTTCTCGGGGTGATAGGCGACGAATGGTCCGCCGAGCCCGGCTTTGGGGGCGTGTCGGGAGCCTTCGTCATTGCCGGCGCCCTTGCCGGCCTCCGCGAGGAGCTTGTTCACGTCGAGGCCGGTCATGGCAATGGCGCGCTCGACGGCGATGCTGCGGTTCGTCGCCCGTTCGCTCAGTCGTGCGATGAGCGTGTTCTGGTCGGCCTGCAGCGCAACGAGCCGCTGCTCGAGCTCGTCGACATGGTGAGCCCGCGCCGCGCCCTCCTCAGCGAGCTTGTCGCGTTCGGCGCGCGATTGGGCGAGCTCGCGCTCGAGCGCGCTCATATCCAGCGCGAGCTTGGCGCTTCTTCCCCTGAGCGCCACCAGCTCCCGCTGGCTCTCCATGCGCGCGTCACCCAAGAGCTCGAAGGGATGCGCCAGAGCGGAGAGGAAGCTGCGGTAGGACTCGCGCTTCTCCGCCACGGCCGCATCCCGCTCGGCGATTACGCGCGCGTAGGCCGCCTGCGCTTTGATAAAGCGCGCCTCGCTCGCGGCAAGTCGCGCGTCATAGGAGAAGTAGACGATGCTCGCATAGATCGACCACAGGACGAACCCCGCAAGGAGTGCCGCCACGGCCATTTGCCTGCGACCCGAGAGCGTCGTGAAGGTGACGCGCGCACCCGCGCGCAGGAAGAGCTGGCGCTCCCGAAAAGCCCGGTCGACGACACTTTCGATCCGGCCTCTGAGGCCCCACAAATGCATCATGCCGCCTCCCTGTCCGGGTACGACCAACAATGCCGCGTCGCCACGCTCGCAAGACGGAGGCGCCACGCGCGTTGTGCCGCACCGCTTTCAGTATTCTCGGCCGATTGGTCCGGGTCTCCGACGGCAGCCTCGAGGCGCTCAACGCCCCGGCGTCGGCCAGATGCCGGCCCCCTGCCAATCCCGCCCTCCTTGTTGTACGACACTTCGAGCGCCGTCGAAGGTTTGGGACGTTCATGCTCCGGGCTGCACCGTAGCCCGCGATTGGAAGTCGCGCAAGCGGTGAATCTCTCGCTGTCTCTCGGCGCGGCTCCGCGACTGGAAGGAGCCCGGCGGTAGGGCCTCCGCCAGCGCCTCTCGCATTTCCGCGCGCCCTTGCAAAGGCTCTCCGAAGCAAGCGGAACCGCCTCGCGAGGGTAAGCGCGCGAGGTTACGAGTCCATGCTTTGGCTCGCCGGCGGCGCGACCCTGGCGCTTCTCATGAAGCTGGAAGACCTCACGCCGCGTTATCGCCTAGGTTGAATGGCATCTAGACGGGCTTTATCCGCGTGTTGGATTCATCGTCACAAATATGTCGAGACGCGCCGAGAATGTCGTCGCCTTCTACAACAAGCGCGGCACGTGCGCGCCACGGATCAAAGAAGGCAAAGGCGCGATCAGACGGACACGGCTGTCATGCCGCTCGTTCGCGGCCAACGCGGTTCGCCTTCGGCTTCGCGCACTCGCCTACAATCTTGGCAATTTCCTGCGCACGCTGGCGAAGCCGGAGCCGATCAAGGATTGGTCGCTGATGAGCTTGAAGGAAAAGCTGATCAAAATCGGTGCGGAGGTCGTCAGCCATGGCTGTTATACTGCCTTCCAGATGGCAGAGGTCGCCATTCCGAGTACTCTATTCGCCGACATTCCGCAGCTGATCGCGGAACTACGGCCGCCCCTAGTCGCGTCAACTGCGTAAGGTGCTCGATTGTCATGAGTTTCGTGCGATCCATGGGAGAGGTGCGTCTCCGTGACGGAAAATGCCACCTTTGTCGGCGCTCGGGATGGTGTCGGCACGCTTGGACACCCGTCGACGACATGCGGCCACGGTTCAGGCTTGCCAGGGACGCCAAGCGGAGGCAGATTTGAGCTGGAACGAATGGCTATCTGGGGAATGCCGGCCTAAAACAGGCACCTTGATCTGCCATGCTTTTCGCCCGTTGATAAGGAACCATCACGCGGTGCAGCGCTTGTCATCTCAACTGCGTCTTCTTTTTTGTGCGGACGGCCCGGCTGGATCGATTTACCGCGGCTTCCCCGTCAAGATAATTTCTCGACCATAGATAGAATGTTCGAATTTACTGCCGCGCTTTTGCTGTTGGCCTTGGGCGGAACGCTGGCGATCCTGCTCCACCCGCGCGCCGGCCTATGTCAACTAGCCGGCCAAATCGGCGCGGTGTTGGGGTCCGCTTCCGGGCTCGCTGCCGCGCTCCGCGTGCTGATTACCGGCGATGCCGTAAGCCTGACAGGCGCCTGGCACATGCCGGGCGGTAGCTTGCACATCGAAATCGACGTTCTGTCCGCATTCTTCCTGCTGCCCGTATTCGGCCTGTCGATCGTGACCGGGCTTTACGGCCGCAGCTACCTTGGCAATGGCGGCGGATTCGCATCGACGGCAAGCTGGTTCCATCTCAACATGCTGACGGCGGCAATGGCGCTGGTAATCGCGGCGCACGACGGGCTGCTGTTTCTTCTGGCCTGGGAAATCATGGCGTTGAGCCCGTTCTTTCTGGTCATATTCGACGACCGGAAGACGGCCGTTCGGCATGCCGCTTGGACCTATCTCGCTGCAGCGCACCTCGGAACGGCGTTCCTGCTGGTTCTGTTCGTGCTGCTCGGCTCGATTGCAGGAACCTCCGATTTCGCTGCCTATGGTGCTGCTTTGAAGAATCATCAGGCGCTTCGCTCTTCGGTGTTCCTTCTGGCCCTCATTGGCTTTGGCGTGAAGGCCGGCATCGTCCCGGCGCATGTCTGGCTGCCGGAGGCACACCCGGTCGCGCCTAGCCACGCTTCGGCCCTGATGTCCGGCGCGATGATCAAGGTCGGCATTTACGGGTTGGTGCGGATCCTGACCCTTCTCGGGACGCCCGAGCCATGGTGGGGCTGGCTGCTGATCGCCGTGGGCGCGTCGAGTGGCGTGCTCGGCGTGCTGTTCGCTTTGGCGCAGCATGACCTCAAGCGCCTCCTCGCCTACCACAGCGTCGAGAATATCGGCATCATTCTGCTCGGCATCGGGATCGGCGTACTGGGGCTCGCCAGGGGAATGCCGCTTCTAGCCGTCATCGGCTTTGCCTCCGGCTTTCTCCACGTTCTCAACCACAGCATCTTCAAAGGCCTTCTGTTCCTGGGCTCCGGCGCGGTCCACCGCGCCGCGCACAGCCTCGAGCTGGAGGAGCTCGGCGGGTTGCTGAAGCGAATGCCCTGGACCGGCACGTTTTTCCTGATTGGCGCCGCCGCGATCGTCGGATTGCCGCCGCTCAACGGCTTCGTCAGCGAGTTTCTGCTGCTTTATGCGGGCTTTCTCGCGGTCCTGCAGCCGGCTGCGGCGGTCGCGGTGGCCGGGTTGATCGTGATTGTCATCCTGGGGTTGATCGGCGGGCTCGCTGCCGCCTGTTTCGCCAAGGCGTTCGGAATCGTGTTCCTCGGCTCGCCGCGCAGCGAGGAAGCGAGCGAAGCACGAGAAGTGGCGCGACCGATGCGCGCCTCCATGGCGGTTCTGGCGCTGCTTTGCATCGCCATCGGCCTTGGCGCACCGCTCGCGGTCGCTTCCCTCGCGGGCGTGGTCGCGGGGATGACCGGTGCCACGGTCGGCACGGTCTCGGCCGAGCTCGCGATCGTCACCTGGCCGCTTGCGGTCGCGGTTACGGTGTTCGCGTTTCTCATTGCCATCGCGGCGCTGGCCTGGGCGCTGCGCGCGCGCCGCCTCGCGGTCGCTTCCGTGCGCCGGGGCCCGGTCTGGGGATGCGGATACCTGTTCCCGTCGCCGAAGATGCAATACACGGCCTCGTCCTTCGCCCAGCCGCTGACCACGCAATTCCACCTGCTCATCAGAAACCGCGAGACGCTCGTTCCACCGCAGGGCTATTTCCCGGCCGATTCGTCCTATGTCAGCGACAGCGGCGACCCGGCTCTGCGGTTGCTGTTCGTGCCGACCTTCCGATGGTTCGACCGCGTCGTCACCCGCCTCAACGTCATCCAGCACGGCCACATACACGTTTACATACTCTATGTCGCAGCGACGCTGATCGCGCTGCTGATCTGGGAAAGTCTCTGACCGATGCCGGCGTCCGGCTCGCTCGCTCTCCCGGTGTGTGCGCTGATCCTTGCGCCCATGCTGCTCGGGATCGTCAACCGCACCAAGGCCGTCATTGCCGGCCGGCGCGGCCCGCCGCTGCTCCAGCCCTATTGGGACATCGCGAAATCTCTGCGCCGCGGGGCGGTCTATGGCGAGGTAACGACCTGGCTGTTCCGGCTGGGACCGGTGGTCGGGCTCGCAACGCTCGCGGCGGCGTTGCTGGTGACGCCGTTCGGCGGCGTACGCGCGCCGGTGAGCTTTTCCGGCGACCCGATCGTGCTAGTCGGACTTCTGGCACTCGGGCGGTTTGCGACCGTGCTCGCGGCGCTCGATACCGGCTCCAGCTTCGAAGGCATGGGCGCCAGCCGCGAGGTGCATTTCGCGGCGCTCGCCGAACCCGCCTTGCTGCTCGCGCTGGCAACGCTCGCTCGGGTCACAGGTTCATTCGCGCTGACGCCGGTCTACCAGGCGATTACCATCGGCGCCTGGGCCGATGCCCTTCCGACATTCGCGCTCGTCGCCATGACGTTGCTGGTCATCACGCTGGTCGAAAACACCCGCATTCCGGTGGATGACCCGGCCACCCACCTCGAGCTGACGATGATACACGAGGTCATGGTGCTCGACCATAGCGGGCCCGATCTCGGGTTGATCCAGTACGCCGCGGCGCTGAAAGTCTGGATCGTCGGCGCTCTGCTGGTGGGCTTGGTGACGCCGATCCGCAGCGGCAGCGTGTGGCTCGACGGCGCGGCGATGCTCGTCGGAATGGTCCTCCTGGCCGGCGTAATCGGGATGATCGAATCGGCGATGGCGCGCTACCGGCTGGCCCAGGTGCCGCAATTCATCGTCGCTGCCGCGACGCTCTCCGCCGTCGCGTTCATCATCAGACTGATTTGACGGGACCCATGTACGCACTGATCGAGACCATTCATGCCGCTGGTTTGCTGACGTGCTTTGCTCTGCTGAGCACGAGCCGCATCGGCGCGTGCATAAGATGGCTTTCCTTCCAGGGCATTCTGTTCGGGATGGTGCCGCTGATCATCCCCGATGATGGGCTGACGACGCGCACGCTGCTGATGGCCGGGGGCAGTCTCGTCCTGAAGGGAATCGCCTTCCCGTGGATCCTGCTCAAGCTGCGCGCGCGCGCCAACTACAATCGCGAGGTGCAGCCGTTTGTCAGCTTCGTCATGTCGATCCTGTGCGGCATCCTCATCCTGTCGCTGTCGGTCTGGCTGACCTTGCAGATGAAGCCCGCTCTCATTCATGCGCCGTTCGTCCTTCTCAACTCGTCGATCTTCCTGATCTTCGTCGGCCTGTTCCTGATGATCAGCCGGCGCAACGCCCTGATGCAGGTGATCGGCTATCTGGTGCTCGAGAACGGCATCTTCGTTTTCGGGGTGATAACGGTCGTCGGCACGCCGCTTCTGGTCGAATTGGGCGTATTGCTCGACGCGTTCGTCGGCGTGTTCGTGATGGGGATCGCAATCTATCACATCACGCGCGAATTCGGATCGATGGACGTCGATCGGCTCACCGAGCTGAGGGGCTAGTACCTTGTACGCGGGCCCCTCGATCGTCGCGGTGCTGGTCCTGGCGCTGGCGGGGGCGTTGTCATGCCTCGTCCTGCGCCGGCCGCATCACGTGCTGATGACGATCGTCGGCGTCTCGGCGGTGGAACTGCTGCTCGCCCTCAACATTTGGACGGCGGCCCTGGGTCCCAAAGGCTTCGTGACGGCGGCCGATCAATGGTTCTACATCGATGCCTTTTCGTCATTCCACATCGTCGTTCTGACGCTGGTGTTCGTGCTCAGCTCGGCGTTCGCCAGCATATATTTCACGCATGAGGCCGGCGCCTTTACCGTCTACGTGGCGCGGCGCTTTGGCGTACTGTGGCTCGGCGCCCAGTCGGCGATGCTGCTGGTGCTGGTGTCGAACAATCTCGGCATCATGTGGGTCGGCATGGAGGCGACTACGTTGCTAACGGCCTTCCTGATCTCGCTCCATCCGAGCCGCCTGTCGCTCGAGGCGATGTGGAAATATCTGATCATCTGCTCGATCGGAATTGCCTTCGCGTTCATGGGGACGCTGCTCGCCGCGGCCTCGATCCAGTCCGATGGCGGCGTAGGGGCGGATGCGTTGTTCTGGACGAAGCTCGGCTCCGCCGAAGCGCATCTTGATCCGACCTTGATGAAATTCGCGTTCGTCTTCGTGCTCGTCGGCTACGGCACCAAGGCAGGGCTGGCGCCGATCCATTCCTGGTTGCCCGATGCGCACAGCCAGGCGCCGGCGCCCGTGTCGGCGATGTTCTCGGGCTTCCTGCTCAATACGGCACTCTATTGCATTATGCGCTTTGTCCCGCCGGTGCAGCACGCGCTGGGACAAGATTTCACGAGCGGCCTGCTAATCGTGTTCGGGACAGTCTCGATCCTGGTCGCCGCCGGGTTCATCGTCTTCCAGCGCGACGCCAAGCGGCTGCTCGCCTATCACAGCGTCGAGCATATGGGCATCATCACCCTCGGCTACGCGCTCGGCCCCCTCGGCTGCTTTGCGGCGCTGTTCCATACGCTCAACCATTCGGTCTGCAAATCCCTGGCATTCTTCGCAGTCGGCCGTCTTGGCCAACGCTACGGCAGCCACGAGATGATCTCGATCGCTGGCGCGTTGCGGGCCGACCGATTGTGGGGAGTTTCGCTTCTGATCAGCCTCCTCGCGCTCATTGGCGTCGCCCCGTTCTCGATCTTCATGAGTGAATATCAGCTGTTGCGGGCCGCGATCGGCGCCGGCGCCTGGGTGACGCTCGTCCTGTTTCTCGCCGCCAGCGGCGTCGTCTTCGTGTCGGCGCTGCGGCACATGATCGACATGGCCTTCGGGACCGCATCCCGTCACGATCGCGGCGGCCGCGACGGTAAGCTGGCTGTCCCGATAGTCGTGGCGGCGGCAGGGCTTCTGGTGGTGCTGGGCGTGTGGATGCCGCTACCGCTTTACGATGCCATCGCCAGCGCGGCGGCGGTACTGGCCGGTCGGCCGTGATGCACTTCGCGCGCACCCACAATGCGGTGCCTGTCCGCGCCGACGCGGTTCCGCACGTCGACATCGAGATATTTCGCCGCGTGGTGTTGCAGGCCATCGATGCCGGCGGACGCCTATTGCTGCTTACTGGCCTATCGCAGAAGGAGGGCGAGACACGGCTCCTCGCAGCCATTGCCGACGATGCGCATGGCGAGATAGCACTGTCCTCGACCATCGTGGGCGGGGCATATCCGGCGCTTACGCCCAATTGCCCCGCGGCACACCATTTCGAGCGCGAGATACATGAGCAATGGGGCGTCGATCCGCGCGGCCATCCGTGGCTGAAGCCGGTCCGCTTCCCGCCAACCGGCCCCGTCATCGGCAAGGCCGATTTCTTCAAGGTGGCCGGCGCCGAAATCCATGAAGTCGCGGTCGGCCCGGTCCACGCCGGCATCATCGAGCCCGGGCATTTTCGCTTCAATTGCCACGGCGAACGGGTCATCCATCTCGAGATCTCGCTTGGATACCAGCACCGCGGCATCGAGCGGGCGCTGCAGGGCGGGCCGCACCGTGGCGCCCTGCATCTCGCCGAAACCATTGCCGGAGACACCACAGTCGGTCATGCGACGGCCTATTGCCAGATCGTCGAAGGCCTCTCGGGCACCGCAAGTTCGCCGCGCGCGCGGGCCTTGCGCGCGCTGGCCCTCGAGCTGGAGCGGATTGCCAATCATATCGGCGATCTGGGCGCTCTTGCCGGAGATGTCGGTTTCCTACCGGCGGCAGCCTATTGCGGCCGGTTGCGCGGCGACGCGCTGAACATGACGGCGCTGCTCTGCGGCAGCCGGCTCGGGCGGGGATGGGTCCGGCCCGGCGGCATCGCCCTAGAACCGGCCGCGGAAACCCTTCGGCAGCTCAAGCGACGCATGGATGATGCGGAGCGCGACATGCGCAATGCCGTCGATCTACTGTGGAAATCGTCTTCCGTTAGGGCGCGCTTCGAGAACACCGGTGTTCTGACGCGGCAAGCCGCGACGGATCTGGGGGCCGTCGGGCCCGCCGCTCGGGCGAGCGGCATCGATCGTGATGCGCGCCGCGATTTTCCGACGCCGCTCTACTCGGAGCGGGTTCCTTCCGTCGCTGTCGGCGATGCGGGCGATGTGTTCGCGCGCGCGCAGCAGCGCTGGCGCGAGATCGAAAACTCCATCGCCTTTGTCGGCCAGGTTCTCGACGAGCCTGCCGGCGGCGATGCGCGGTCGTCGGTGGAACGGCTCGCCCCGAATGCCGTCATTCCCTCGATTGTCGAGGGTTGGCGGGGCGAAATCGTTCACCTGGCGGTCACCGATCAGGCAGGGCGGTTTGCTCGGTACAAGATCGTCGACCCGTCGTTCCGCAACTGGTATGCCTTGGCGATCGCGATGCGCGGCCAGGCCATCATGGATTTCCCGTTGTGCAACAAGAGCTTCAACCTGTCCTATTGCGGCCATGATCTGTAGGAAATCGGGCACGTCATGTTCAAGACCCTGCTAGCGCGCGCCCGCCAGGGGTACCGCACCGTTGCTTATGCCGGACAAGATGCGGGTCTGCCGGCGCTGTTTCGCGGCCGTCCGGTGCTCGATCCGGATAAATGCGTCACCGGCTGCACCGAGTGCGTCGATGTGTGTCCGACCGATGCCTTGCGCGTGACCGAGTCCGGACTGGAACTTGATATCGGGCGGTGCATTTTCTGTGGATATTGTATCGCGGCATGCCCCGAGGGCGCGATCGCCTTCAGCCGAGATTGGCGGCTCGCTGCCTCCAAACGCGAAGGGTTGGTGGCGACCGCGGATCGTCCGTTGCAGATCGATGCGCTCAGCGGCGAGCTGCGGCGATTGCTGGGCCGGTCTTTGCGACTGCGTCAGGTCAGCGCCGGGGGCTGCAACGGATGCGAGGTCGAGGTGAACGCGCTCGGCAATGTGGTCTTTGATTCCAGCCGATTCGGAATCGATTTCGTGGCTTCGCCGCGCCACGCCGACGGTGTTCTGGTGACCGGACCGGTGACCGCGAACATGAAGGAAGCCCTGCTCATCACCTACCAGGCGATAGCGGAACCCAAGCTCGTCATCGCCGCCGGAGCCTGTGCCATCTCCGGCGGTCTCTATCGCGATCACCAAGAGGTCTCGAACGGGGTCGAGGGCCTCCTTCCGGTCGATCTCTACGTGCCGGGCTGCCCGCCTCACCCCTTCACGATTCTCGATGGGATCATGCGATTACTGGGTCGACTCTAGAGCATTCTTAGCTCGGAATTATCCCTTCGGCCTCTTCATGAGCGAGTTCCTGGTGGTGAGCTCGGCCTTCGCGCGGCGGAGCCGCGGCCGGACTCAGCCCCAGGGGCCATGGCGGGGTGCTTCCTCCGGCGCTGCTTCCGCGGCCGGCGCCGGGCTTTCCTCGGCCGCTGCGGCGGAGCCTCCGAGGTTTCGCAAGCGGGCGATGCGCTCGGCGAGCGGGGGATGCGTGGACAACAGCCCGCTCAGCGCCTTGTCCTTGGGCTCTGCGATGCACAAGGCGGCCACGGGCGAATCCTTGCGCGTGATCGCCGTCTCGCTCCGCTGCAGGCGCTCGAGCGCATGGATGAGGCCGACAGGGTTGCGCGTGAGCCTGGCCGAGCTCGCATCGGCGAGATACTCGCGTTGGCGCGAAATCGCCATTTGCACGAGTCGCGCGGCGAGCGGGGCGACGATGAGCACGACCGCGAGCAGCGCCAGTACCGCAAGCGTGAGCGCCAAGCGCGCACCCGACGAATCGCGGCCGCGGGCGCGCGCCGGCCCCGCTCCGCCCCAGCCGATCGAAAAGCGCGCAATGTCGGCAAGGAGATGCGCAAGCAGCACCACCACGCCCGCCATGGCCGCGACGACGGTGGTATAGCGCACGTCGTAATCCGCGACATGGCCCATCTCGTGGCCGATCACTCCCTGCAGCTCCTCGCGGCTGCAGGCCTCGAGGATGCCCTTGGTCGCGGTAATCGTCGCGTGCCCGGGCGAATAACCGCTGGCAAAGGCGTTGAGCGCCGGCGTGTCGATGACCATCGCGCGCGGCGCCGGCACGCCGGCGGCGATTGCCATCTCCTCGACGACGTCGATGAGCCGCCGCTCCGCGGGATTGTCGGGATTGGCCGGCCGCGCGCCGGCGAAGGCGGCGAGGATGCGGGCACCCGCGAAAAGCGTGATCAAGCCCCAGAGCAGCCCCGCCCCGGCCACGATCGCGGCGCCGGCAAGGGCCTGCGGGCGCGGCGGACCGAAGAGGTCGAGCAGCACCGAGCCCACCGTCAGCCGTTGCAGCGCCGCATCCGGCAGACTCCAGATGATGTCGAGGATGGCGAAAGCCCAGCCGAGCACGTAGCCTGCCGCCGCACCGATCGCGAGGAGGACGACGAACAGCAGCACGGTATTGCGCTTGTTGCGCGTGATCGCGTGCTGGAAGTCGGTGTTGTAAAGGGTCTCGGAGGGCGCCGTCATCGCTCGGCCGCGCTAGGAAAGATGCACGTCGGGCACCGACTCGACCGCCGCGCGCTCGGCTTCGGGGACCGTGAACATCGTCTCGGCGGAGAAGCCGAACGCCCGCGCGAAGAGCACGCCCGGGAACGAGGCGACCCGGATGTTCTGGGCCTGAACGGCGTCGTTATAGTGCTGGCGCGCGAAGCTGATCTTGTTCTCGGTCGTGGTGAGCTCCTCCATCAATCCCGACACATTCTCCTGCGAGCGGAGATGGGGATAGGATTCCACGAGCGCGAACAGGTTGCGCAGCGCGCCCGAGAGCACGTTCTCGGCCTGCATGGCCGCTTCGGGCGTGCGGGCCGCGATCGCCTGGTTGCGCGCCTCGACGAC
>DATNIJ010000046.1:0-2550 GCA_035604475.1 Alphaproteobacteria bacterium
CCGCACTCGGGGTCGAGGTGGAGTTCGTCAAGGTCACCTCGCAGACGCGCATCCCGATGCTGGTGAGCGGCAATGTCGATCTCACGGCGGCATCCATGACCCATACGCGCGAGCGCGAGAAGACCATCGATTTCAGCATCACCTACTACACCGGCGCCCAGGCGTTGCTGGTGCCGCAGGAGAGCAGGATCGCAGCACTTGCCGATCTCGCCGAGAAGACGGTCGCGGTGCAGCAGGGCACCACGCTCGAGCGCAATCTGGCGCAGCTCGCCCCCAAGGCGACCGTGCTGCCCTTCCACGACTATACGAGCGCCTGGCTTGCCGTGCGCCAGGGCCGCGCCGACGCGCTCACCGGCAGCTACGACATCCTGCGCGGCTTCATGCAGACGGCCCAAGGCTTCAAGATCGTCGGCCCCAAGTTCAGCGTCGAGCCCTTCGGCATCGGGGTGCGTCGCGGCGATGCCGACATGCGCGACTTCGTCAATGCCGTGTTGCAGGACTTGTGGACCGCGGGGCGCTATCAGGCGCTCTACGAGAAATGGTTCAAGGTCGCCCCCGAGGCCGCCATCGAGATGTGGCCGAAGGAGTGAGCGAGGCCGCGAACGCGCCGGGGCTGAGATGCAGTACACGTTCGACTGGTCGGTCATCTGGCGCTATCGCGGCACCCTTCTGCATGGCTTGGCGCTGACCTTGCTGCTCTCGCTCGCCGGGCTCGCCGCAGCGCTCGCCATCGGCATGATCGCCGGCGCCGGTGGCGCGAGCCGGCGGCCCGCGCTCAAGACGGCTGCCCTTGTCTACGTCGAGCTCGCGCGCAACGTGCCGCTCCTCGTCCATATCTATTTCTGGTATCTCGGCTTGAGCGCGCTCAGGCTGCCGGCCTTCTGGTGCGGCGTGCTGGCGCTTTCGATCTACAGCGGCGCCTATGTCGCCGAGATCGTGCGCGCCGGCATCCAAAGCGTGCCGTCCGGCCAGCGCGCGGCCGCACTCGCCCTCGGACTCTCTCCCGCCGCGGCCTTGCGCTCCGTCATCTATCCCCAGGCGCTCCGCATCACTGCCCCCTCGCTCGCCGGGGTCTTCTCGCAGCTCATCAAGGATTCCTCGCTCGCCTCGGTCATCTCCGTGGCGGAGCTCACCTTCGCGGCCGGCGTCATCGAGGGCGACACCTTCCGCACGTTCGAGGCCTATATCACCATCACCCTGCTCTATTTCCTCGTCGTCACCGCGGTCTCGCGCGCGGCCCTCTTCGTCTTCGGACGGCGCGGGGCCGAGGTCGACCGGCGCTTCTAGGGGGCGGGCCGTTGGACTTCACCGTCATCCCCCGCAACCTGCCCTACCTTTTGGGCGGGCTCGGCGTGACGCTCGAGACGGCGCTGCTCGTCATCTTGGGCGGAGCCGCCTTCGGGCTCGGCCTCGGCATTCTGCGCACGGGAGGGCTCAGTGCCGCGCGCGTCCTGGCCGCGGGCTATATCGAGATCATCCGCGGCACGCCGCTCCTCGTCGTGCTCTTCTTCGTCTATTTCGGCCTCCCGCCCGTGATCGGCTATCGCTTGAGCGCCTATGAGGCCGCCGTGATCGGCTTCATCCTCTTCATCGGCGCCTATATCGCCGAGGATTACCGCTCGGGCGTCGCCGCGGTGCCGCAGCAGCAGCGCGAGGGCGCCTTGGCACTCGGCCTCACCCCGCGGCAGGTACGGCACCACGTGGTGCTGCCGCAGGCGGTACGGCAGATGATTCCGGCCCTCTTCAACCAGTTCGTCCGGCTGGTGAAGTTCACCTCGGTCGCCGCGGTCATCGGCGTCACCGAGCTCACCGGTGCGGCACTCGCCGTCAATGCGCGGGAGTTCCAGCCGGTGCCCATCATCGCCACACTCGCCGCCAGCTATTTCGTGCTGTGCGCGCTGCTCTCGCTGGTGGGGCGCGGGCTCAACCGGCGCTACGCCATTCAGGCCTGAGCGCGCGCGAGGGCGGCGAGCTTTTCCGTGACCGCGGCGCCGAAGGCGTCCGTGCCGAGGCTGCCGCCGAGATCGGGCGTGTGCAGCGCCGGATCGGCAAGCGTCGCATCGATCGCCGCATCGATGGCGGCGGCCGCCCGGGACAGGCGCTCCTCCTGATGGCGCCGGCCGAGCCAGGCGAGCAGCATGGCGCACGAGAGGATGAGTGCCGTCGGATTGGCGATGTTCCGGCCGGCGATGTCGGGTGCGGAGCCGTGCTGCGCCTGGGCGAGCGCGTGCTCGCTGCCGGCGTTCAAGCTGCCGGCAAGGCCGAGGCTGCCCGAGAGCTCGCCCGCCTCGTCGGAGAGGATGTCGCCGAACATGTTGGTCGTCACGATGACGTCGAAGTGCTGCGCGTCGCGCACGAGGAGGGCGGCCATGGCGTCGACGATGACTTCGTCGAGCGCCACGTCGGGGAACTCGCCCGCGATCTTCCGCACCTCGCGCAAGAACAACCCGTCCGAGATTCTGAGCACATTCGCCTTGTGCACCGCCGTCACCTTGCGCCGGCGCTCGCGGGCGAGCTCGAAGGCGGCCCGCGCGATCCGGCTCGAGGCCG
>DATNIJ010000047.1:0-5588 GCA_035604475.1 Alphaproteobacteria bacterium
CCGGAAAGGCGATCTCGGCCGGCTCGCTCGGCGCCCCGCCGGCATGCTCGAGGAAGGAGGAGACGCCAATGCCGCGCCGCCTGCCGGCCCGCTCCGAGCTCCTGCGGCGCTCGCGAAAGCCGGCATAGTCGGCCTGTCGCAAGGCCTCATCGAGAATGGCCGCGAAGGTGCCGCTGTCGAAGGTGGCGCCGACCGCGGTGCGATAGGGCATCATCGCGGTTGCGATCATGTTGCGCCGGCGCAGCTCGATGGGGTCGATGCCGGAGACGCGCGCCGCCTCCTCGACGAGGCGCTCCATCACGTAGTTCGCCTCGGGCCGCCCGGCGCCGCGATAGGGGCCGACCGGTAGGGTGTTGGTGAAGACGCAGCGCACCGAGACATCGATGTGCGGCACGTCATAGACGATGGGAAAGCAGCGGGCGAAATTGTGGGTCGCGATGAAGGCGCCGTGCGAGGTGAGATAGGCACCCATGTTGGCGAGGGCGGCCACGCGCAGTGCCAGGAAGCGACCGTCGCGGTCGAGGGCCAAAG
Organism: Alphaproteobacteria bacterium; assembly: GCA_035604475.1. GTDB lineage: Bacteria > Pseudomonadota > Alphaproteobacteria > JACZXZ01 > JACZXZ01 > DASPPM01. The sequence goes on from DATNIJ010000047.1 coordinate 532, forward strand.
CCGCCTCCGTCACGCTGTCGCGCGCCTGATTGTCGCTCACGAAGGCCTCGGAGCGGGAGGACGCCCAACGCACGGGCCGGCCGAGCTTGCGCGCGGCGACAAGGAGGGCGGCGTATTCGGGATAGCCCGAGGTCTTCATGCCGAAGCCGCCGCCGACATCGCCGGTCAAGACGCGCAGCTTCTCCGCCGGCATGCCGAGGGCGCCGATGAGCTGGTCGCGCAGCACCTGAGCACCCTGCGAGCCGGCATGAAGCGTCAGACTGTCGCTCGCCGCGTCATAGCTCGCGACGGCACCACGCGGCTCGAGCGAGGCCACGACGAGGCGCTGGCTTGCGAGCGTCAAGCGCGCGACGAGTGCTGCAGCGGCGAAGCTTCGCTCCACCTCGCGGGCATTGCTGTCGTCCTTCGTTGCGGCACTCGACCAATCGAGCGCTAAGTTGCCCGGCACTTCCGGCCAAATCTGGGGTGCCCCAGGTGCCACCGCGTCATGGAGATCGACAACGGCGGCAAGTGGCTCATAGTCGAGCGAGACGAGCTCGGCCGCATCGAGGGCCTCGCCCTCGCTCTCGGCTATGACGAGGGCCACCGGCTCGCCCACGTGACGGACGCGCTCCCGCGCGAGCGCCGGCCGCTGCGGGATCCTCAGCATGGCGCCGCCGCGGCCGGGGAAGGGGCGGAGCTGAGAGATGTTGCCCACGCCTGCCGCCGCCATGTCGTCGCCCGTCAGCACGGCAAGCGTGCCGGGAGTACCGAGCGCGGCCGAGGCGTCGATCGAGCGGATGCGCGCCGAAGCATGGGGCGAGCGCACGAAAACGGCGGCGGCTTGTCCCGCGAGCCGCAGGTCGTCCGTGAAGCCTGCGCGCCCCTCGAGCAGGGCCGCGTCCTCGAGACGGCCGGGCCAGCGATCTCCGCCGTGACCGCCGTCTCGCTCGCTCATGGGGCTTCCGCTCATGCTCGCTCCTCAAAAGACGCCGAGATGCTGGCCGAGATCGACGGTCTCGCGCACGACCGCGGCCGGCGTGGTGCCCACCGCGACGCGTCCGCTGGTAAGGATGACGATGTCGTCCGCGATATCCATGACGAGCCGGGGGTTCTGCTCGACGAGCAGGATCGATAGCCCTTGATCCTTGAGCTTGCGGATCGTCGCCATGACCTCGGCGACGATCTGCGGCGCCAAGCCTTCCGACGGCTCGTCCATCAGCAGCACGCGAGGGTTCGACATGAGCGCGCGCGCGATCGCGAGCATCTGCTGCTCGCCCCCGGAAAGCAATGCCGCCGACTGATGGCGCCGCTCGCTCAGGCGCGGAAAGGTCTCGAACACGCTTGCGAGCGACCAGGGAAAGCGGGCAGCACCTAGCGGCCGGTGCGCCGCCACGACGAGGTTCTCGCGTACGGTGAGGCTGCGGAAGATGCGCCGGCCCTGCGGCACGAGCGCCACCCCGCGCGCCGCGATCGCCTCGGGTGCCGCACCTGCGACCTCCTCGCCGAAGAGGCAGATGCGGCCACCCCTAGGGGCCAGGAGCCCTACGATCACGCTCAGGCAGGTCGTCTTGCCGGCGCCGTTGCGGCCCAAGAGGCCGAGTAGGTGTCCTTCCGCAAGGCCGAGCGACACCTGCTGCAGCACATGGCTGTCGCCGTAATAGGCATCGACGCCGTCGAGCGCCAGCGCGTCACTCGCCAAGATAGACCTCCCGGGTACGAGGGTCGGCGACGACTTCCGCGCGCGTGCCGTCGGCGATCACCTTGCCGAAATGCAGAAGCGTTATGCGATCGGCGAACTCGAGGGCCGTGTCCATGTCGTGCTCGATCATGACGATGGTGACCTCGCGCGGGATGCCGAGGATGAGCCGCAGGATGTCGCGCCGCTCCTCGACCGAGAGCCCGGCAAAGGGCTCGTCGAGGAGCAAGAGGCGCGGGCGCTGGGCGAGCGCCATGGCGATCTCGACGCGCCGGCGCTCGCCGTAGGAGGTCTCGCCGAGCGGCCGGCCCGCGATCGCGCCGAGGCCGACGCGCGCCAAGGCCGCGCGCGCGTCTTCGGCAAGGCTTGCAAGGCGATCGAGCCGGACCACGGGGTTCCAGCGCAAGGGGGAGAGGCCAAGCAGCGAAAGCACGGCATTGCGCAACAGCGTCTCGCCGGGGAAGAGCGTGATGATCTGGTAGGTGCGCGCGACGCCCAAGTGCGCGCGCAGCCGGCTCGGGATGCGGGTGATGTCGCGGCCGAACAGCATGATCCTGCCGCTCGCAGGCTTGAGCTCGCCCGTGATCAGATTGAAGAGCGTCGTTTTGCCGGCGCCGTTCGGGCCGATGATCAGGCGCCGCTCGCCCTCTTTGACGGCGAGACTGACGTTGGCGGTCACGGTCAGGCCGCCGAACGATTTTTGCAGCTCGCGGACCTCGAGCGCCGTCATGACGCGCCGCTTCCTTCTCAGCCGAGATGCGCGGCCGCAGCGCGCGCGCGTCGGGCGCGCCGCATGGCGCGCCACAGCCGGAGCATGCCCGGCACCAGTCCTTCGGGCATGAAGAGAACGATCGCCACGAAGATGGCGCCGAGCACCAGGTTCCAGCGCTCGATGTAGGCGCTTGCCACGTACTTCATGACGACGACGAGGGCCGCACCCGCGATCGGACCGATCAGCGTGCCGGTGCCGCCCGAGATCACCATGAGGAGCGCCTCCGCCGAAGTGGCGAGCGATAGCGCGTGCGGGCTGACGAACTTGTCGTAATAGAGGAAGAAGAGCCCGGCGATGCCGGCGACCAGGCCGGAGAAGAGGAAGGCGAGGAAGCGGATCAGCCAGACATTATAGCCGAGCGCCGTCATCCGCCGCGGCTGGTCGCGCGTGCCGCAGAGGCTTGCGCCGAAGGGGGAGGCGACGAAAATCTCCATCGCGGTCACGACGAGGAGAAAGGCCGCGAGGGTGGCGAGGTAGAACGCCTGCGGGCTCTCGAGCGAGATGCCGAAGGGCGCCGGGCGGCTCAGGAGGTTGATGCCGTTGTCGCCGTTCGTCAGGCTGATCCAGCGATAGGCGATGCCCCACAGTATCTGGCCGAGTGCTAAGGTGATCATCAGGAAGCTGATGCCGGTCGAGCGCAGCGAGAGCAGGGCGAACACGGCGCTGGCAACAAGCGTCGCGGCGAGGGCCAAGACGGCTGCCGTGAGGTGGGCGGCCCCGCCCGCCACCGACAGCGCCGCGGCGTAGGACGCCATGCCGAAAAGTCCGGCGTGGCCGAGCGAGACGAGGCCGGCATAGCCCGCCAACACGTTCAACGCGAGCGCCAGCATGGCCCAAATGAGGATCTGGCTCGCGATGTTGACGTAATAGCTGTTGGTCAGCCAAAAGGGCAGCGTGGCGAGCACGAGAACGGCAAGTGCGAAGGCAAGGCGCCGCGTCATGCCTGCCTGCCGAAGAGGCCTTGCGGGCGGATGACGAGGACTGCCAGCATGGGCAGGAAGAGGATGACGTAGGCCAGCTCGGGAAAGAGGGCTTGGCCGAAATTATAGAGAAAGCCGACGATGAAGCTGCCCACGAAAGCGCCGACAAGACTGCCGGTGCCGCCGAGGATGACCACGATGAGGGCGAGCGGCAACATGTCGGCGTCGAGTCCCGGATAGACCGAGAGGATCGGGGCGCCCATCACTCCGCCGAAGCCGGCAAGGCCGGCGCCCAGGCAGAAGATGATCGAGAACAGCCGGCCGACACGGATGCCGACGACGCGCGCCATGGGGGCATCATCGACGCCGGCGCGGATCATCGCACCCAGCCGGGTGCGGTCGAGCATGAGCCAGAGCATTCCGGCGATGACGACGGCGATGAGCGCGATCGCGAGACGATAGGCCGGGAACACCACGCTTGCGATCGGCACCGCGCCGCGGAGTGCCGGCGGGGTCTCGATCTGCACCGGATCGCCCGTCCAGATCATGAGGCAGATGTCCGCGATCATGAAGGAGAGGCCGAGGGTGACGAGCACCTGTGCCAAGGCGTTGCCGGCAAGCCGGCGCAACAGCAGGCGCTCGATCAGGCCGCCGATCGTCGCCATGGCGACAGCACTTGCGAGGGCTGCCGTCCAGAAGTCGAGGCCGGCGCTGAGGAAACTCACGCCCAGATAGGCGCCGAGCATGAAGAACGAGCCATGCGTCAGGTTGGGAATGCGCATCAGGCCGAAAATCAGCGAGAAGCCGGCGGACAGCAGAAAGAGCAGGCCGCCGAGCGTGATGCTATTGATGGCGAGCAGAAGCCATAAGGTCATGGCCGGCACGGTCCACTCGGCACCGCTCCCTCCGAGGGCCAGGGCAATCGTATTTGGCACTGAGCGGATTTCCTCATCCTTCGAGACGGGCCTTCGGCCCTCCTCAGGATGAGGAAATCCGCTCGATTGTCAGGCCGCCTCACCCTGAGGAGCGCGCGAAGCGCGCGTCTCGAAGGGCGAGGCGGCCATATGCGATTGCCCTTCTCTGCGGGCGGCGAGGCACGGATATTCGATGCCGACACTAAAGCTTCGCCGGCTCTGCGTCGCGCGTATAGACCGGGGCTGCGAGGTATTTCTTCTCGTCGTAGGTCCAGAACTGACCCACGTCCTTGTAGGTCTTGATGATCGTGTTCACGAGCTTGCCGTTCTTGCGCTCGAGCTTGCGGATGAAGACATTGCCGACGACGTTGCCGAAATGGTCGAAACGGAAGGGGCCGCGCGGCGAATCGTCGAGCTTGACGGCGCGCAGTGCCGCAATGGTCTTCTCCTTGTCGTCGGTGGCACCCCCCGTCTTCTCGAGGGCCGCCTCGATGCACATGCCGTTGAGGTAGCAACCCGCCGCATAGCCGCCGGGCAGATTCTCGGTCTCGCGCACCATGGTGGCGACGAAGCGCTTGTTGCTCGGCGAGTCGTACTCGGCCGAGTAGAAGGCACCTGAGACCGCACCCACGGCCTCGTCGCCGAGGCTCTTCAGAAGCGCGTCGTCGAGTGCCGTCCAGCCGCCGAGGAGCGGATATTTGCTCTTGAGTCCGATATCGGCATATTGCCGCATGAACTTGACCGGGTTCGAGCCGGCGAAGCCCTGCCACACC
>DATNIJ010000048.1:0-50327 GCA_035604475.1 Alphaproteobacteria bacterium
CACACATCTTTCCTCGCATGGTCTCGTCATTCCCGCGAAAGCGGGAATCCATTCGCTGAAATGGCGGGGTTCTGCCGTTCTGGATGCCCGCTTTCGCGGGCATGACGAATTTGCTGCTGATCGATAGCGGGATTTCAATCCTCTGATTAACAAAGATAATTCACGATGCGTGAATCCACTAGCGCTTCCGCGGGGGTGACGAGACGGACGTTTCCATTCGATTGGATATCGCCTTAAGATGCCGCAGGGAAAAAGCGAAAGGGAACGCGCAATGAGAGCGAGGAGCAAGACGACGGGAAGCTCCGCCAAGGGGCCGGGCTTGCTTCAGCGCCTGGCCAAGGGGCCGGTGATCTGCGCCGAGGGCTATCTCTTCGAGTTCGAGCGGCGCGGCTACCTGCAGGCCGGTGCCTTCGTGCCGGAGGTGGTGCTCGAGCATCCCGATCTCGTGGAAGAGCTCCATCGCGAGTTCGTGCACGCGGGCTCCGATGTGGTGGAGGCCTTCACCTACTACGGGCATCGCGCCAAGCTGCGCCTCATCGGGCGCGAGAAGGACCTCGAGCCGATGAACCGCCAAGCCTTGAGTATCGCCAAGAAGGTGGCCCGGGCGACCGGGACGCTCGTTGCCGGCAACATCTGCAATACGACGACCTACGCGCCGGACGACGCGTCGACGCACAAGGCCTCGCGCCGCATGTTCGACGAGCAGATCGGCTGGGCGGCCGACGCCGGCGTCGACTTCGTCATCGGCGAGACCTATTCCCACGCCGGCGAGGCGCTGATCGGGCTCGCCGCGATCAAGGCGGCCAAGCTGCCCGCCGTCGTCACGCTGGCGATCCACAACAAGGGTATGACGCGCGAGGGCTGGGACCCGGTCGATGCCTGCAAGCGTCTCGAGGACGGCGGTGCCGACGTGGTCGGGCTCAATTGCAGCCGCGGCCCGCGCACCATGCTGCCGCTTCTGAGGCGCATCAGGAAAGCGGTCAAGTGCCATGTCGCCGCACTTCCCGTGCCCTACCGCACGACGCCCAAGGAGCCGACCTTCCAGATGCTGAACGACCGTCATTGCGATTGCATCCCGAACGACCACCCCTTCCCCGTGGCGCTCGACCCCTTCACCTGCAACCGCTATGAGATCGCGGAGTTCGGCAAGGCGGCCTACGCGCTGGGCGTACGCTATCTCGGCGTATGCTGCGGTGCCGGTCCGCACCACATCAGGGCACTCGCCGAGGCGCTCGGCCGCCACCCGCCCGCGAGCCGTTATTCGGCCGATATGTCGAAGCATTACATCTTCGGAAAGACCAAGGGCTTGCGCGCGCAGAACCTCAAATACGCCAAAAGTCTTCGGGGCTGAGCAGGGGCGGCCGTGATGAGCGAGACGGGCGAGGGGCGGGCGGCGCCGCGCTGGGCGAGTGCGGGCGTCAAGGACAACGAGCGCCAAATCGACATGCCGGCTTTGCGCGCCTATCGGATGGGGCGCGTCCAGGCGGAGCTGAGACGGCGCGACTACGGGGCCGCACTCCTCCTCGATCCCATGAACATCCGCTACGCCACGGGCAGCCGCAACATGTCCGTGTGGACCTCGCACACGCCGGCGCGCTACTGCTTTCTGCCGGCGGACGGCAAGGCGATCCTCTTCGACTTCCACAATTGCGAGCATCTCTCGGCCGGGCTCGAGACCATCGCGGAAGTGCGGCCGGCGCGCGGCTTCTACTTCTTCGGCGCCGGCAGCCGCGTCGAGGAGAAGGCCAAGGCCTGGGCCGAGGAGATCGCGGAGCTCGTCGCCCGTCATTGCAGCACCAACCGCCGGCTCGCGGTCGACCGCCTCGATCCGCCCGGCACCGCGGCACTGCTCGCACGCGGCATCCGGATTTTCGACGGGCAGGAAGTTTGCGAGCTCGCCCGCTCGATCAAGTCCGAGGAGGAGATCGCCTGCATGACGCACGCGATCGCCGTGTGCGAGGCCGGCATGGCGCGCATGCGCGAGGCGCTGAAGCCCGGCCTCTCGGAGAACGAGCTCTGGGCCACGCTGCACGAGACCAATATCCGGCTCGGCGGCGAATGGATCGAGACGCGCATCCTGTCCTCGGGCGAGCGCACCAACCCTTGGTTCCAGGAGTGCGGCGACCGGCTCATCCGCGCGGGCGATCTGGTGAGCTTCGACACCGATCTGATCGGGCCGTTCGGCTATTGCGCCGACATCTCGCGCACCTATTTCTGCGGGCCGGGTAAGCCGAGCGAGGAGCAGCGCCGGCTCTATGGCCTGGCACTCGAGCAGATTCATTACAACATCGACAAGCTGATGCGGCCGGGCCTCAATTTCCGCGAGGCCTCGGAGCTCGCCTGGCGCATTCCCAACGCCTTCGTGAAGAACCGCTATTCCTGCGTGGCGCACGGCGTGGGACTGTGCGACGAATGGCCCAAGATCACCCACATCCAGGACCGCGAGAAGAGCGCCTATGACGGCGAGCTGGCACCCGGCATGACCATCTGTGTGGAGAGCTACATGGGCGAGGAGGGGGGACGGGAGGGCGTCAAGCTCGAGCAGCAGGTCCTCATCACCGACAAGGGCGCGCGCCTGCTCTCGACCTTCCCCTTCGAGGAAGCGCTCGCGACATGAAGGCGCGGAAGGGAGGCCGCACCGGTGCTGCCGGGCGCGCGCTTCCTTGACAAGCTTGGGCGCTTCTCGGAGGATGATTCGACAACGAGAACCGGCCGCGGATCGCCAAGAAACCGTCGTTGAGAACGTGCAGGCTCCGAGCGGCCGTCTTCAAGGGAGGATGCCATGGGTGACGACCGCGAACACGCCTACATTCCCGTCCTGAAGCAGCAGCTGGCCGAGCGCAGGATCGACCGCCGCGAGTTCCTGCGCAGCGCCACCTTGCTCGGCATGTCCGCGGCCGCAGCCTATGCATTCGCGGGAAAGCTCGCGGGCGGCGATTTCGCGGCCCCCGCCGCGGCGCAAGCCGACATGCCCAAGGGTGGGGTGATCCGCATCGGCATGCGCTGCCAGGACCTCAAGAGCCCGCACACCTACAGCTGGGTCGAATCCTCGAACGCCGCGCGCCTCGTCTACGACTATCTCACGGTCACCGGGGTCGACAACGTGACGCGCCCGGCACTCTGCGAGAAGTGGGAGGCAAGCGACGACCTCAAGAGCTGGACGCTCCACCTGCGCAAGGACGTGAAATGGCATAACGGCCGCAAATTCACGGCCGACGACGTGATGTGGAACTTGAAGCACGTGCTCGACCCCAAGACCGGCTCCTCCGTGCTCGGCCTCTTCAAGGGATTCAGCCTCGAGGAGTACGACGCGGGCGAGAAGGACGCCAAGGGCAATCCCAAGAAATCGACCAAGCTGTGGGACGCGAACGCGCTCGAGAAGCTCGACGACTACACGGTACGCCTCAACGGCAAGACGCCGCAGCTTGCCATCCCCGAGAATCTCTTCCACTACCCCCTCCTCATTCTCGATCCAGAGAGCGGAGGCGTGCACAAGGTGGGTGCGAACGGCACCGGAGCCTTCACCATGGTCGAGGACGAGGTCGGCCGACGCCAAGTCTACAAGCCGGTCAAGGGCTATTGGGGTCAAGGGCCCTACGTCGACGAATGGCAATACATCGATCTCGGCGACGAGGCGGCCGCCTTCTTGAGCGCGCTTGCCTCCAAGCAGGTCGACGGTCTCTACGCCGGCGAAGTGGCACAGCTCGACGCCATGAAGCAGCTCTCCCACGTCGCCATGTACGAGGTGGGAACCGCCTATACCGCGGTCGCGCGCGTGCAGCCGCAGAAGCCTTTCGACGACAAGCGCGTGCGCCAGGCGCTCCGCTATGCCACCGATCCGGCGAGCGTGCTGCAGATCTCCTATCGCGGCCTCGGCGTGGCCGGCGAGCACCACCATGTCGCCTCCGTCCATCCGGAGTATGCGAAGCTCGCACCCTTCACGCGCGACGTGGCCAAAGCCAAGCAGCTCCTCGCCGATGCCGGATATCCGACCGGCATCGACGTCGAGATTGCGGCGCGCCCCCAGCCGGATTGGGAGCTCGTCGCGGTGCAGACCATGGTCGAGCAGTGGAAGGAGGCCGGTATCCGGGTCAAGATCAACGTCATGCCCTCGACCCAATATTGGGACGTCTGGACCAAGGTGCCCTTCGGCTTCACTACCTGGGCGCATCGTCCGCTCGGCATCATGGTGCTGGGGCTCGCCTACCGCACGGGCGTGCCGTGGAACGAGTCCCATTATTCGAACCCGGAGTTCGACAAGCTTCTCTCGGAGGCCGAGGGCCTGCTCGACGTCGAGAAGCGCCGCGCGGTGATGGCCAAGCTCGAGGCCATCATGCAGGACGACGGGCCGATCGTGCAGCCGGTCTGGCGCTCGCTCTTCACCTTCATGGACAAGCGCGTCAAGGGCTTCAAGATGCACCCGACGGGCTACATCTTCGGCAATGAGATCGCGATCCAGCCGGCGTGAGCCGCGGGAGGAAGAAGCGGCAAGCGCGCTGATCGATCTCGCGCGCTATCCGATCGACGATCTTAGGAGCGCGCCGGCCGCTGCGCTGGTCGCCGAATGCCGCCGGCAGCTCGCGGCCACGGGGGCCTGCCTCCTGCCGGACTTTCTGCGGCCCGCCGCACTCGCCGCCATGGCGGCGGAAGCGGCGAGCCTGGCACCGCTCGCGCACCGCACGCCCGGGAGCCGCAGCACGGCTTATCTGGAAGCGCCGGACGAGAGCTTCCCGCAAGAGCACCCGAAACGCCGTCTGCAGTCGACCTCGGTCGGGGCCGTCGCCTACGATCTCATTCCGCCCAAGGCACTCCTGCGCCGGCTCTACGAATGGGACGGCCTCATCGCCTTTCTCGCGCAGGCGCTCGGCAGGGAAAAGCTCTATCGCTACGCCGATCCGCTCGGAGCCCTCAATGTCGCGGTGATGGAAGACGGCGAGGGCCTCCTCTGGCACTTCGACCAGACCGATTTCGTGGTCTCGCTCCTGCTTCAGAAGTGCGCACACGGCGGGGTCTTCGAATATGCGCCCCATATCCGCGGGCCCGATGAGCCCAACTACGACAAGGTCTGGCGCCTGCTCGATGGTGCGCGCGAGGGCGTCGTCGCGCTCGATATGGCGCCCGGCACGCTCGTGCTCTTCCAGGGCCGCTACTCGGTCCACCGCGTGACTGCGGTCGAGGGAGCGCTGCCGCGCCTCATCGCCCTTCTCGGCTATGACACCCAGCCCGGGACGATGAGCTCCGAGCGCTTGAAGCTGCGGCGATATGGAAGGGTGGAGCCCGTCGCCGCGACGCTGCTTCGCGCCGACTAACGCATCGCTGATCGCGATAAGCCCCTCTCCCGCTTGCGGGAGAGGGAAGGGGCCCATCCCGAAGGGATGGGAAGGGTGAGGGAATGCCGGATGTCGGCGCCGTCCCTCACCCTCCGACGGCCTTGCGGCCGCGGGTCCCTCGTCGATCCGCCTTGCGGCTCGACCCCGCAAGCGGGAGAGGGGCTTCTCCAAGAAGATTTAAGAATGCACTCATATGCTAGCTATCTTTCTTTCTCCGCGGCCGATGCCGCATTGAGCCGTTCGAGCTCCTTCGCCGGGATGTGGCAGGCGATGCGGTGGCCCCCTTCCAGCTGCTGCTCCGGAGGCGGCGTCGTGTCGCAGATCTCGCCCACCTTGCGCGGGCAGCGCGAGGCGAAGGGGCAGCCGGCGGGAAGGTCGATGGCGCTCGGCAGCGTCCCCTCGAGGATGATGCGTTGCGAGCGCTGCTCCGGGTCGGGCACGGGAACGGCCGAGAGGAGTGCTTCGGTATAAGGGTGGTGCGGGGGAGCGAAGACCGCATCGGTCGGCCCGAACTCGACCACCTTGCCGAGATACATGACCGCGACGTGGTCCGCGAGATAGCGTACGACGGCGAGGTCGTGGGAGATGAAGATGAGGCTCTCGCGGCACTCGGCCTGAAGCTCCGACAGGAGGTTGATGATCGCCGCCTGGACCGAGACGTCGAGGGAGGAGACGGGCTCGTCAGCGATCACGATGTCGGGGTCGCCGGCAAGCGCGCGCGCGATCGCGACGCGCTGCTTCTGCCCGCCGGAGAGCTGCTGCGGCGTGCGCTCGGCGAGCTCGGGCGCCAGGCTCACCACCTCGAAGAGACGCCGCGTCCCGTCTGCGGCCGCGGCGGTGCCAAGTCCCTTGAGGCGCTTGAGCGCGCGGGCCACCGAGTAGCCGACGCGATGGCTCGGGTTGAGCGTGCTGTCCGGGTTCTGGAACACCATCTGGAGCTTGCGCTTGAGCGAATTCGGGCGGGCCTCGACGCGCCGAGCGCCGATCTCCTCGCCATCGAGCTCGACGCGGCCCGCGCTCGCCACCTCGAGCCCGCTCAAGATGCGCGCGAAGGTCGATTTGCCGCAGCCGGACTCGCCGACGATCGCGAGCGTCTCGCCGCGCCGGAGCACCAGATCGACGGCGTTGAGCGCCTTGACCGGCCGCCCGCTTCTGCCGAAGGTGCTGATCGATTGACGGTAGGATTTGGCGAGCTTCTCCGCCTTGAGGAGCACCGGCGACTTCGCCTCGTCCCTGTCCTCGCCGGGAGCTCCGGGCTCGGGCCGCCAGGACGCCAGCTCGCCCACCTTGACGCAGCGCGCGCGATGTCCGGGCTCGCCGGGGACCGCGAGGCTCGGGATGGGAGCGGCCATGCAGCGCTCCGGCTCGGCATGGGGACAGCGCGGCGCGAAGCCGCAACCCGGAGGCCGCGCCAAGGGCGAGAGCGCCTGGCCGGGGATGGGCCTGAGCTTGCTCTCGTGCTTGCTGCGCCCGAGACGGGGGAGGCAGTCGAGCAGGCCGCGCGTATAGGGGTGGCGCGGATTGGCGAAAACCTCCCGGATGGACCCTTCCTCGACGAGCTCGCCGCCATAGAGCACGGCGATGCGGTCGCACACCTGGGCGACGGTGCCGAGATTGTGGCTGATGAAGAGCAGCGCCGTGTCGTGCCGTTTGCGCAGCGCGCTTACGAGATCGAGCACGGCGGCCTCGACGGTCACGTCGAGCCCGGTCGTCGGCTCGTCCATGATGAGGAGCGTGGGCCTGCCGATGAGCGCCATCGCGATGACGATGCGCTGCTGCTGTCCGCCCGAGAGCTGGTGCGGATAGCGCGCCATGATCGCGGCCGGATCGGCGAAATTGACCTCGGCCAGCATGGCTGTGGCGCGCGCGCGGGCCTCCTCCTCGCCGACACCCTCATGCAGCCTCGGCACCTCCATGAGCTGGCGCTCGATGGTCATGACGGGGTTCAAGCTGCTCATGGGGTCCTGATAGACCATCGCGATGCGGCGGCCGCGAATCGCGCGCAGCTCGGCCTCGCTCATGGCGGCTGTGTCGCGCCCCTCGAAGAGGATGCGTCCGCTCACGACGCGGCCGAGCGGGCCGAGATAGCGCACGATCGAGAAGGCGACGGTCGACTTGCCCGAGCCCGACTCGCCGACGAGGCCGAGCGCCTCGCCGCGCGCGAGCGCCAGGCTGAGGCCGGGCGTCACGTTGAGCTCGCCCTTCCGCGTCATGAAGGAGAGGCGTACGCGGTCGAGCTCGAGGACGGGTGCCGGCTCAGGCACGGAAGGCCCTCTCGCGCAGGCCGATGGCGAGCAGGTTGAAGCCGATCACGAGCGAGGAGATCGCGGCGCAGGGAATGAGCGACATGTGCGGCCACACCGACATCATGCCGTAGGTGTCCTTGACCATCCCACCCCAGTCGGGATCGGGCGGCGGCAGGCCGATGCCGAGGAAGCCGAGCACGCCGATGGTGATCGTCGTGTAGCCCATGCGCAGGCACATATCCACGATGAGCGGTCCGCGCGCGTTCGGCAGGATCTCGACCAGCATGATGAAGAGCGCCCCCTCTCCGCGCATCTTGGCGGCGGCGACGTACTCGCGTTCGCGCAGCTCGAGCGTGAGGCCGCGCACGATGCGGGCGATGATCGGCGCCTTGGTGATGGCGATGACGAGGATGATGTTGAGCGCGGACGAGCCGAAAAGCGTCAACACGATCATGTAGAGGATGATCACCGGAAAGGAGAGCAGGATGTCGGCGACGCGGGAGATCAGAAGATCGGCAATACCCCGGTAGTAGCCGGCGACGAGTCCGAGAAAGCAGCCGACCACGGCGGCGGAAAGTACCGCGATTGGCGCCACCGTCAGCACGCGGCGCGCGCCCCACAACACGCGCGAGAGGATGTCGCGGCCGAGATGATCGGTGCCGAGAAGGTGTGCTGCCGACGGCGTGGGATGCGTTGCCCCCAGCATGGCGGTCGCGTTCGGCGGGTAGGGCGAGAGGAGTGGTGCGAAAACTGCGGCTGCGACCCAGAACAGCACGATCGCGAGACCGACGAGCGTCGTCCTCGACCCGGCAAGGCCCGCAAGCGGGGAGAGCCGGGCCGCGAGCCGGCCGGGCCGACGCGCGGGGCGGGGGGAGGCTTCGTGCGTTCGTGCGATGCTTTCGAAGCCCATGGCGGCGTCCTCGCTCAGGTGCGAATACGCGGGTCGAGCAGCATATAGGCGAGGTCGCCGAGGATCTGCGTGGCGACGGCGACGAATACGGAGACGAGGGCCCCCGCTTCGATGAGCGCTATGTCCTTGTAAAGCGAGGCCTCGAGCATCATGCGTCCGAACCCCGGATAGGCGAAGACGCTCTCGACCACCACTACCCCACTCACCAGGTAGTTGATCTGCAGGAGGATCACGGTGACGGGGTTGATCATGGCGTTGCGCAACGCGTGGCCGAGCACCACGCCGCGGAAGCGCATGCCCTTGAGCACGGCCGTCCGGATGTAGGGCTGGCGCATCACCTCGACCATGGAGGCCCGCACCATGCTCACGACGTAGCCCATGTCGAACAGCACGATCACCGCGACGGGCAAGACCAGCTGGACGGCGATCGGCCAGGACCCGCCGGGCTCGAGCGTCGCGGTACCGGGAAGCCAGCGCAGGCTCACCACGAAGATGCTGGCGAGAAAGACGCCCATGGCGAACTCGGGCACCGAGGCGAGGACCGCACTCGTGAGCAGGATCACGCGGTCGAGCGCCGAGCCCTCGCGCATGCCGGCCACGATGCCGAAAAGCATCGAGAGGGGCACGATGAAGAGGAACGAGACGAGTGCCAGAAGCCCGGTGTTGGCCAGGCGGTCGAAGATGATGTCCTTGACCGGTACGCGGAAGCGGGTCGAGACGCCGAGGTCGCCCGAGAGCATCTTGCCGACATACTCTACGTAGCGGACGAGCACGGGGCGATCGAGCCCCATTTGCTTGCTCAGGATGTCGACCTGCTCCTGCGTCGCGTAGGCGCCGAGGTACTTGCGTGCGACGTCGCCGGGGGTGAGCTCGGTGAGCATGAAGACAAGGAAGGAGACGACGACGAGCGTGAGGCAGAGGAAGAGGAGGTGCTTGATCAGGAATCGCGCCATCACCCGCCACTCGTCCGCAGACGTTAAACGGAAAGAGGGGGTGACGCGCGCGCTCGCCGCAGCACCTCTCCGCCTCCCCGGCATCCCGGAGCCGTCGTTGCTCTTTGCGGCTCTCTCAGGGGAGGATAGCGCCGGGGCGGGGGGGGGTCAAACGCTGGCGGGGCTAGCGCTCCCGCTATGCCGTGCGTGATCTCAGGCGATGGCATATGATCGTGCGGAAGGGAATGCCGGCACGCGCCTGACCGCGGTGACCGGGGAGCGGCGGACAAGTCTTCGAGAGCTGGCGCAGAGGGGGCGATGAAGTCGCATGTTCGGGTCGCCGTGATCGGCGGCGGGGTGGTCGGGTGCAGCGTGCTCTATCACCTGACCAAGGCGGGCTGGAAGGATGTCGTGCTGATCGAGCGCGACGAGCTCACCTCGGGCTCGACCTGGCACGCTGCGGGGGGCATGCATACTATCAACCTCGATCCCAACGTCGCCAAGCTTCAGCAATACACCATCAATCTCTACAAGGAGATCGAGGAGATCTCCGGCCAGTCCTGCGGCGTGCACATCACCGGCGGACTCATGCTCGCGGGTACCCCCGAGCGGCTCGACTGGCTCAAGCAGGTGCACGCGCGCGGGCGCTACCTCGGCCTGGAGACGGAGTTCGTCTCGCTCGAGGAGGCCCAGCGCCTCTTCCCCCTCATGGAGAAGAAATATTTCGTGGGCGCGCTCTACGACCCGATCGAAGGCCACGTCGATCCCTCGGGCGTCACCCACGCCTACGCGAAGGCGGCGCGCGTCAAGGGGGCCGAGATCTACCGCTTCACGCGCGTGGAGGCGCTCGAGCCGCAGAGCGACGGCGGTTGGCGCGTGATCACCGACAAGGGGGCGCTCCACGCCGAGCACGTGGTGAATGCCGGCGGCCTCTGGGCGCGCGAGGTCGGCCGCATGGTCGGCCTCGAGCTTCCGGTCCTTGCGATGGAGCACCAGTATCTCATCAGCGAGGAGATCCCCGAGGTCAAGAGCTCCGCGCGCGAGATGCTCCACGTCATCGACTTCGAAGGCGAGATCTACATGCGGCAGGAGGGGAGCGGCATGCTCATGGGCACCTACGAGCGCGCCGGCGTGCCCTGGTCCGAGCGCACCACGCCATGGGACTTCGCCCACGAGCTCTTGCCGCCCGATCTCGACCGCATAGCACCCAGCCTCGAGGTCGGCTTCAAGCACTATCCGCCGATCGAGCGGGCCGGCATCAAGAAGGTGATCAACGGCCCCTTCACCTTCGCTCCGGACGGCAACCCGGTGGTCGGGCCGGTGCGCGGCTTGCGCAATTACTGGGCGGCGTGCGGCGTGATGGCGGGCTTCAGCCAAGGGGGCGGGGTGGGGTTGACGCTCGCCAACTGGATGGTCGAGGGCGATCCCGGTGCAGATGTCTGGGCGATGGACGTAGCACGCTTCGGCGATTGGACGACGATGGCCTACACCAACGCCAAGGTGCGCGAGAACTACTCGCGGCGCTTCCGCATCCGCTTTCCCAACGAGGAACTGCCCGCGGCACGCCCCTTGCGCACCACGCCGGTCTATGACCGACTCAAGGAGCGCGGCGCTTTCTTCGGCGTCTCCTTCGGGCTCGAGCACGCGCTGTGGTTCGCCCCCGACGGCACTACGCCGAGCGAGGAGGTCACCTTTCGCCGCTCCAACGCCCATGGTGCTGTGGGCGAGGAATGCCGCGCGGTGCGCGAGGCGGTGGGACTCATGGAGATCTCGACCTACGCCAAGTACGAGGTGACGGGTGCCGGTGCCGAGGCCTGGCTCTCCCGTCTCCTCGTCAATCACATGCCGGAGGCGGGCCGCATCGTGCTCGCCCCCATGCTCAGCCCGAGCGGCAAGCTGATCGGCGACTTCACGGTCGCCAAGCTTTCGGCCGAGCGCTTCTACGTCTTCGGCTCGGGCATTGCCGAGGACTATCACATGCGCTGGTTCGAGGCGCACTTGCCGGAGAAGGGGGGCAGGGTCCGTCCATTGCGCGCCGAGCTCGTCGGCTTCTCGCTCGCAGGTCCCCGCGCGCGTGCGCTTCTCGAGCGCCTTAGCCATGCCGACGTCTCGAATGCGGCCTTCCCCTTCCTCGCTTTCCGCGAGGTCGAGCTCGGCATGATTCCGGCGAAGGTGGGACGCATCACCTTCACGGGCGACCTCGGCTACGAGATCTGGGTGGCGGTCGACTATCAACAGGCACTTTACGACGACATCATCGCGGCGGGACGCGAGCTCGGCCTGCGCCACTTCGGCGCGCGGGCCTTGAACTCGCTCCGCCTGGAGAAGAGCTTCGGGACCTGGGCGCGGGAGTTCCGGCCGATTTACGGCCCCTTCGAGGCGGGGCTCGGGCGCTTCGTCGATCTCAGCAAGAACGATTTCATCGGCCGCGATGCAGCCCTCAGGGAGAAGGAGTCGGGGCCGCAGCGGCGGCTGGTCGGCTTCGCCGTGGAAGACAATGGTGCCGATGCGTTGGGCGACGAGCCGGTTTGGCATGACGGCAGGGTGGTGGGCTGGATCACCTCGGGCGGATTCGCCCATCACCTCGGCAAGTCGTTGGCACTCGGCTACATCCCGGCGGCGCTCGCAGCGGCCGAGGACGGCTTCGAGATCGAGATTCTCGGCGAGCGCCGCCCCGCCAAGCCGGCGCGCGCCCCGCATTTCGACCCGCAGGGACGACGCATGCGGGGCTGAGCAGGCGGATGGGCAAGGAGAAGGCACCAAGGAAAGCCGGCGGCGCGCGCGAGCCGCAGCTCACGCCGGCGCGCCTGGCGGCGCGGCGCACGCGCGCGGCCAAGCTCGCCGATGCGTTGCGCGAGAATCTGGGGCGGCGCAAGGCCGATCTTGCGCAAAGGCAGGAGGGGGCTCTAGATCGGGCCGAAACAGGGAATCGGGCAAAGCGGCGCTGAGCGGCGCTCTCCCCGTCAGCCTTCCTCTCCCGCAAGCGGGAGAGGGAAAGTCTCATCAGAAGCTGATCTCGGCCCGGCGGTTGCGCGGCTCGCGCACGCCGATCGGCGTCGGCACGGCGGGCTCGCTCATGCCCTTCGCCGCGACCGCGATCTGGTCGGCCGCGAGACCGAGACGGATCATCTCGGCCTTCACGGCATTGGCGCGGCGCAGAGAAAGCCGCTCGTTGTATTTCTCGGGACCGGAACGGTCGGTGTGGCCGACCACCTGGATGCGCGTGAGCCCGTTCTGGCGCGAGTAGGCGGTCGCCTCCGACACGACCTTCTTGGCGCTTTCGTCGAGCATCGCGCTGTCGAAGGCGAAGAACACCACGAAGGAGCGCACCGCGGGTGCCGGGGCCGGCGGCGCCGGGGCCGGTGCCGGGGCAGGCGCCGCGGCGGGGGCGGGCTTGGGCTGCTCCGGAGCCTCGCCGAAGCTCCAGCGGACGCCGAGGGTCACCGTGTGCGACTGGTCGGCGCCCTGCAGCTTGACGCCGAGCCCGTTCTCGACATTCGAGCCATCGGGCGCGAAATAGCGGTAGGCGGCGACCAGCGCCAAATTATCGGTGAGATTGTAGGAGACGCCTACGATGCCTTGCATGGCGAAGACGGTATCGTTGTCCCTGACCGTCGAGCCGCCCACCGGGCTGATCGTGTTGAAGCCTGTGTAAGTAAAGCCGATACCCGCGCCGATGAAGGGGACGACGGGCAAGCCTAACGGGATGTCGTAGACGAGGTTGGACATCGCGCTTACGGCGCTCAAGCTGCCCGTGGCGGATGCGCCGTTGATCTTCGAGATGGTGGCGCGACGGAATCCGGGCTCCTCCTCGATCCGGAAGTCATCCCAGAAGCGATAGCCAAACGCGCCCAGGATAGCCAGGCCGGTGTCCGGATAGGTATGGGCGGTGACGCCGTTGCCCGAAAGCTGCTGGGTCGTCTGGAAGGTCGCCCCCGCCTCGCCGCTGACGTAGAACCCGTTGGGTGGATGTTGGGCCGATGCCGGGGCAGACAATGCAGCGAGCGCCAGCACGCCGGTTGCGATTGCGCAGAGACGCGCCGATGCGGTTCTCATTCAGCCTGCCCTATTTATTTGCCGGGTGCTCAGTCTTGTGAGTCGCAGGTCGTCGAACCCAAGATACAATGATCCTTGGGATTTTAAAAGGCCGAATCGGGGAAAAACAGGGCACTTTCCGCCGCCGCGGCAGCGCGGGGAGGTGCTATCCCTTGCCCGGCGCCGCCGGGCGGCATGGCGGTATCGGGTGGGCATCTCGTCCGTGCCGGAACACTAGCCTTTCCGGCCGTCGGACCGCTATAAAGGGCCCTCAGCGGCCGGAGGCGAAGGGTCGTGCCCGTTGCCGCGTTCGGCAGCCGCCGCTACGCTACCTGCCACGCGCCGGAAATGTCGGGGTGCTGCCTCTCCCTCCTCGAGGATTTACCATGGACAAGATCCGCATTCGCGGCGGCAGCAAGCTCAAGGGGACCATCCGGGTGGGCGGTGCCAAGAATGCGGCGCTGCCGCTCCTTGCCGCGAGCCTGTTGAGCGACGAGAGCCTGACGCTCACGAACCTGCCTCACCTCGTCGATATCACGACGCTTGCCAGCCTTCTCGGCGAGCTCGGCGTCGAGATCGAGATGAACGGCTACGCGCCGAATGGCGGCCACGCCGGCCGCGCGCTCTCGCTCACGGCCAGGCGCATCGCGAATACAACCGCCCCTTATGATCTCGTACGCAAGATGCGGGCTTCGATCCTGGTGCTCGGACCGCTCGTGGCGCGCATGGGCGAGGCCAAGGTGTCGCTGCCGGGTGGCTGCGCCATCGGCACGCGCCCCGTCGACCTGCATTTGAAAGGCTTGGCCCAGCTCGGGGCGGAGATCGACCTCTCCGGCGGATATATCAACGCCACGGCCCCGGCCGGCCTCAAGGGCGCTCGCATCACCTTCCCCATGGTCTCGGTGGGTGCCACCGAGAACGTGCTGATGGCGGCGGCACTCGCAAGGGGCGAGACGCTGATCGAGAACGCGGCGCGCGAGCCCGAGGTCGGGGATCTGGCGCGCTGCCTCGTCGCCATGGGAGCGGAGATCGAGGGGATCGGCAGCGAGACGCTCCGCGTCCAGGGCAAGGCTCGGCTGCATGGCGCGCACCACGAGATCATCCCCGATCGCATCGAGGCCGGCACTTATGCCATCGCTGCCGCGATCACCGATGGCGAGGTGGAGCTCTTGGGCGCGCGGCTCGACATGATCGGGGCGGTGGCCGAGACGCTCGCGGCTGCGGGGGTGAGCCTGCTCGAGACGAACCAGGGCATCAAGGTCGGCCGGGCGAACGGCGCCATCAAAGGGGTCGACATGATGACCGAGCCCTTCCCGGGCTTTCCCACCGATCTGCAGGCGCAATTCATGGCGCTCATGGCGATCGCCGAGGGCGCATCCATGATTACCGAGACCATTTTCGAGAACCGTTTCATGCACGCCCCCGAGCTCATGCGCATGGGGGCGAACATCAACCTCCACGGCACCTCCGCCATCGTGCGCGGGGTGGCGCGGCTCTCGGGCGCTCCGGTGATGGCGACCGATCTCAGGGCCTCGGTTTGCCTGGTGCTGGCCGGGCTCGCGGCCGAAGGCGAGACGATCCTCAACCGCGTCTATCACCTCGACCGCGGCTACGAGCGGCTCGAGGAGAAGCTGACGGTCTGCGGCGCCGAAATAGAGCGCCTCAAGGACTAAGCGCGAGAGGCGAGCGAGGAGGGAGATGGCGGGGACGCTGCAGCTGCGGGCGGAAGACGAGGAGGACCTCGCGGTCATATCGAGCTGCTTGCAGGACGCGCTCGTGCCGCTTTCCGACATGCAATACGACCGCGCGGCGCGGCGCTTCGTCCTCGCGGTCAATCGCTTCCGCTGGGAGGGCGGCACGCCGAGCCCGCCGGGTGCCCAGAGCTCGGACGCCGTATTCGAGCGCATCACCTGCGCCGTCACCTTCGAGGGCGTCAACAAGGTGAGCCTCACGGGAATCGACCAGGGCAAGCGCGACCATCTGCTCGAGCTCCTCGCCATCGTCACCGGAGAAGCCGCCGCGGCGCGGGGCGGTACTGGCGCGGGCGGGACGGCCATCCTTCTCGTCTTCGCGGGCGGCGGCACCATCCGCTTCGATGCGGATGCCATCCGCTGCCGGCTCGAGGATTTCGGGGAAGCCTGGCCGACCCGATGGCGGCCCCAGCACCGGCTCAGGCCCTGAGGGGCCGCAGGCAGCCGCGCCTTTTGACCTGGGGCGGCGATATCTGTATGGAATGGCTGCGAAATCGGGGCTCCGCCAGGGGCCGAGCCCGGTTGTGATGACGACAATGGAGAGCGGCGGCGTGGCCGGCGACGAAAATCTCGTGCTCGCGCTTCCCAAGGGGCGCATCTCTTACGAGCTCGGCCCGCTCTTCGCGCGCGCGCGCATCGTGCCGGAGCCCGCATTCGGCGATCCCGACTCGCGCCAGCTGCGTTTCCGCACCAACGAGCCGCGGCTCGCCATCATCCGGGTACGCAGCTTCGATGTCGCGACCTTCGTCGCCTTCAACGCCGCCCAGTTGGGCGTCTGCGGCAAGGACGTGCTGATGGAATTCGATTATCCGGAGATCTACGCCCCGCTCGATCTCGGCATCGGCAAATGCCATCTTGCCGTGGCCGAGTCGGCCGAGCTCAAGAGGCGCGACGATCCGCGGCGCTGGAGCCATGTGCGCGTCGCGACCAAATATCCCGAGATCACCAAGCGCCATTTCGCGGCGCGCGGCGTCCAGGCCGAGTGCATCGCGCTCTCGGGGGCGATGGAGCTCGCACCCGGCCTCGGGCTGTGCCGGCGCATCGTCGATCTCGTCTCCACCGGCAAGACGCTCGAGGCGAACGGCCTCGTCGAGGTCGAGCGGATTGCCGACATCACCTCGCGTCTCATCGTCAATCGCGCGGCGCTCAAGACTCGCCCCGAGGAGATCGGTGCCTGGATCGAGCGCTTCCGTCGCGCGGCCGAGGAGCTCTCACGTGCCGCTTAGGCTCGCAACGGAGAAGCCGGGATTCGAGCGGGCGTTCGCCAAGCTTCTCGCCAAGAAGCGCGAGCGCGGGGCCGACGTGAACGACGCGGTGGCGACCATACTCGCGGAGGTGAGGAAACGCGGCGACTGGGCCGTGATCGAGTACACCGAGCGCTTCGACCGCGTCCGCCTCACCCGCAGGCACTTGCGCGTGAGCGAGGAGGAGGTGGCGGACGCCTTACGCCGCTGCGACAAGCGCGCACTCGCAGCACTCAGCTTCGCGGCGCGGCGCATCGAGGCTTATCACCGGCGGCAGAGGCCCCGGGACCTCGACTACCGCGACCGCAGCGGCGTGCGGCTCGGTGCCTACTGGCGCGCGCTGGGCTCGGTCGGCCTCTACGTGCCGGGCGGCCGGGCCGCCTATCCGAGCTCCGTCCTCATGAATGCGATCCCGGCCAAGGTGGCAGGCGTGGGACGCATCGCGATCGCGGTGCCCGCACCCTACGGCGTCCTCAATCCCCTTGTGCTCGCGGCCGCCAGGCTTATGGGGATCGCCGAAATCTACCGTATCGGCGGCGCCCAGGCGATCGCGGCGCTGGCCTACGGCACGCGGACGATTGCCCCCGTCGACAAGATCGTCGGCCCCGGCAATGCCTACGTGGCCGCGGCCAAGCGCCAGGTCTTCGGCGCCGTCGGCATCGACATGATCGCCGGCCCCTCGGAGATCCTCGTCATAGCGGATCGCGACAACGATCCCTCCTGGATCGCGGCGGACCTCCTCTCGCAGGCCGAGCATGACGAGGCGGCGCAGGCCATCCTGATAACCGACGATCGCGGCTTCGCGGAGCGCGTGGCGGCGGCGGTCGAGAGCCATCTCACGACGCTGCCGCGGGCGCGCATTGCGCGCGCGAGCTGGCGGAGGAACGGCGCCGTCATCGTCGTGCGCTCGCTCGATGAGGCGGCAGCACTCGCCGAGCGCATAGCGCCCGAGCACATGGAGCTGGCGCTCGCCGAGCCCGAACCCCTCATCGCCAAGATCGCGAATGTAGGCGCCATCTTCTTGGGGGCGCACACGCCCGAGGCGGTCGGCGATTATGTGGGCGGTCCCAATCACGTGCTGCCGACGGCGAGGAGCGCGCGCTTTTCCTCGGGCCTCGGCGTGCTCGACTTCATGAAGCGCACCTCGCTGCTCGGCTGCGACGCCAAATCGTTGCGCGCACTCGCTCCCGCGGCCATCGCGTTGGCCGAGGCCGAGGGACTCGAGGCCCACGCGCTCTCGCTCCGGCTGCGGCTCTCGGCACGAGAGCGCGGCTCCTGAGGCGCTCCATGGCGGAGCAGAGCGGCAAGGACAAGGGTCGCTGCCGGATCAGCCAGATCCATCTCGACGAGCACAGCATCGTGCGGTGGAGCCCCGACGTCGAGCACGAGCGCGCGGTCGCCGTGTTCGACCTCCTGGAGGAGAACTACTTCGCGCCCGTCGGCGATTTCGCCGGCCCCTTCGTGCTGCGCCTCTCGATCTCGGAGAGCCGCCTGGTGATGGCGATCCATGACGAAGGGGACGCGCCGCTCATCACGGTCAATCTGCCCACTTCGCCCTTCCGCAAGATCATCAAGGACTACTTCACCGTCTGCGAGAGCTATTACGCCGCGATCCGCAGGGCGAGCCCGTCCAAGATCGAGGCGATCGACATGGGCCGCCGCGGTCTCCACAACGAGGGCTCGGAGCTCTTGAAGGAGCGGCTTTCCGACAAGATCGACGTCGACCTCAATACCGCGCGGCGCCTCTTCACGCTCCTCTGCGTCCTGCACATCCGGGGATAGGACGTGGGCGGGCTTCCCTCGAGCGTGCTCTTCGCCTGCACCCGCAACTCGATCCGCTCGCCGATGGCGGAAGCGCTCCTCAAGCACCTCTGGCGCCAGCGCATCTTCGTCCAGTCGGTGGGTGTCAGGGCCGGCGAGCTCGATCCCTTCGCCGTCGCCGTCATGGCCGAGATCGGCATCTCGATCGAGGCGCACCGGCCGCAGAGCTTCGAGGACCTCCACGACAGCTCGTTCGACCTCATCATCAGCCTCTCGCCCGAGGCCCAGCACTCGGCGGTCGAGCTCACGCGCACCATGGCCTGCGAGGTCGAGTACTGGCCGACGCTCGAGCCGAGCATCGTCGAAGGCAACCGCCAGACGCGGCTCGAGGCCTACCGCGCCGTGCGCGACCAGCTCATGATGCGCATCGAGGCGCGCTTTCCGCCGCCCTTGCGGCCGGAGGTCTAGCGCCGTGTCGGCGGCTTCCCGCGCTAAGCCGCGCATCCGCGCAAATCCGCTTGACCCCGAATGGGCTTGGTCTCATGTTCCCCTTCGCCAAAGCCGACACTGGTGAGGGGAATGGCGAAGGAAGACTTGATCGAGGTTTCCGGGACGGTCACTGAGCTGCTGCCGAATGCGATGTTCCGCGTGAAGCTCGACAACGAACACGAAATACTTGCCCACACCTCGGGCAAGATGCGCAAGAATCGCATCCGCGTGCTGGCCGGAGACCGCGTGAACGTCGAGATGACGCCTTACGACCTCAGCAAGGGGCGCATTACCTTCCGCTTCAAGTAACCGGCGCGCGCGGGCGCGCCATTCGGGTGGAGACGATCGGGCGGTGCCGCGCTTGATCCTGGCCTCGGCGTCGCCGCGACGCCTGGAGCTCATGCGCCAGATCGGCATCACGCCCGATCGGGTCGAGCCCTCCTTCGCGGACGAGAGCGTGCGCGCGCGCGAGTTGCCCCGAGCCCATGCCGCCCGCCTGGCGGACGCCAAAGCGCGCGCGGTCGCGCGCAGCTTCCCCGACGACTTCGTGCTCGCGGCCGATACGGTGGTGGCCTGCGGGCGGCGCATCCTGCCGAAGGCGCTCGACGAGGCGACGGCGCGCGTCTGCCTCGAGCGCCTCTCCGGCCGGCGGCACCGGGTGATCGGCGCGGTCGCGCTGATCGCACCCGGCGGGCGCGCCGGCACGCGGCTCGTCACCACCATCGTCGCCTTCAAGCGCCTCGAGCCGCAGGAGATCGCGGCCTATCTCGCCTCGGGCGAGTGGCACGACAAGGCCGGTGGCTACGCGATCCAGGGCCGCGCCGCCGCTTTCGTGCGGCATCTGAGCGGTTCATACTCGAACGTCGTCGGCCTGCCGCTTTACGAAACGGCGGCTCTCTTGCAGGGCTTCGGCTACCGGTGAGCGCCACTTACGAGATCGACGAGATACTCGTCAGCGTCTCCCCCGGCGAGACGCGGGCCGCCCTTGTCGCCGGGCGACGGCTCGTCGAGTTCCTGCTCGCGCGCGAGGCCAAGGGGAGCCTCGTCGGCAACATCTATCTCGGCCGCGTCGGCAAGCCGGTGCCGGGCGCGGATGCGAGCTTCATCGAGCTCGGCGAGGCGCGCGCCGGCTTCCTCGCCCGCGGCGATGCGAAGGGCGTGTTGAATGCGCGTGGCCAGCGGCACGCCCGCTCGCCGAGCGAGGGCGAGGCAGTGCTGGTGCAGGTCACTCAGGACGCCTTCGGCCGCAAGGGACCTCGCGTCGCGGCAACGTTGGCATTGCCGGGACATTGGCTCGTCTTCTCGCCGTCGCGGCCCGGGCTTGCGATCTCGCGCAGGATCGCGAGTGCCGAGACGCGCGCGCGCCTCGAGGCTCAATTGGCGCCGCATCTCGTCGAGGGCGAAGGGGCCGTGGTGCGCACCGCGGGCGAAACGGCGGATGGCGCGGTACTCCTCGACGAGCTCGTCCGCTTGCGCGCGATCTGGCAGAAGATCCTGGCGGACGCGGCGCGCACGCGGGCGCCGGCCTTGATCCATGCCGACGCCGACGCGATCGAGCGGGTCTTGCGCGATCATGGCGGCCCGTCGCTGCGCCGTGTCTATTGCGAGCGGCGCGAGGCAGTGACGCGCGCCGAGGACACGCTCGCGCGGCAAGGCAGGGCCGGCCGCGTCGAGGTGGTGCTGCACCAGGGCCCGGAGCCGCTCTTCGCGCGTCACGAGATCGACGAGCAGATCGCCGAGGCGCTCGAGCCGGTCGCCCCGCTGCCGTCCGGCGGCAGCCTCGTCATCGGCACGCTCGAGGCGCTCAGCGCGATCGACGTGAACACGGCGCGTCAGACGAGTATGAAGCACTTCGAGGAGGCCGCCCTCGCGGTCAATCTCGAGGCGGCCGCGGAGATCGCGCGCCAGGTGCGCTTGCGCAACCTCGCGGGCCTCATCGTGATCGATTTCCTGCACATGGAGCAGGCGAGCCAGCGCGCGCGCGTGACGGACGCGCTCATAAGCGCTTTCGCGGGCGATCCCGCCGGGGTGCAGCTCGTCGGCTTCACCTCGCTCGGCCTCTTCGAATTGACGCGCCGGCGCGTGCGCGAATCCCTGAGCGACGCGTTGACCGAGGGCTGCGAGGCCTGCCGCGGCAAGGGCCGGGTGGCGAGTGCCGCGACGATCGCCTACGAGGTGCTGCGCGCGGTCGAGCGGGCGGCCCGCGCGGCACCCTCAGCGCGCTTGGGCGTGGTCGCGGCAGCACCCGTGATCGCGGCGTTGGAGGGGGAGGCGAGACCGGCGCGCGAGCGCCTCGAACGCGAGCTCGCGGCAGCACTCTCCTTGCGTGTGGGCCCGTCCCACCGCCGCGATGAGTTCGATATCGTGAGCGCTCCGAGGGCTGCCGGGTGAGGCGGGCGATGGCGGAGATCACCAAGCTCAAGCCGGGACGCAAGGGGCTGCTATGTCCCATCTGCGGCAGGGCGCCCGACCAGCGCTACCGCCCCTTCTGCTCCAAGCGCTGCGCCGAAATCGATCTCGCGCGCTGGCTCGGCGGCGACTATCGCATCGCGACGGAGGAGAAGCCCGAGGAGGCGATTCCAAGCGAGCATGCGCCCGAGGAGAAATAGTCGGAAGAGCGCCCGCCGCGGCCCGTCCGCACGCGCCCGCGCTTGCGGGCCTCAGGGCCGTCTGGACAGCGTCTGGACAGCCCCGCGCGAAGCCTCTATAAGCGGCCTTCGCCGGCCTTTGACCGCGGCATGCCCAGGTAGCTCAGTTGGTAGAGCAGCGGACTGAAAATCCGCGTGTCGGTGGTTCAAATCCGCCCCTGGGCACCATTTCATTGATCTATAAGAATTATTTCGGCTTGACGCAGGTTCAATTCCGCTTTGGCTGCGGCCATGTTCGCCTTCGACCACCGTCCCGTGTCCCGCTTCGTTTGAAATTCCTGCATTCTTGCAGCTTACTTCCAGCGTCACCATTATGTCGGCGAGCATAGGCGCGCTCGAGCGTGAGCACCTCACAGTGTGTCGCGATCGCTCCATCGACGAAAACTGTTGGTAGTTTTGCTGGTATCACGCCACGGCTGTTGGTACGTGCCGTTCCGATATTGGCAGGGGCGGCTGGTGGCCTCTTCTTCACTTCTTCGAACGCGAGCGAGGCGTCCTGAAACGGCCCGAAGAGGACCATCGGTATGCGCGCCCGTGTCCGCTACTCTCTTCTCCAAGGACACGCGAACCGGCAAGTATATCGTGATGCCTTCAGCCTCACTCGATTCGCGTATGAACACCCGGAGCACCAGACGCCTGACGAGCGAAATATTTCGGACGTGGTCGAGGCGGGAGCAACAACACTCCTAGAACGCCCAAGAGAAGGCGATAAGGTTTTTCTTCCCGCAGTTGGTGCAGCGAAAACCATCCGTCAAGACGATCCTCCCCGCGTTATGTGAAGTGACCTTGAGCGGCGCCTTGCAATATGCGCACGCTATATTCGAAAGCATCGTACTCAGCTCCTTCAATGTCGCTTTCTTCCCTTCTCCGCCTTCCAGGAGCGAGAAGGCAAATAAGCTTCTTATGGCGAAAGCGGTCTTGACACCTTCGTCCATTCTCCGCATCCGGTCGAACAAATCCAAGATCGTATGGGCGAGGAAGAACAGAAGATAAGGAAGCCGCTGATACAGCGCGTCGTACGTGTCGTCGTCGGCATAACTTTTAAATATGAAGTTAAAGTTCTGCGGCGTTGTGCGAAGTTCCATCCTTTCTACCGTAATGAGATGCACAGCATGCTCAAACGCCCGCTCGAAGCCGGAGTCGTACTTTCGGTCGTAAATCAACCTCTCCAATATTTCGGGAATGAAAGGTGATCCATCGGGCATCATCGAAATCGCTTTGGCGAAGATCTCCTTGCGTAAACTCCCGACCTTCTTCTGGGATAGGTTCTCAGGGTTACCCGACATGAATTCTGTGTAAAACCCGTCTTCATCACCGAGCATCCATGCGAGATAAAGTAGGTTTTGCTTGAGTGGCTTGCGCAATAGGTTGAAGCCGACAACGATTTTTCTCTTCTCGAAGCATTTCAGGGCTTCAAAAATGTGGTGAAGGCAGTCCGACACCATTCCCATCGTGATGGCATTGACGACGACTCGTCGGGCTTCGTCCGGGTATCCAGTTCGCAAAAGTGCTTCGGTGGGGTCTTTCTCCGCAAGCTTCTGAAATTCTTCGGCACTGACCTGGCTTTCGAAGTTTATCGTGACAAGATGTGCGCGAGCAGCTTCATACTCGACCAAGGCGCGTACGCACTCGTCATGCAGGAAAAAGCAATAGGCGTGCGCCAGCTTGTATCGCTTGGGTATCCATTTGAGGCGGTTGCGTGGGATTAGCCCGATGCTCATAGTGTAATGCTAATAGCACGTGGCGGCAAAGCTCGGCTATCGCCGAGGTCGGCCAATCTGAGCTGCGGACCCGGCCGAGCGAAGGTGCGCCGGGTATTCCGAAGATTGGCGAGGCCGACGGAGTTAGGCTAGAAATGGTCTGGCGCGCCCTGCGCGCCGAGCTCTACGAGAGCGGCGGTGGCAAGTCGCACCCTTGTTGGGCGTGACTTATCTCGCATACTGCGAGCCGGGCGTATAGACTTGGAATAACCACTTCTGGCACAAACAGACCCCTCCGGGCGGCTTCCTCCGGGGCCTTGACCAAATCTGTACGGCGCTGTACATTTCTGCTGGAGGTGCCGAATGAGCGCGGTGCGGCGCAAAGGTGCCGAAGAGGCCCGTAATCGGCTCCCTGAGCTTCTTGAGGCGGCTGAAAAGGGCCAATCGACGATCATTACCCGGCACGGTAGGCCCGTTGCCGCGCTGATGCCTGTCGGAGCGCAGGACATTGCCGTCCGCCAGGAGCCGCTGGTCCCTCTCGAAGGATCCGGCCGCGGCCTATGGGGGAAGAATAGCAGCCGCACGCTCCGCAGGTTGCGTGACGAATGGAGCCGCTAAAGCTCCAAGATCTGCCGGATCAGGCCTTGCTGCTGGTCGACTCGGCGCCGATTATTTACGTCCTCGAGGCTCATCCGAAATTCGGGCCGCGTTTCAAGCCGCTCTTTGAGGCGCATGCGGTCGGGCGTCTGCGCTTTGCCGTTACGACCCTGGCGATCGCCGAGGTATTGACCGGTCCGTTGCGAGCGGCAAACGAGGCGCTTGCGCGGCGTTACCGTGCAGTCCTCGAGTCATGGCAGCCCATTCCACTCGACGTTGACATTGCGGAAAGTGCCGCGCGATTACGAGCTTTGCTTCGTCTCGGGCTGGCGGACGCTGTTCAGGCCGCGAGCGCTCTCGCGATTAATGCAGCCGCTCTCGTGACGCATGATCGCGATTTCTCACGCGTTCATTCGCTGCGCGTAATTTGCTGATCAAGAGCGGCCACGATTCGTACGAGCGCGCATGTCCGGCAAGATCGGCGAGCTTGGTGCCACGACGAAAGCCGCTGGCGTCCGCGCTGGTATGAGCCATGACGCGCTTCAAGAGCGAAATTTGATTTCAATGCCTTACATAAGGTATTCGATTCCGCCCCTGGCATCATCGCTATTAAGTCATTGAATTATGACCAAATAGACATCCAACTTTGTGTTGGGACGGGACATTTAAAATGTTTCACGGCACCGTTGTAGTTCTATTGGCCCTGATCAAAACTTCGTGTGATCCACGCGTTCAATGGTGGGATATCTGCGCCGTTCTCAATGGATGCGTCGACTCCCACACCTAAGCAGCAGGCCATGGTTCCACCCAATGCGAGCGAACCGGCCGTAAGCCCCGCCCCGACGGGGGCCTATTCGACCGAGAGCGGCGAGGACACGTGAGCGCCTCATTTGGCGGTTACGGTAGTGTCAATCCCTGTGCGAGCGTGGACATCACATCAAGGTCGCTGGCAACAGCGTGTCGGGTCAAATTGAGAATTATTATGGTCGGAGCGCTATTTCCAGGACCATTGCAGCCAATGGGACGATGACGGCACAGGCGGGAGCGGATCAGCTATCCGGCCGCTTTCAGGAGGATCGGTTCGAGGGAGGCCTTAAAGGTTCGTTATGTAGTTTCGGCGGTGCCAGCGACGCCCGCGACATCGCCATTTCGCTCAGGCGGCTCAAGCCATGAACTGGCCGCCCGGCGCGCGGCCGTTGGCGGCGGCGATCGAGACCCCAGCCTTCGCAGGGGTAGGCTCTTGACGCCGAACTCGTAGGGCCGGTGCGCCTTGCCGATGCCTTCCACCTCGGCGGCGTGCAGCGAGTAGAGCTTCCAGCCGCGCTCGTACCGGCGCTGCCCGCTTGGCCGGCCGGACATAGGACTGGCGCAGCGCCACCCCGTCCCTCCTGGCCATGAGCTGGCTTCCCCCCGAAGGGGGAGGGAGTGTCATCTCACGCGCCGATGATTCGTCGTACAGCCACGCGACAGGCGCCGCTCAGTTCCCGAGATTGGCGATCTGCACCCGGCGATTGATCGCAGCCTCGGGGTGGGCGGGATCGAGAGGCTCGGAGGCTCCTTTGCCCACGGCCACGAGCCGCGTCGCCGGGACCTTCTCCTCGCGGGAGAGGTAGTCGCGGACCGCCTGCGCGCGCCGTTGCGACAGCTTCTCATTGTAGACGGCGCTGCCTTTGCTGTCGGTGTGCCCCTCGAGCTGGAAGCGGAAGTGCTGCAGGGCCGGCGACTGCATCGCCAGCGCGAGCTGATTGAGGAGCTCCTTGGATTCGCGTGTCAGCACGACGGAATTGAACGCGAAGTTCACGTTGAGCGCCACGACGGGCATGGCAGCCGGCTGCAGGTCGGTCGTGTGCGCGGTCTTCTTGGTCATGGTGAGGCCGCGGTATTGCACTGCCGGGTTGTCGGCGGTGCCGGCTGCGTGCGGCGTCAGCGCGTCGATGAGCTCGTCCGACGACGGGTTCTTGTCCATGAAGCTCTTGATGGTCTGCGCCGCCGCTGCGTTCGCGAGAAAGAGGCCGAGCGGGATAGCCCAAAAAATCGCTCTCCGCCATGTTCGTCTCATCGCACATCTCCCTCGTTCAACCGACATTCCCCAGATGACCGGGGATCGGCGTGAACGATAGCATTCTGCTGGGGGTATCCGGAAGCCGAAAGGCGGCGTCGGGGACGCGTCCGGCGGTCGCAGTTCCCACGCTGCGGCCCGTCTTGACTGGATACGCGTTTCAAAGATGAGGCTAGTTTCAAAGGGTTGACCACCCGCCCCCCCCTGGACACACTTCAAGAGCCAATTTCTTCATAAATGACTGGTGCGACTTACGAATCGCCGAACTTCGGTCGCAAACTTCAGTCTTGGGAGTGAGCGCGGCACGGCGGGAATTGTGCCTGCCTCGGACGAGCGCATTATTCGAGCGTCTGCAGCGTCACGGTCTCGGCAATGATCGACGCGCCGGGCCGCGCGCGTCGCAACGCCTCCGCGGCGGGCTTCAATGCCGCGAGGAAATCGCCGACCGGCTCGACGCCGGGCCGCAAGGCCGCGAACAGGCGCTCCGGCGACAACAGGGCTACGATCAGGAGATCGCCGGCCGGCGGCGAAATGAGCAGTTCCGGCTTGCCGTCGGGGAGGATCGAGCCGAACTTGTGCCGCATCCCCGCGGAAATGCGATTGTCCTGCTTGTCGTCGGTGGGAAAGAGATGGAGGACGTTGCCCTCGGGATCGATGACGGCGACGTAGAGGTACCCGTTGGCGGCACCGGCAGCGTTGACGGTGAACTCCAAGCTGTCGCCGTCGCGATAAACCGCGGAGCCATGATTTGGCACGATCCTGAGCGGGCCCTTCACAGCCCCCGGCGTGACCGCCTCATCTTGCAGCAGCGCGAGCACCGCGCAGAATGGCCATTTGCGCACGCTCACGTGGAGGTTCACCTTGCTCACCCCGCCCAATGCGGCCAAGCGGACCGGCAAGGCGTCGAGGTCGCTCGGCGAGGAGACGAAACCGTCGATATCGACGATGCCGTTGCCGCTCACCGCGGCGCGCAGCGATTTGCACTCCATCGGCTGCAGCACCGACTGCACGCGCTCTCGCAAAGAGGGTTGCGTAAGCGGGGGCTGCACGTTCGCCACGACTTCGGGCGCCGGCTTGGCTTGCGCCTCGCTCGCCGGCGGCGTGGGGCTCGGCGGCGCGGGCTCGGCAGCCGGGGCGGATGCCACCGGTGGCGGCAACGGCTGCGGCGCGGCGACGGCGGCTGCCGGAGGGAGGTTCGGCGCCGCCGGTGCTGGCGCCACGGCGGCCGGTGGCGGTTGCGACTTCGCCTCCTCCGGTGCCGGTGCTGGCGCCGCTGCGGCCGGCGGCGGTTGCGCCTTCTTCTCTTCCGGTGCCGGTGCTGGCGCCGCTGCGGCCGGTGGCGGTTGCGGCTTCACCTCCTCCGGGGCCGGCGCTGGCTGCTCCGGTTCGAGTGCCGCCGTCGCGGCGAGGGCTGTCGTTGCCGGCTTTGCTGCTAAAGCGGCGGGCGCGGATTTGGCGCTCGACTCCGCCGGCTCGGCGGCGGCCTTCGTCGGCGAGATTGCCGGCACCGGCTGTTCGGAGAGGGCTGCCGCACTCTGCGCTTCCGCCCCCGGAGCGGGTCCGGCGGCGACATCGCGCGCGGCACCGCCGAAGATTTGCGCGCGATAGGCGACGACGATGCCGCCGGCGACGAGAAGCGCCAAAACGCCGGCGCCGACCGCCGCATAAGGCCGGTGCAGCCGCGCGCTCCCGGCGCGTGCCGTGCGGACGGCGCGCGTCGCCCGAGGCGGCGCGGCCGGAGGTGGGAGGGGCACGGGCGCTTTGACCGGTCCGGGCCTGGGCGGGGCGAGCAGCTCGACCATCGCGCGCGGCCGCAACGCGGGATCGGGCTGCAACATGGCAGTGAGTCCGCCGCGCAGCTCAGCAGGCACATCGTCGATCCTGGGGACTTCCTTGCGCCGCTCGAACAGGGTGGCGGGGGGCAAGCCGGCCGCTTCCACCGGGGTCCCGCCGGCGGCGGCCGCCAGAATGAGGCCGAGGCTATAGATGTCGGTCCGTTCGTCCACCTTGCCGCCGAAGAGCCCGAGCTGCTCGGGCGCCAAGTAGAGGGACTTCTTCTCGGGCTTTGGAGCGCTCGCGCTCTCAGCGGGCCGAGCGAACTCCTTGCCAACGCCGAAATCGATGATTTTGGCCTGGTCCAGGCGTCCGTCCGCCAGAATAATGGTGTCGGGCGAGAGGCCGCGGTGGACGACGCCTTGCTCGTGGGCAGCCGCCAGACCACGCACCAGGCGGTCCCGCAAATTCATCACCTGGTTGGGCGGCATGGGGCCGAATTTCATGCGCTCCGCGAGCGACATGCCGTTGATGTATTCTGAGAGGAGAAAGAGACGTCCCGCCTCGTCCTGGTAGCAACCGAAGCAGCACGCGACGGCGGGGTCTTGCACCCTCGTGAGCGCCTCTGCCTCGGCGCGGAACCGCTGGAGGAACTTCTCGTCGGCGAAGAGCTCGCGGCGGACGAATTTGAAGACGACGGGCGTCCCCGACGCGGTATTGAGCCCGCGCCAGATCTCAGCGATGTCATCCTGGGCGATACGCGCGTCCAGCCGCAGCGTCTTTTGGATGATCAGGCCCGGCTGCAACGGCTGACCGAGCGGCACGGCCCCCGGCTCGGCCAACTCCGCAGCCGGGCGCAGCGGCGGAGGAAGGCCTGCCTCTTCGGGGAGGGCTTCCGGCGCCGCCGGCGCCGCCGCCTGCGGCGTCCGCCCGCCGCTCCCGTTCGGCGATGCCGGCACGCCCGGCGCTTGTGACTGCGTTTCGCCCACGTCGCATCACCTCATGCCAAGCAATGTGCTGAACTCGACGCACATAACTCAAAAATGGCGCATCCTCAAGTGGTAAACACGGCTTTCGCATAGCGGCGGCACCGACCGGACGAGCAAGAATCGGACGCCCCGGGAGGGCCGGCAATTGGCGGCGACTTCCAAGCAAATTGCCGCCCGTTGCTCCCGGCGCATCCGGAACAAACGTCCGCGTCGCCGCATGGATGCCGAATATACCTGGTTGACGCCGTCGCGATATCGCAGACGAGGATTGAGGTCGACACCTCGGGCACAGACCGACGCCGTGAAGCGCGCGTCCGCTCGCTTCCTGGAAGGCGCACGGCGAGGGCGGCGACCCGGCTGCCGGTGAAGGGGGAGACATGGGTTATCGGGTCCTGCAGCCCTCCCTGCCACGCCCGCCGAAAGCCGCGCTTGACTTCCAACCCAAAACCGCGCGGCCCACTCTAAGCTTTTGCAAGCGCGCGAGCTTCAGCTATAGTATTTGCGCATGCCCTGCGACACCGCTGCCCGAGCGGCCCGGCGTCGCGAAGCACCGAGATGGGGGGGATATGTCTCGCGCCGCTTTTCCTGCCGCGCTTTTGCGATGGACCATCGCAGGAGCGCTGTTGCTGCTCGCAGCCGCCGCCGGAACACCGCTCTACGCGCAGACCGCCGCTCCGCAAGCTCCAAGCACCCATCTCGGCGTGGCGACCTGCTCCGGCAGCACCTGCCACGGCTCGATGGAGCCGTGGAAGGGCTCGCACGTGCAGCAGAACGAGTACATCATCTGGACCAAAAAGGACAAGCACGCCCGGGCCTATTCCGTGCTTTCCAACGAGCGCTCGAAGCGCATCGTCGCCAACCTCGGTCTCAAGGCGGCGACCGAGGAGCCGGTCTGCCTCGAGTGCCACGCCGACTTCGCACCCCAGGACCAGCGCGGCACCCGCTTCCAGATCAGCGACGGGGTCGGCTGCGAGGCCTGCCATGGCGCCGCCTCGCGCTGGCTCGGCATCCACGTCTCCGGCATCAGCACCCATCAGAACAACATCAACCTCGGCATGTATCCGACCGACCAGCCGGTGGCGCGCGCGCAGCTTTGTCTCTCCTGCCACTTCGGCGACGGGCACCGTTTCGTCACCCACCGCATGATGGGGGCCGGCCATCCGCGCATCAACTTCATGGAGCTCGACACCTTTACGGCGATCGAGCCGGCACATTTCGTGGTCAACGACGCCTATCGCTCGCGCAAGAGCGCGCCGAGCGGGGTGCAGGTCTGGGCGATCGGCCAGGCGATCGCGCTCGGCAAGGTGCTCGATGCCTTGATGGATCCGAAGCGCAATACCGACGGACTCTTCCCCGAGCTGGTGCTGTTCGATTGCTTCGCTTGCCACCATTCGCTCAACGAGCTCAAGTGGCAGCCCCGTGCGGCGACCGGCCTCGGCCCGGGCGTGCCGCGGATTAACGACGCCAACCTGGTGATGCTGCGCCTCATCGCCGAGCGCATAGCGCCCGGCACTGGCAAGGAGCTCACCGAGCGAGGGCGCGCCCTCCATGAGGCGGCGACGCGCAGCCGGGAGGCCATGGCCGAGGCCGCGCGCGCGCTCAAGACGGTCGTCAGCGGCATGGTGCCGATGCTGGAGCAGCACCAGTTCAGCCGCGAGGACTTGAGCGCGCTTCTGGCTACGATCGCCGAAGGGGGCCTGCGCGGCGACGAGTTCGATTATGCCGCGGCGGAGCAGTCGACCATGGCGCTGAGCGCGATCATCCACACCATGAAGAACATTGGTGCTGTCGACGAGAAGCAGTTTCAGGCGCTGGACACCGCACTCAACCGCGTCTACGAGGCGGTCAACAAGGCGGACGGTTACAAGATGCAAGCCTTCCTTGCCGCCTTGGGCGAGTTCAAGCACGCGATCCCCAGCGGCTGAGCTCTCCCGCCAGCGCCCGAGCGCCGCTCAAAGCTTGAACGAAGTCTGCGCCAGCTGCTCGCTCGCGTAACGATAACCGATCTCGACAGCGCGATCGAAGGCCTTCCAGTCGAGGATGTCGACCGCCTCGAGCGGCGGGACGAGGAGGAGGTCGGCCTGCCGCCGCGCCAGCTCGTTCTGGATGTCCGAGCTGATGGTGCCGGCGCGCACGAGAACGGGAACGATCCAAGGCACGCCCCGGCGGCCCTTGAAGAGAAGCCGCCAGAGCGGCACGTTCTCCAGATCTTCCACGGCCGAGGTGAGCCCCCGCGTGGCGCCCACATTGACGCCGATCACCGGGCCGCGGTGCTGCGCGCGCATGAGATCGATGGGGAGATTGTCCATGACGCCGCCGTCGACCAGCACCTCGCCGCGCTCGATCACCGGCGGCAGCAGCCCCGGGATGGCGACGCTCGCGCGCAACGCCAGCCACAGCGGCCCGTCGCGATGCACGACCGAGCGCGCCGTCGTGAGATTGGAGGAAATGCAGAAATAAGGCCGCCACAGATCCTCGACCTGCACCTCGCCGAATTGCGCGCGCAGGAGGCGCGACACCTTACGCCCGCGGGTAAATGCTATGAACGGCAGTGCCAAATCGGAAAGCGGATTGGTGTCCACGAAGGAGTGCCGCACCCGCGCACTCAGCTCCGCATCGGTCCATTCGAGGGCAACGCCGGCCGCGATGATGGCGCCCATGCTGCTGCCGGCGACAAGATCGAATGCTATTCCGGCTTCGCGCAAGGCGCGGACGACGCCGATGTGGGCGAGTCCACGCGCGCCGCCGCCGGAGAGCACGAGCCCCACGGCGCGGCCGAGCAGAAAGCGGGCCAAGCGCGCGGTGTCGCCTGCATTGCCCGGCCGTACGCGGCAATGGAACTTTGCTGGGATACGGCTGAGCCAAGCGGAGGATGGTGCGGGCAAGGGACCGTCGGCGGACTCGAGCAGCACGAGATCGAGCGGCCGGTGCGCCACCTCGGCGGGAGCGAGCTCGTGGAGCAGGACCGGCGGCAAGGGCTGATCCGGGCGGCAAACCAGGAGGACTCGGTCGGCTTGGCGCAGGCAAAGCCGCGTCCAGGGTGTAATTTCCGGCTCGGCGCAATAGACGCAGAAATCGCTCGCCAACTCGCGTGCTGTGAACCATTCGCTCTCGTGAAGGCCGTCGGCGGGACCCAGGATGCACACGCGTGGCGCGTGCGAGGCGAGGGCCGCGGCAAGGGCGCGGCCGAAGCTCTCGAGCGGCAGGTGGGGGGCAAGCGGCAGGAGAGCGAAATTCCGCGAGGCGCCGCCGAGCGCATCATGGCGCAGGCGCTGCGAGAGGCGCATGGCAAGATCGCGCGCGAGCGGCAACGCCACCCGCGGGTAGCGTTCGAGAATACGCTCGAAATCTCGCCGCGTGATCTCCAGCACCTCGCTGTCACGCAGCGCCATCACCGTGGCCGAGCGGGTCTCGCCGGAGATGAGCGCCATCTCGCCGACGGTCTCGCCCACGCCGGCTTCCGCCACCACCACCGGCTCGCCGCTCGGCCCTTCGGCGAGGACGACGAGCCGCCCCGAGACCACGAGATAGAGCGCCTCGCCTTGCTCGCCCTGGCGGAAGAGAACGCTCCCTCCCGGCAGGCTGAACCAACTCATCTCCTCGAAAAATGCGGCGGCCACGGCGGCCGGCAGGCCGCGGAAAAGCGGCGCCCCGGCAAAGCAGTCGTGAACGCCTGCGATCCGCGAAGCGAAGAACGGTCCGCTTCTCTCTTCCTCCCCAGCGCCTGCCATTTCCCGGCAGCCTCTTCCCAGGGCATTCAGCGCCCGGTACTGCCGGAACGCTGGTGCCGAGCCGCGAAAATCAGGGCGTCACTCCCGCCCCGGCCTCTGCTTTCGCGGGGCAGGGCGTAAATCCCGTACCCATCTACCCATGATGTCGACCGCTACTGCGGCGGCGCCGCAGCGCGCTGCCGCCGACCGGAAAGCCGCGCCGGCGAGGCCGACGGCTCTGCCGCCGGCAATGCCCGCAGCAGGTCTTGCATGCGCACCTCGTCCGTGACGTACCAGGGCATGCCTTTGACATCGAGATAAAGCTCCTGCATCTCGGGAAGCGTGAAGGGACGCGAGCCGAGACGCCCGAAGACCGCGATCTGATTGCCGCTCTCATCGACGCCGCGGTCGCGCTCGAGGCCCTTGGAGAGCGAGAGCGCCGGCCACTCGGTCTTGCGCCAGGCGATGAGCTCGGGCTTGGGCTCGGGGCTGAAGCCGTAGAGATTGGGCTGGCTGTCGGGCGAGGTGAGCTGGATCACCTTGAGGCCGTTCTTCCCGTCCGCCACATAGGCGAAGAGCGAGGCGTTGGTGGTGCCGACCACCACGTCATTGGCGTCGTTCATCTTGCCGTCGGCGTTGAAGATCCGCGCGAGGTGCGGATGCTCCGGGCGCTCGACGTCGATGATGGCGAGCCCGTCGCGGCCGTCCGCGACATAGGCATAGGTACGCGCGACATAGAAGCGCCGCGCGTCCGCGAGCGGGACTGCGGCGCCCGCAACCTGCTGGGGCGCCTCGGGATGGGTCACGTCGATCACCTTGAGCCCCTCGCGGTCGAGGGCGAAGAGATAGCGGAACTGAAGCGCCGTCGCGCGCACGCCGTCGAGCTTCACCACCGCGTCGAGCTTGGGATGCAGCGGGTCGCTCATGTCGAGCACAACGATGCCGGCGTCGGCGGCGATGTAGAAATGGTCGCCGCCGATAGTGATGTGGCGGGCCCCCTTGAGCACGCCGCCCTCGTTCCAGGTGAGCGCCCGATTGAGGAATCTGTCGCGCGGCTCGCGGGAGGAAAGCGGGTTGACGTCGGTGAGGATCAGGCCCTCCTCCGCATCCGTGATATAGGCGTAATTGTAGATCGGGTGCATGGGCTGCTCTTGATTGTCCTCGCGCATGAGCTTGCCCTGATTGCGCGCCGGATCGATCGACTGGTTGGTCGGCAGCGCCACGCAGGTGGCGTTGCGCGAGCCGATGTGCATGTCCTGGCCGAGCGGCGAGAAGGGTGCTGTGATGATGCGCTCGGAGACGTCCTTGTTGGCGACGCTCGCCACGTCGTAGGCGCGCATGCCGTCATCGCCCTCGGCGACATAGACAAATTCGCCGCGCTCCTGGATGCAGCCGCTGCGCCCGCCGGAATGGCTGTGCGCCTCCTCGAGCTCGCGGCCGCGCGCGAGATGCGCGTTGTACCAGTCGGGATAGGCGTATTTGTGGAGGTAACTGCCGATCACGGCTTGGGGCTCGTCCCACTCCGTCACCCGCACCGCCTCAATGCCGCCGTCCTCGCCGACCCAGCTGTTGTAGCCGATGAAGTTGACGAAGTTGGTCCCGAGCAACAGGAGCTGCGCCATGATCGCGTTGTTGTCGTTGGCCTCTGAGAGGTGGCAGTCGGTGCAGGTCTTGGTCTCGGTGGTGCGCTCGGTGTGCGGAAAGTGGGGTGCGAAGGCCTGGCTGCTGTAGCCGCTTGCGGCGATCGGCGGCTGCTGGATGTAGATGCGCTCGCGATTGATGTTGGTCGAGCTCAGCACCAGCGCCGAGGACGAGCGCACCGGCGCTATGATATTGCCCTCGACCGTGCTGTGCTTGCCGAGCTGGAACATGTCGTCGCGCGCAACTTGCGGATTGTAGGAGGCGAAGTTGCGGGTGATGCCGCCTTCGTAATGGTGCCGCTCGGTGCGCCAGTTGGCCTGGATCGGCAGGTGGCAGCCGCTGCAGCTCGTGGTCCACGAGGTATGGCAGCTGTAGCAGGCCATCTCGCTGCTCTTGTGCGCCAGGTCGGCCTCCGGCACGCCCGGGCCCCATTTGAAGGTGGTGCCCTTCGCCATCAGCTTGGCGCGCGCGGCGCGGGGGTTGAAGCGGGGATTGTTGGGATCGACGGTGTCCTTGACGAGGCTCACCTCCCACTCGAGCTTGGGATCGACGGCGGAGTGCTGGATGAGCTTGTCGCCGCGCCACTCGAAGCGCCGCTGGCCGTCCTGGTTGCGCAGGAGGGCGAGGTCGTAGCCGCCTGGCTGCGCCGCGGGCCCGCTGGTCATGAGGGTGGGATAGCGCTCGATAGTGCCGTGGCAATCGACGCAGCGGATCTCGATCGCCGACATCACCTCGCCGTAGATGTAGCCGTTGCCGTGGGCGTCCTGGCTGAAGTGGCAGTCGACGCACTGCATGCCCTTGTCCACGTGGATCGAGCTCAGATGGACCGCCTTCTTGGCCCACGCCGGATCCTCGCGCGGCACGATCTGGCCCTTGGCGTCGAGCAAATCGCCCTTGCGGTCCTGCTTGAAGACGGCGCGGAAGTTCCAGCCGTGACCGTGATAGTCGGCGAACTGCGTCATCTTGAGCTTGGGGTTGAGCTCGCTCACCTGGTCGAGGAAGGCGGGGTCGCCCCACTTGCCGCGGATCGCCGCCTCCTCGGGATTGCGGTCGAGGATCGCCCGCGCCTCGGCGTCGCTCGGATACTTCTGCTTCGCCGGCCACATGAAGGGTGCGTCCGCCTCGTAGTCCCACATGGTGTAGCCCAGCATGGTGTTGAGGAACATGTTGGGCTGGTGCATATGGCAGATCATGCATTGGCTGGTCGGGATCGCGTTCGTGAAGGAGTGGTGGATCGGATGCCCCGGCTCGTGCTTGGGGACGGTGGGGTCGGTGCTGGCGCTCTCGCCGTTGTGGCCGTAGACGGCATAGGGGCCAGAATGGCGAGGATCGCGGTCGTTGGCATAGACGACGTGGCAGGCGCCGCAGCCCGAGGTGCGGTAGTCGCCCGGATTGTCGTTGGTGCCGAGGAACCAGGTATAGGGATCATTGAGGCGCGTCTTGGCGAGGTTGAGCACCGGCACCGCGATCCTGAGCCCGGTGCCGAGCCCGCGGTTCGACTGGCGGATGTCCGGCTTGCCGGGCATCTCGAGCACCTGCAGCTTGCCCTCCGCATCGGGATTGCCGATGTCGGGGAACGCCGAGCCGATGCTGATGCCGCCGCGCTCGAAGACGCGGAAGATGTCGGCGGGCGGCACCACCTCCCAGGCCGGCAGCGGCAGGAGCTTCGGCAGGATGCCGTGGCTCTTCATGAGCGCGTCGGGATCCTTCGGGTTCTTGGCGATCGCCGCGGTGCCGTCCCGCGTATAGGCCTCGCCGAGAATGTAGTTCTTGTAGGGCAGGATGCCGTTGTTGTAGGAGGCCCCGCCCCAGAACATGGCGGCATTCGCCATCAGGCTGCGCTCGGCCGCCTCGATGATCTCGAGATGACAGGCGCCGCAGGCCTCGCGCGCGACGCGCAGGTCGCTCGGGTTGACGAAGCGGATGAACTCGGGCGCCTCGCGGTTGAGCAGCGTGTAGCTCTCCGCGGGCTTGCGGCTCTTGGGATAGCCCCAGCTCTTGGGATAGCGCGGCAGCACGTGGGCGCGATTCATTGCCTCATCGTAGGCGGGCGTCCCGGACGCCCCCTGCCCCGGCCCCATCACTTGCGCATTGCCGCCGTGGCAGTCGGTGCAGCCGAGCGTCACTATGTCGCTCTCGTGCATGGTCAGGCTGTCGGTCGTGGTGTGGCAGGAGCGGCAGCCGGCACTCTTCGCCTTGGCCTCCTCCGGGAGCTGCGCCCGCGGCGCCGGCGGAGCCGGCGCGTAATGCACCTCGCGCGGGCTCTCCTCCTCGGGCATGGCCTCGAGGAAGCCGGCGCCCCCGAGGAGGAGCCAGGCCGAAGCCAGCAGCAGGACGGACGAGAGGCGGCGCATGGCGCTGATCTCAGTAGGTCAAGACGATATCGGCGAGCACGGAATAGAGGTAGCGCTGCTTGTCCTGGGACACATAGAGGTCCTTGAAGCCCTGCTGCGGAATGAGGATGCCACCGGACAGCCGCAGCACGACGTTCTGCGTGAAGAACGGCCGGTAGGTCAATGCCGCCGAGAGATCGAAACCGATGCGGTCCTGGATCTCGCCCTGCTGGCGCAGCACCTCGAGCACGGAGGTGTTCTGGAAGCGCAGGTAATTGGCGTTGGTCGAGAGCTTGAGCTCGGGGAGGATGTCGGCATCCGAGCCGACGCCGAAAAGCAGCAGGCCCGGGTTGATGAAGTTCGATTGCCCCTGGTCCTCCGAGGTGCGCAGCGAGGGCAGAATCGCGTTGCGGCCGGAGAGCACGACGCCGCCGCCGCCGATGAAGGGAATGGCCTGGCGGATCCAGTAGCTGGTATCGGCGCCGGCGAACTGCGGGTTCTCCATGATGGCGTCGAAGCCCGTCTCGGTCCTGCCGTAGGGATTGCGGTCGCCGCTGGCGTAGAGGCCCGAGAGCCGCACGCGCAGCCAGTCGAAGTCCACCGAGGGCTCGATCGCCGCGAACTCGGCGCGGATGTCGGCGGGCTTGCCGCTGAAGGTGTTGTGACTGTCGTAGCCGTTCGCGTAGTAGGCCGAGCTCATCAGGTTGAAGCGGCCGATATGGCCGTTCATGTTCCAGCCGGCGTAGGTCACGTCGTAATTATGCCCGCGCTCGTCGCCGATGGGGGCCGGGCGGACGAGGAAGTCGTTGTCGTCGTAGAAGCGCTCGCCGCGCTCGCGGTTGCGGTTGTAAACGACGGTGATCTGCTGGGTCAGGCCGGGCCAGGGCAGGTCCTGGCGGTAGAGGTTGGTGACGAGGACCCAATCCTTGCGCCGCGCCTGGGTCACGTCGTTGAGCCCGCTGTCGGTGTCCTTCTCCAGGCGCTGGAACATGGCAAGGTTGTACTGCCAGAGATTGTTGTCGCGGTTGCCGAAAAGCCGCGCGCCGAGCTGGTCGTCCTGGAAGAGGAA
Source organism: Alphaproteobacteria bacterium (assembly GCA_035604475.1). Taxonomy (GTDB): domain Bacteria; phylum Pseudomonadota; class Alphaproteobacteria; order JACZXZ01; family JACZXZ01; genus DASPPM01. The sequence goes on from DATNIJ010000048.1 coordinate 37,218, forward strand.
GCCGCGGAAATCGGTGGAGAAGGGCTGAATGCCGACGCGCAGCGAATCGAAATCGTAGCGCTCCGAGACGTCGCGCAGGTGGTAGTCGATGAACGCTTCCTGCAAGCCGACGAAGGTCTTCTGACGCGTGTCGCCCTTGCGCGGGTCGGCATTGACGATGCCGACCTCGTCGACCGAAAGGTAATTGACGTTGAAGACCGGCGTCACCCGGAACTCGAACTCGGGCGGCTTGAAGGCGGTGTCGCCCTTGGTGAAGGAGAAGCTCGAAAGCAGATTCTCGTTGATGAAGGCTTGGCCGATGCGGCCGTAGGTGTCGATCTCGCGCGAGTTCTTGGTCGACTGCACGCCGACCGGCGTCGGCACCGTGCGCGGCTCGAACACCGTATCGTTGACGAAGGACGTGCTGAAGAACCAATCGTTGCCGAAGAGCGGCCGGTCGCCCTTGAAGGTGTTCTGGCTGTAAGGATTCCACCAGTGCTCGTTAACCCCGATCTCCTCGATGAGGCGCCAGCGGTCCGGCACGGGGATGAACTCGCGAGGATAATCGCGCGTGGGCGGCGCCACCGCAGGGGGGCCGGTCTCGGGCGCCGGCGTCTCCTCGACCGGCGGCGGCTGGCCGGGCAGCCGCCGCCCGTCCTGGGCGATGTCGAGGTCCTCGGCGAGGGAAGGCTCGATTTGATATCCGGCCGCCCGCGCCGGGTGCGACAGCGAAAGCGCGAGCCCGACTGCCAGTAGCATGGACCACGGGCGCACGGGGCGGCCCTACTTCCCGGAGCAGGCGTTTTGGTTCTGCTGTCCGAGGAAGGGGTCCACCGGACAGTTGACGTAGCGCAGTGCCACACCCATCGGTGACAGGTTGTCGGCACGGATACCGACGGGGGCGTTGCCGATGCCCGTGTTGAGCACGCCGCCCGCGTTGTTGAGGCCGAGGAAGCTCACCAGATCGTCCTGGTCGACGCCGTCGCCCGAGGTGCCGATGCCGCCCACGAGCACGGAACCGCGGTAGATCGGCACGCTGCCGGGGAAAATCTGGATGCCGTTGGGCAGCCGCGCCACCCCGGTGCAGGCCACTACCGTATCGGGGTTGGTACCGAAGATGAAGCCCACGTGCTGCACGATGTTGGCGGCGACGAGATCGAGCTGGAGCCCGTCCGTGAATATGCTCCACTGGTTGATCGGATTGCTGAAGGGTCCGTTGGGCGTGCCGTCGATGCCGTCGGGGTAGTATGGGCGCGAGAGGTTGCCGTTGGCCCGATCGGTGAAGGCGTAGGCGCCGGTGAGCATGGCCTGCCCGACGAAGGAACGCGCGGCACCCACGTAGCCGCCCATCCCGGCCGCGGCGAGATCGTTGCCGGCATAGGCGCCGGAGAAGAAGGCGGCGGTGCGCGCCTTCTGCAGCGCCACGTCGATGCCGAACACCGGCGCGTCGGGCGCGCGCACCGCGCCGAGGATGCCGCCGTTGGTGTCGACTACGAAACTCGATACCTGCGCGGCGCTGTTGAGCGGCTGGCGGATCTGCGAGCGCGCCTGGAGGCCGACCGCAAGGGCCTGGGCGAGGATCTGCTGCACCTCAGCTGCGGTGAGCGCAAGCGCCCCGTCGGTGCCGGGGCGGGGCGCGAAGCGGTTGACGTTGCTGGCATCGACTAGAACGTAGGCCTGCGCATTGCCGAAGAGGCCGGAGCTGTCCGGCGCAATGCCCGAGGCCGGCGTGCCGTAGACCGTGCCGTTGAGGGGGACAAGTCCCGCGGTATAGTAGCCGTTCACACTGACGAGCGCGCCGGCGGTGCCGTTGATCGCGGCGAAGGAAGGTGCGGCGCCCGGATTGGCGGCGAGTGCGGTGGTGTCGACGTCGGTGTAGGGCAGCAGGAGCCCGTTGATGGTGATCTTGTTGGCCCGGATGCCGGCCGGGGCATCGAAGCCGACGGTGCCGGCGAGCGCTATCAGCTCGTCGGGATCGCTTTCGGTGACGAAGACGGTGAGGTCGTCGCTGTAGACACCGCGCGAGGTCACGCCGATGCCGCCTACGAGCACGCCGCCCGAATAGAGCGGTATGCCACCCGGATCCGCCGAGAGCCCGAGCGGCGAGCGCTGCGGCCCGATCATCCCGCTCGTGGGAAAGCGCGAAGAAAGGTCGGAGCAGGGCAGCTGGCTGAACTGCACGCCGAAGAGCGGGCCGGAGGGCTGGTCCTTCGTCCCGGGCGCGAAGTGCTCCTGCACGATGTAATTGGCCGTGCGCGTGGTGAAGGCGTTGCCGTTGGAGGAGAGGTAGGCGCCGGTGATCGCCTTGGCGATCGCGGCGGCGGTGTCCGGCACCACCGCATTCTCCAAGCCGCCCACCACGCCCCGGCCCGAGGTGATCGTCACGTCGAGCGGCGCGCCGTTCATGCGGAAGACGCCGAGCACATTGCCGACCCGGTCCACCACCGCAATCGTCGCGGGTTGATGGCGCGCCGTGGCCTCGCCCACGGCCTGGGCGATGATTTGGGCTACGGCGTCGCTGGTGAGTTGCTGGGCCTCAGCCCGCACCACCCCGAACGATAAGACAGAGAGCGCTGCCGCCGCACATGCCGCGGCCGCCCGGAGAGCATGGCCTCGGCGGCGGCGGCCGACCGCTTCCCTCGCTGCCCCTTCCGCGCCACGACGAGGTCGCGATTCCGGCGCCATCATCTCCCCCCTTTGGCGCGCATCCCCTATGCGTGCCAGCCCCGATTAAAAGGCATAGGGTGGCGGAGGTCAAGATGCCGGCCGCGCTTTCTTCATTTTCTTTCCGATAGTTGGCCGGCTCGTCAGGGCCGTTTTGGGGCTGCGGCCTCGGCCGGTCGCATGAGCTCGAGATTGGCGCGGTGAAAGATGTGACAAAGCAGGCAAGGCGACGGCACCGCCGCCGTCGCCGCCGGGCCGCCGTGGCATTCGCGGCATTTGGCGATCTTGGGCATCATCACGATCTCGCTGGTCGTCGAGCGCTCAGCGCCCATGTGGCATTCCTGGCAGCGCAAGGTGCCATGCTTGCTGTGATCGAACTCCGCCTTGGGCATCCAACGCCGCGTGAGCAGCACGGGTGCGATCTCCCAGTTCTTGCTCGCACTCGCCTCCGGCGGGACCACGGTGTGGCAGGTGCCGCACATGCCGCCGCCGAAGACGATCTTGCGCAGCGTGATCTTGGTCTGCTCGTCGGCCCACTCGCGCGCCTCCACGCGGTCCGCCTCGGCGAGCGGCTCGCCCGGCAGCCCGCCGAGGGTGGCAGGTATCACGCCGCGGCTCAGCGACCGCGCGGCATAGAAGTCGGCGACGATGCGGATGACCTCGGCCGGCTCGCCGTGCGGCAGCTGGCGCCTGGGCGCGGTCTCGTCGAACTGCAGGCGATGGCATCGCTGGCACTCGGTCTCCATGCGGGTCGGCCGGATGAATTTGCCGCCCGGCTCGAGCTTGTGGCAGTCGGTGCAGGTGAGCACCACTGTCCCCTTCTCGGGGTCGCGCACGCCCTTGGGATCGAGGTGCTTTTGGTGATTAAACTTGAGCCCGGAGTGCTCCACGAGCGGCGTGCTCGCGGCGAGCGACAGGCGCTCGCGCAGCTGCTTTGCCGGGTCGACCACGACCGTGGGACGGAACTCGGGGTGCGTGCTGGTGAAGTCGGAGACATCCTCGAGCGTGGTCTCCTTGTCCTTACGCTTGAGATCGGCGTGGCAGTCGGTGCAGAAGGCCTGGTCGTGCCGCACGATCGGCTCCTCGCCGCGGTGCTCCTGGTGGCAGACCCCGCAGCGCACGAGCTGCAGCTCCGCCAAGCGCAGCTGTTGCGGGGGGACGTGGTGATGGACCGTCTTATGGCAGGCGACGCAGGCCGCATCGGCGACCTTGGCAAAGGCCTCCCTGTGGCAGGCCTGGCAATTGCCGACGAGATTCTTGTGCGGCGCCGAGATCGTCCCGCTCGACACCATGCGGTCGGGCGGCAGCGCGGCGGCGGTAAGCATGCTGCGAACGTTCTTCGCGTAGAACGCCGCCACCGGCAGGGCCAGCGTGACGGCGATCACGCCAAGAAAGAACACCCAGGACCAGCGGCGCTTGCTCGGCAAGAGGGCCGCAAGCTGGAGGCCGGTGATCGCCGCTCCCTGGCTCGAGCCCTCCTCAAGCGGGTTGACGAGCTCGACCTCGACGAGGAGGTCGTGATCGCCCTCGGCCTCGTTGAGGCCGATGCGATAGGGACCGATGCCGATCTCGTCGCCCGGCTGGACGACGGCGCGGGCGACCGGGATGCCGTTGACCGTCATCAGGTTCCCGCCGCTCGCGGCGACGACGAAGGCGCCGTCGAGCAGCCCCAGCCGCGCGTGACCGAAGGCGACGCGGATGTCGGGAAGATAGACCTCGTTCGCGGTGCCGCGCCCGAAGCGCAGGATCGCCGTCTCGACGGGCTGGTCGGAATGGGAGATCGCGCCGCCGGCGCGCCGGGTTATGAATCTCACGAGCCAACGCACGGCGGGCGACCTTCGCGGATCTCAGAAATAAAAGAAGACCAAGACGATATGGGCGGTGAGGGCGGCGAGCAGCGCGAAGGCGAGCGGCACATGGACGTAGAGCCAGATCTCCATCAGCGCCTTGTAGCGGAGGTCGAGCCGGACCTGCGCAACCAGCGCCTGCTTGCGCTGGAGCTCGCGGCGCAGGCGCATGACCGGCACGTCGAGCTTGGCGGGCACGGTGGCCGCGAGCTCTTCGATCCGGGCCAGCGCCCGCGTCGTGCCGCAGTTGCGATCGACGCCGCTCAACTGCCGGCGCAGCGAGCCGCCGATGCGCGTCTCCTGGTGGCTGATCCGCACCGCGGCGGCAAAATCGTCCGGCAGGTTGAGGCACGCCGCGCGCGATTCGCGGTCGATGTCGGCGAGCTTGATGAGCATGCTGCGCAAGGTCTCGCCGCGGCGGTTGTCGGTCATGAGCCGGGGATAGCGCGCATAGACGTAGATGCCGAAGAGGCCGCTCCCGATCACCATCATCATGAGGGCATAGGCCAGCGTGTGGATGTTCCAATGGAAGCGGAAGCCGGTGTGCAGGGTGGCAATGACGGCGAGCGCCAGGCCGAAGTAGACGTGGCCGGAAAGCCAGGCCTCGAGCCGCCACTCGCCGGGGCCGTAGCGGCGCTTGCGCACGCCGAACCACATCAGCCAGACGACGAGAAGTGCTGCCACCGTGCCGAGCGTGTAGCCGAGCCAGGTGCTGCCGCTCGGCACGCCGCGCGGCGAGTCGACGGCGTACCAGACGAGTGCCGCCCCGGTCATCGCCGTGGCGACTTTGGGATAGAGTAGGTTGCGGTAGACGAGGAAGGATTCGTGGAGGCTCATTGCACCCCCCGGCCGAGCATCATGGTCTCCTCGGGGCCGCGCCGCACGGCGGCCCCCGTGGGACAGGCGCGCACGCAGGCGGGCCCGCCCTTGATGTCGCGGCACATGTCGCACTTGACGGCAAGCTTTGGCGCCTTGCTCTTGCCGTCGTGGCTCTTATGCGGGCTCTTGTCCTCGCCGGGGCCCGGGCCGCGGCCCAAGAGGAGCCACTGCAGGAGCCCCGGCTTCGGCGGCGGCAGTGCTGCGATCTGGATCACGCCGTAGGGGCAGTTCACCTGGCAATTGCCGCAGCCGATGCAGCTGTCGTCGATCCACACTTCGCCGCCGGGCGCCCTGTGGATGGCATCGGGCGGGCAGTCGGTCATGCAGTGCGGATGCTCGCAGTGGCGGCACGAGGTGGGGATATGGAGCGAGCCGAAGGTCGGACCCGCCTCGCGGTCGAGGCGCGAGATGCCGTCATGGGTCTCGGCGCAGGCCTTTTCGCAATTGTCGCAGCGTACGCAGAGCGCCTCGTCGATGAGCAGCATGTCGGTCGCCTCACCGCCGCCCTGGGCGAGGAAGAATTCGAAGATGTTGCTGTGATCGATCTCCGCCTCGTGGCGCAGGTCATTGAGGAGATAGCGCCGCGCCTGCTCGTCGAACCTGGCTTTCACCTCCGGATTGTGCTCGAGCACGCGCCGCACCGCGCCGCCGTCGAGCTTGATCGCCTCGCTCTTGATCGCGGCGGTCACGGTGGCCGAGCGCGGCGCGCGGCGCAAGAGCGCCATCTCGCCCACGATCTTCCCGGCCGGAACGTAGCTCAGCACGATATCGCGGCCGCCGATCTTGCGCGACACTTTGACCGAGCCGGTGCGGATGACGTAGACGCTGTCGTCGCCGACGGCACCCTCCTCGATGAGGCTTTCGCCGACGTTGAAGGAGACGATCTCCGCCGTGGAGGCCAAGTCGTGCAGATCCTCGTCGGAGAGGCCCTGCTCCAGATAGGCGCGCAGCTGGCGGACAAGCATGGTCTCGTCCATTAGGCGTTTGGTCGCGGGGATCGTGTTGATCAGCTTGATGGCGGCAAAGCGCGGCACCTCGATGAGCGTGCACTCGGTCGCGGCACGGATCGTGGCGGAGCGCCGGCGCCCCGAGATGAGCCCGATCTCGCCGAAGAAGTCGCCTTTCCCGAGCGCAACAGTCCGGCTCGGGTCGTTGACATCGATCTCGATCGCGACCGTGCCGCCGAGGATCGCGAAGAGCGTGTCGCCGTAGTCGTTGCGCAGGAACACGGGCTCGCCCGGCGCTTTGACCAGTACCTCGCTGCCGAGGAGGAACTCGCGCAGCTGGAGGCGTGTGAGCCCGGAGAAGAGGCGCACGGTTGCCACGATGCGGTCGAGCACCTCATTCACGCCGGGCCGGCCGGGGATGATCGCGAACTTCTCCTCCAGCAAGGGCTCGTCCGCGGGCAGGACGCTCTCGCCGCGGATGTACTCGATGACCTCGTATCCCTGGTTCATGCAATGCTTGATCAGCGGGTAGCCGGCCAGCGCGCCGATGATGTAGAGGCCCGGCACGTTCGATTCGTAGGTGTTGCTGACCTCTGGGAACGACTTCGCGTCGCTGCTGCGGAACTTGACGCCGCAGGATTCGACGAACTTGCGCGGCGGATTGGCGCCGAGCCGCGCGATGATGCGGTCGCACGCGATCGTACCCTCCCCGGTGGGCCCCTTGAGCGCGATGCGGCCGGCCTCGATGCGCACGGGCTCGGCGTTGTACTCGCACTTCAGGGTGCCGGATTCGATCGCCTGGCGGATCTGGTTGAGGTTGCCGGTCTTGGCCCGCGAGAACTCGCCGCGGCGGTTGACGATGACGACGCGGTTCTGCCGCGCGAGCGCGATCGCGTTCTCGATCGCGGCGTCGCCCGCGCCGATGACCACGATGGATTCGTCCTTGTATTCGCCGGGATCGTCGAGCTGATACTGCACAAGCGACAGCTCCGCCCCCGGCACGGTCAACTTGTTGAGGTTGCCCTGGAGCCCGATCGCCATGACGACGTTCGCGGCGGTAATCGCGGTACCGTCCGCAAGCTTGACCTCGAAGGCGCCGCGCGAGCCGGCGATGCGCACGACCTCGCTGTTGAAGCGGACGTTGACGCCCTTCGCCTCGAGTCCAGCGCGCCAAGTGTCGAGGATGTCCTCGCGCGAGCCGGCAGCGAAGGCGAGCGCGCTCCTGAGCGGCAGGCGCGCCGGCGTCGCCATGACGTACTTGCCCTTCTGGTACTTCTGGATAGTGTCGGCGAAATGCGGAGCGCGCTCGAGGAGAAGATGCGAGACCTTGCATTCGGCGGCGCGTCCGGCGGCGCTGACGCCGGCGGGACCCGAGCCCACGATGACGACTTCGTAGCTCTCGCTCATTGCCATCCGTCGCGCGGGCGCGGAAGCGTACCAATCGGCGCGCATTGCGGATTGCCGTGCGCATGGGCACCCGTACGGTCACAATCTTCAGCTTTTCGGCCTGGGTGTCAACGCGATCCCGCGCCTCCTTGCGCCGCGAGGGCGCGCCGCCGGCCTCGTGACACGGCGCGCCCGACCGCCGCCAGGGCCTATTTGAACAGCTTTTCGCCCGACGCCGTGGCGCCGTCCACCACGCGCTGGTTCGACAATTCTTCGATCAGCGCCTTGGCTTGCACGGTGCAGCCGACCGTTGCCATCCAGCTCAGCACTTCGGCATCCGTCACGACTCTTGCGGGCATGATGCGCAGGGTCAGCTCGCGCGTCATTTCCGGCGGGGCGAAGGTGACGACATAGCCGGCGCCGTCCGCGGCCTTGACGCGCTTCGGCCAGGGCATGACGATCTGGTCCGCGGGCCACTCGAAGCTGCTGTGCTCCTTGGTGCCCTTGTGGGTGATGGTGATCGAGACGGTCTGCTTTGGCGCGGGCCGCCACAGCTCGAGCTCGGTCGCGGGCTTGATGCACTTCGTCCCCGAGGCGGCGACGTTGATCGACCAGACCGTGGGCGTTTTGGCGGCGGCGCCCAAGCCCCGCGTCAAGCCGAGGGTGGTCAAGCCGCTCGAGCCCTCGGTCGTGACGATGGCGGCCATCCGCGTGAGCAGGCTGGGGCCGTCCGCCCGATCTTCCCCGCCCGGGATGCCGTTGTAGGGCCCCCTCACGGTAACCACCTGGCCGCTCTCGTCCATCAGCACGACGTAGTTGTCGGCCTTGACAGCGAACTTTTGGCTGCCGTCCACGGTGTCGCCCTTCTGCAGCCCGGTGTCGGGCGAGCTCTCGAGCACGAGGAGCTTCGCCGCACTCGCCGGCACGGCCGAGAGCAGGAGTGCGGCGAGCACAAGCGCAAATCGTGACCAGCGCATCATTTGTCCTCCAACATGATTGTGATGCCAGTCTCCCCCCGCCGCAAGCGTTCCAGATGGAACGCCGCGAGCGGGTCCTCGGGCTGGCGTCGGTGGAGCGCCTCGAAGGCGCCCAAGGCTTGAGGGGAGCCTTGCCGCAGCAGCTCGAAGGCCGCGCAATAGTCGGCAAGGCCCGGAGACTCGTCCGCGGCAGGCGCGAAGACCGCGACGCTGTGCGCTTTGCCGCGTAGCACCACGTCGCCGACCGGCCGCAAGGGAATGTCGCCCGCCTCGGCCACCACCGCCTCGCTCGCGGCGATATCGGTATTGAAGTACTTGTTCGCACCCTCGAGCCGCGCCACGGTATTCACCGCGTCGCCGTGCGCCATGTATTCGAGCCGGGCGGCGCCGCCGAAATTGCCGACCGTGGCGAGGCCGCGGTGGACGCCTATTCGAGTGCGCCCGAAATCGAGCCCTTCCGCCGCCGCCTTTCGGCGCTCTTCCTTGGCGAAGCGGTTCATTGCGAGTGCCGAGCGGAGCGCGTGCGCCGCCTGCTCGGGGTCATCGAGGGGCGCTCCCCAGAAGGCGAGGACCGCATCGCCGATGAAGCCGGCGACGGTGCCCTTGTGATCATAGATGATGCTCGTCATGCCGCTGAGATAGCGATTGAGCGCCGGCACCAGGGCCTTGGGATCCGCACTCTCGCACAGCGTGGTGAAGCCGGAGATGTCGGTATAGACGAAGCTCATCATGCGCCGCTCGCCGCCGAGCTTCATGTCCTCGGGGTGGAAGAGCAGGTGATCGACGACCTCCGAGGGCACGTAGCGGGTCAGGACCGAACGGATGAAGCGCCGCTCCGCGGCGTGGAGCTGGCGCGCGTGGGCAATGCCGATCGTCATGGCGATGAGGAAACCGGCGGCCGGCGTCACGAGCGGGAAGATCGGCCCCGGCGTCACCACCGGCGCCGTGGCGCCGCCATAGTGAAAGATCGCCCCGGCCGCGGCCAAGAGCAGCATGATCGTGGCGAACCCGACGGTCACGCGCAGCGACCACGCCATCTCCCGGCGGCCGATGAGGAAGCCGAAGGCGGCCAGGCCGGCAATGAGCAAATCCGCGGCCCACGAGGGCACCGCCTCGACCTCGCGCCCGTCGAGAAGCTGGGCCAGGCCTTGCGCCTGAAGATAGACCCCCGGCGTGGCAGATTGGCCAGTCAGCGGATCGCTGGCAAAGGGCGTGCGGTGGAGATCGACATTGAGAAGATTGGCGCCGATGAGCACGACGCGATGGGCAAGCGTGCTGCTTTGCACCCGCCAGATCTGCGGCATCTCGGGAAAGAGCAGGTGCGCCGGAAAGCGAATGAAGGGCTGCTGGTCCTTGAAGGGATGGCCGTAATAGGCGAGCGGCAGCGTGAGGCCGGGGGGCGCCGCGCCCCCGGCGCTCTTGCTGAGGAGGAGATCGAAGGTCTCCCGGACCGTGCCCGCCGGCACGCGCAGGACGAGCTGCCGCACCACCCCGTCGCGATCCTCGCGCATCACGCTCAAGCCGGGCACGACGAGCGGATTGTCGATGCGCTTGATGAAGTTCTCGAGATACGTCTCCTGCCAGCGCTCGATGGCGCCCGGCGCATTGACCGCATCGATCCAGCCCAGCACCACGGGCACGCGCACGTGGTGCAGTGCGGCCAGGAGGGCTGCATCCTTCTCGGGCTCGCTCGGCTCGTCGAAGAGCACGTCGATACCGATCGCCGCCGGTTCGGCGGAGGCCACGGTGTCGACGAGCTTGGCGAGAAGGCCGCGGTCCACCGGCGAGCGGCGGCCGATCTTGGCCGCCGTCGCCTCGTTGATCTCGACCACCGCCACCTTGGGATGCGGGGGTGCCGACGGCGCCAAGAGCGCCAGACGTAGATCGCCGAGCCAGGTCTCGAGCAGGCTGAAGGGTGGCACCCGCGCGGCGAAGAGGAGTGCTGCGAGCAGCGTCGCGAGACTTGCCGAGGAGCGCAGCCAGATCTTCCATGGGCGCGGCGACTCTTCCAAAAGCGTAGTGCCACGCCCATCTCGGGACCGCATCAAGCCTCTCCCAACCGTCCCCTTAACGGGCGAACTATAACCCTAACGAGGCTCCGCCTCAGACGGACGAGGCGTGTGGTGACTGTGGCTCCGATCGCCGGTTCATGACGAGCTCTCGTAGAACCAGGCTCAGATGGGACCGATGAACGGTCTAAACGCCTTCAAGAGGCATAACCGCACGACTGGAGCCGAGGCCATGATAGCACAGAGTGTGGCCGGCCTCGATGCGCACGGACTCGGCGTTGTACTGGCACTTCAAGGCGCCGGAATCGATCGCCTGGCGGAGCTGGTTGAGGTTGCCGGTCTTGGTCCGCGAGAACTCGCCGCGACGGTTGACGATGACGACGCGGCTCTGCCGCGCGTTCTCGATCGCGGCGCATTGCGGACCGCCGTGCGCATGGGCCCCCCGTACGGCCACAATCTTCGGCTTTTCGGCCTGGGTGTCAACGCGATCCCGCGCCCTCCTTCCGCCGCGGGGGCGCGCCACCGCTCCGCCGGCAATCCGGCAGTACCGGCCGCGGCTTTCCTCGCGAGGCACCTGTTGCTATTATCGCCGCCACGTCCGTCCGCGACAGCATAGAGCAAGGTGTAACATAATGGACAGGCCGGCAAAAGGGGGACGACGAGGCGGACCGCCGTCCGCCGCAGCGGCGCGGCGGCGCGGCGGCGGACGCGATGCGAAGGAGGCCTGCTGGGCGGCAGGCCCAGGCGGTCTCAAATGGATCAACCTCGCACTGCAAGGCGGCGGCGCCCACGGCGCTTTCGGCTGGGGCGTGCTCGATCGCTTGCTCGAGGACGAGCGCATCGCCATTGACGGCATCTCCGCGACCAGCGCCGGCGCCATGAACGCGGTCGTGCTCGCGAGCGGCCTTTCTGCCGGCGGGCGCGCGGGTGCGAAGAAAGCGCTCGCCGATTTTTGGCGCGCCGTCGCGCAAGCCGCGGCGTTCAGCCCGCTTCAGCCCACACCCTTCGACCGGCTGACGGGCAACCGCGCGCTCGAGGCCTCGCCGCCTTACGTGTTCTTCGACCTCCTGACGCGGCTCTTCTCGCCCTACCAGCTCAATCCGCTCAATTACAATCCGGTGCGCGACGTGCTCGCCGCCACGGTCGATTTCGCGGCACTCGCCGAAGCCAGCTGCCCGGTCAAATTATTTCTCTCCGCGACCAACGTGCGCACGGGTAAGATCCGCGTCTTCACCAATGAGGAGATCGGAGCGGACGAGGTGCTCGCGTCGGCCTGCCTGCCGCTCTTCTTCCAGGCCGTCGAGATCGAAGGCGAGCATTATTGGGACGGCGGCTACATGGGCAATCCGGCCCTCTATCCGCTCATCTATCATTGCGAAAGCCGCGACGTCGTGATCATCCACATCAATCCCATCGAGCGCCGCGCCCTGCCCAAGACTGCCGCCGAAATCCTCAACCGCATCAACGAGATCAGCTTCAACTCCTCGCTCATGCGCGAGATGCGCGCGATCGCTTTCGTCAGCCGCCTCATCGAGGAGGGCAAGTTCCGCGACAACGACATGAAGAAGATGCTGATCCACGGCATCGTACCCGGCGAGGTGATCGACGAGCTCGGCTACGCGAGCAAGCTCAACGCCGACTGGGGGCATCTCATGGGACTCATGGAAGTCGGCCGCGAGCGGGCGGACGCCTGGCTCGGCGAAAGCTTCGAGCGCATCGGCGTCGAATCGACCGTCGATATCCGCGCGAACTATCTCTAGCACCGCCTCAACTGGCCCTCTCCTGCTTGCACGAGAGGAAATTAGGGCGATTACGCAGGACTTGGCAGCCGCGGCGGCCCGGCTACGCGATGCGGTCGCCCTTCTTGACGTGGACCGCGCGGCTGTCCACCGCCGGCAGCATGCGCGCGGGGTCGCGCGTCACCATGACGTCGATCACGGTCGGGCGGCTTCGCTCGGCAATGCCGCGCCGAAGGGCGCCGCCGAGCTCGGCCGGGTCCTCGACCCTTATGCCGCGACATCCCATGGCCTCGGCGATGCGCGCATAATCCATCTCGACCAAGTCACTCGACTGGTAGCGCTCTCCGTACATCGCATGCTGGAGCGCCTTGACGTAGCCCGAGGCTGCGTTGTTGACGACGACCGTCGTCAGGTTGGCGCCCGTGCGGCGCGCGGTCTCGAGCTCGCCGAGCGCCATGTTGAAGCCGCCGTCGCCGCTCACGGCCACGACCGGCACCTCCGGGGCGGCAAGTGCTGCGCCGATCCCGCCGGGGAGTCCGTAGCCGATGGAGGCGAGACCGCGGTCGGCGATGTAGCGCCGCCCGGGCGACTTCGTGTCGTAAAGCAGGCTGGTCCAATGGGCGGCGAAGCCGCCGTCGGCCACGAGGATGCTCTCCGCCGGCATCGCCTTGTTGAGCTCCGCC
>DATNIJ010000049.1:0-7921 GCA_035604475.1 Alphaproteobacteria bacterium
GATCAGATGCGCGTCGAGAGCCAGATGGCGAGGCGCGAGGCCGCCTTGATGGCGCCGCTCAAAAGCGGATAGGCGGGTGCCGCCTCGGCGCCATGGGCAAGCGCCGTCTCCTTGTGCTCGATCTCGTGCGCGCGGAACTCCTCGATTCGCTCGCGCAGCGCGGCCTCGTCGTCGCCCAGCGCCGTCGCCTGGCGCGCGTAATGCTCGTCGATCACCTCCTCGACCGCGACCGTGCAGGCCATGGCGGCGCGCTCGCCGAGGAGTGCCGTCGCCGCTCCGAGCGCGAAGCCGGTCACGTACCAAAGCGGCTGCAGGGCGGTCGGGCGCACGCGGCGCTCGACAATGAGCTGATCGAAGGCCGCGAGGTGGCGCTCCTCCTGCTCCGCCATCTTGCGGATCACGCCGGCACCTAAGCTGCGGCCGAGCACGGCGAGCTGTCCCGCGTAGATGCGCTTGGCGCCGTACTCGCCCGCCTGGTCGACGCGGATCATGCGCTTGACGAGCTCCTCGCGGTCGGGATCGCCCGGCCGGCGCCGCTCGGCCGTGCGCCTAGGATGCGAAAGCTCTCGGGTCATCATTGCCCTCGCCGCATCGCCCGCCGCGCCGCATGAAGCGAGAAGACGGCGAGGGCGAGCGTGATCAAGAGATTGTAGCCGGCGAGCGAGATGCCGAACAGCGACCAGGGGATGCGGTCGCAGCGCGGCGCGGGCGGGGCGTTCAGGATTTGCTGGCGCAGGGCCTCGAGCGAGCCCGCGGCCCCCGAGACGACGCTTCCGGTGCAGGCGGCCGTCCCCTCCCACCAATGCTGCTCGACGCCGACGTGGAAGACGCTGATACCGGCGTCGACCGCGAAGGCAAGCGCGCAAAGCAGGAGGGCCGCTCCCCGCGCGCGGCCATCGCCGAGGCAGAGGGCGAGGAGCGCCAACGCGATCGCGACGCCGTAGGGAATGCGCTCGTAGATGCACAAAATGCACGGGGCGAGTCCGCCCACATATTGGAAGAGGAAGGCGCCGCCGAGGGTGGCGACCGAGGCGGCGAGGATGAGGGCCGCAGGCGCGTAGCGTGCGCAGGCCAAGCGATCGAGGAGGGGCTCAAGGGCGGTCGCGTGCAAGGGGGTGCTCCTAGAGATAACGCAGCACGAGGAAGCCGCCGACAAGCGCCGCGGCGAAGACGCTCGTCACCAGCATGAGCCGCCGCTCGATGAAGACGCGGATCGGCTCGCCGAAGCGCCAGAGCAGTGCCGCCTCCAGGAAGAAGCGCAGGCTGCGCGAGATGAGCGAGGCCAAGGTGAAGGTCGCGAGGTTGAACTTGAGCGCGCCGCTCGCGATGGTGATGAGCTTGTAAGGGATGGGCGTCATGCCCTTGAGGATGATGATCCAGGCTCCCCATTCGGCGAAGGACGCCTTGAGCGCCTCGTACTTGTCCATGACGTGGTAGAACTCGAGCACGCGCTCGCCGACCGCCTCGAAGGCGAAATAGCCGATGGCGTAGCCGAGAAAACCGCCCGTGACGGAGGCCACGGTGCACACCGCGGCGAAAAAGAAGGCGCGGCGCGGCAGCGCCAGCACCATCGGGATGAGCAGCACGTCGGGCGGGATGGGGAAGATCGAGCTCTCGATAAAGGCGACCGCGGCCAAGGCCCAGAGCGCATGGCGGTGGCGTGCCGTCGCCATCGTCCAGTCGTAAAGCCGTTGCAGCATGCGCTCTCCGTGGCGGCGGGCAGCACCTTCCGGCACCGCGGCCCTCTCTCAGTGCGGCGCTGGTTTAGCAGGCAAGGGCTGAGAGAGCAATCTCGCATGCGGCGAGAAGCTCGCGTAGGCTTGAGGAATGTCACGGGAGGGTTGGTGGAAACGATGGCGACGTGGCTCGGCTTCTGGGAGCGCGACAATCCCATCTATGTGAGCGAGCGCCATCGCCGCGTCCATTACGCGCGTGTGGCGGACGACATCATCGCGGTGCTGCCCGCCTCGGAGCACGCGGCTGTGCTCGATTACGGCTGCGGCGAGGCGTTGGAGGCCGGCCGCATCGCCGAGCGCGTGGGCCGGCTCTATCTCTTCGACGCCGCGCGCCCGCTCCGCGCGCGCCTGCTTCTGCGCTTCAAGGAGGCCGCCCGCATTGCCGTGCTCGACGAGGCCGGGCTCGCCGCATGCGCGCCCGGCTCGCTCGACCTCATCGTCGTCAACTCGGTCATCCAGTATCTCTCTCGCGCGGAGCTCGCGCAGCTTCTTGGACGCTGGCATGGCTGGCTCAAGCCAGGGGGCGCGCTCGTCCTCGCGGACGTGGTGCCGCCGGGGCCCCAGGCGGTCAAGGACGCCAAGGCGCTCCTCGCCACGGCGCAGCACCACGGCTTCCTCGCGGCGGCCCTTTGGGGACTCCTCAAGGCGGCCCTCTCGGACTATCGCACGCTGCGCGAGCAGGCCGGTTTTTCCACCTATGGCGAGGCGGAAGTGTTGGCACTCCTCGGCAAGGCCGGCTTCAGCGCACGCCGCCGCGACGCCAACTTCGGCTTCAATCCGGCGCGCATGACCTTCATCGCGACGCGGCCGGCGTGAGGGTGGAGCCACGGCAGCGCCAGCCGGTTGACCGCGGCCTCGCCTCGGCTATGATCGCGCCCGCGAGCTCGGGCGCTTCCTTGGCGAAGCGCTGGCGCCCCTGTGGCGGAACCGGTAGACGCGGCAGACTCAAAATCTGTTGTTCGCAAGGACGTGGGAGTTCGAGTCTCCCCGGGGGCACCAATGTTATCAGCAGCTTAGAGAAAGCGCCTCGCCCCAGACCCTCGCCGCCGCCTGGCTTAGGTGGCACATAGGCATTGCCCCCGAAACCCGCTCCTGAGGTCGACCTCTCCGCCCTCACGCGAGGTCGCAGCAATCGAAAACGGAGCTACTTGGACCGCTCGAATTGAGCCGTTCCGCTGCCGCACCTATCGTTGGGTGGAGGAAATGAGCCTTCGAACTTGTCTCCGGAGAACTTTCCGGTAAGCGATCCTTTGCCGAGAGTGCCATGGAATGTGCCATCCGGTGCGATCGTACCGGAAACCGGATACGTCCCGTATATACCCTTCCATTCACCGGAAACTTTGTTATCGGTCACTGTCACGGGAAAGTCGCCCCCTGTGCATCGTCTTTGCCCGAACACTGTATGCCCTTGCCATTGACCATCGAATGGGCCGGCGGCGAATGCGGCGACGGTGACCAGCAAGCTCGTGACAGCAAGTGCAGTGAGTGCCCGGACCATAGTCAGCCTCCAGGGATAATGCGCGAAGACCGTAAATCTCCGATTGTTTGGTGTCAACAATCACTCGATTCACGGTGTGCAGCAGCGAGCCTCTTCACCCGAGATTCCCCGGATGACCTGAGGTCCAAGGCGCGGCTTAGCGCTCGCGGGCTTCCGTCTGCAGGGCAAAGCCCCGCGAGACTTGGTGCGGCTCGCCGGAATCCGCGATAGGCGCGAACGCGGCCGTCACTCGCCGCAGGCGATACTCCCGGAACGTGCCGGAAATCGCGGCTTTGATTTCAAGCGGGCTGTTTTCCCATAGCAAGACCAGCGAATGCAGCTATTCTATGATCCGAGGGCGGAATAATGCCGACGCGACGGACGGCATTGTTCGGAGCAACCGCCGCGGGAGCCGCAATGCGCACAGAAGCAAGCCTTGCCAAAGCCTCGCAGCCCGCCACGCCCGTGAATTTTGCCGTTCCGGCGAATGCGTGCGACTGCCACACGCACATCCACGCCGACCCAACGCGGTTTCCCTTCTTCGCCGGGCGTGGCTATACCCCCGAGCTGGCCTCACCCGAGGAGATGTTCGCACTCCATCGCAAGCTGCATATCAAGCGCGTGGTGATCGTGACGCCGAGCGTGTACGGCACGGACAATTCCGCCACCCTTTTCGGCATGAAGGCGCGAGGTGCTGATGCGCGCGGCGTCGCGGTGATAGACGACAAGACGAGCGACGGCGAGCTTGATGCCATGGGCCGCGCAGGCATGCGCGGCATCCGTCTCAATCTCGCGACCTCTGGCACGGACGATCCGGCGCTCGGCCGCCGGCTTTTCTCGGCCGCGGTCGAGCGCATGAAAAAGCGCAACTGGCACGTCCAGATGTACACGAACCTCGCGGTAATCTCGGGCATCAAAGACCTGGTGCTGGCCTCCCCGGTTGCGGTCGTATTCGACCATTTCGGCGGCGCCAAGGCGGCCCTTGGGCTCGAGCAGCCGGGTTTTGCCGGGCTCATCGAGCTGGTCCGCGCGGGCAAAGCCTATGTCAAGATTTCCGGAGCCTACCGCGCGTCCACCGAGGCGCCCGACTACCCCGATACGGCACCCTTCGCCAAGGCATTGATCGCGGCAAACCGCGATCGCATCGTGTGGGGGACCGACTGGCCGCATCCCAACTCGACCACGCCGCCGGGCGGCAAGGCGAGCGACGTAACGCCGCTCTATCAGATCGATGACGGACGGCTGTTGAATCAACTCGCGCTATGGGCGCCCGATGCCGCGACGCGCCGGAAGATCCTCGTCGACAACCCGGCGCGACTTTACCAATTCTGACGGCGAAAGCGGCTGGACCCAAGAGGCGGCTCGGATGCCCGGAGCGTGCGTCGCCCGTCTGCTTTGGCGCAAAAGAGGGCAAGTTCCGGCTGGATGGAGTCGGTGCGGTCTTCGAGACGCGTCCTCGGGGCGCTCCTCAGGCTAAGGACGTTCTTTGTGCAATCATGAACCTGCCTCATGCTGAGGGGCGGTGCGAAGCACCGCGTCTTGAAGCACGCACCGTGCCTTAGCGCCGCCTCTCCCTTGCGGGGCAAACTTTTCCCAATTTTGTCACAACCGCCCGCCTCGATCCGGCTGAAGCTTTCGGGCGTACCCGTCGCACGGTGCTGCCCGCTCCCTCGGGGCGGGCAAAGGGCAGGCCCTACCGTGTCCCCCACGCGGTGGGGCCTGCGTCCCTCCCGTCTCGCGCCCCTTCCGAGCCTGAGCCGCGCGCGCGTGGTGCCGGCAGCGCTTGCCGGCGGGCCGCGCTGCGCCTAGGATCGCGGGTGCCGGACGGGAGGGACGGCGCAAAAGAACGCGAGGGAGGAGATCACATGCATATCCGCATCTTGACCATCGCCTTGCTGGCTGCCGCCTTGCTCGCCGTCGGCGAGAGCCGCGCGCAACAGGCTCCGGCCCAGCCCAATCCGCTCGACGTCGTGCCCGACAAGATGCCCTTCGACATCCCCTACGGCCCGGCCATCTCCGCCGCGGACGCCAACGCCGTCATTCAGGCGGCCGCGGCCGAAGCCAAGAAGCGCGATTGGAAGATGAACATCGCCGTCGTCGATTCCGGCGGCAATCTCGTCGCCTTCGAGCGCATGGACGGCGCGCAGCTCGCCTCGATCGCCATCTCCGAGCACAAGGCGCGCGTCGCGGCCACGTATCGCCGCGAGACCAAGGTGTTCGAGAACGGCGTCCAGAGCGGCCTCAACTATCTGCTCAGCCTGGATGGCGTCATCGCCTCGCGCGGCGGCATCCCGCTCGTTGTCGGCGGCAAGCTCGTGGGCGCCATCGGCTGCTCCGGCGGCACCGGTTCGCAGGACGAGGTGGTCGCCAAGGCGGGTGCCGCGGTCGTCAACAAATAGGCGGCTTTGCGCTTGCAGCGCAGCCGCGGCGCGTCCGCGCGGGAGAATGCGGCGGCGGACTAGAGCGGGGGCATCGACGCGAGCGGCGTCGGCGCGCGGAGCAACGCACGCATGCGCGTCTGCCCTCGCCGCGGCCTTATTGGGCGAGCGGACGGCACCTTCCTGCCGGCCGAGAGGCTGTCAGGGATCGGCCGCGGGTAGAGCTGCCGCGAGGCTCGACTATTGCGTTGCGCCGGCCTTCCCCGGCTTGTCCGGCCCGCTCTCGGCGTTGCCCGCCGCGCCGCCCGCGCCCTTTGGCACGTTGATGAGGGCGATGCCGCCGCGAACCGTGACCACGCCCGACGGCGTGTAGAAATTGACGTCCTTCTTCTTGCTGACCTTGCCCCCGACATAGCGAAGCAGGCCGGCGGTTACCGTCGCAGTCATGCTGCCGATTTGCTTTTTGGGGTCGTACACGAACTCGTCGATGACGATTTCCGAGTTCGGGCCCAAGGTGAGCGTCGAGCCGTCGACGAAGAGGAGCTGGACTTGGCCCTCGTTCTGCGTGGTGATCCGCTCGTTGCGGATCACGTTCTGACCGATGCGCAGCACCTCAATCTTCTCGTTGCGCGGCTGGCCCGTTGCTTGCGGATTGACCGCGGCGGCGATGCCGGCCTTGTCCTCCTGTGCGCCGGCCGGCAAGGCCGCGCAAGCGAGGCCTGCGAGAGCGATGACGATGCCAAAGAATATCCGTTTCATTGCGCAAGCCCCATTTGGTGGTGTCGCCAAGACGGGGAGCAATGGATTATGACGAGACGAGAGGCGGACGCCTGCAGTCCTCTCTTCGTCGGGCGCATTCACGTCGCCAAACCGACATCCCCCGAATGAGCCGAATTCCGCGCGGCAGGATGCGCCTCTTCGGCTTTGGCGGCAAGACAAAATGGGGTGCCGCCGGCGCTCGGCCGCCGAGCTCGAGGCAGCACCGATAGCGCTTAATGCGTCCCCTTTGGGCCGCCAAGCCTGGACAAAGCCGCAAGGCGCCCTAGAATCGGAGAAGGCCTCCGCACCCCGGCGGCTGAAGGTGCGTTCCGAGGCTCCGGCCGAGAGGACAGCGCGATGTATGAAGAGACCACGCGCTCGATCAAGGTGACGGTCGAGCCCATCTTCCTCGAGGACCAGTCGAACCCCGGACAGAACCACTTCGTCTGGGCCTACCACGTCCGCATCGAGAACCGGGGTGTGGTGACGGTGCAGCTGCGCAACCGCTATTGGCACATCACCGACGGCTTCGGCCGGGTGCAGGAGGTGCGCGGCGCCGGCGTGGTCGGCGAGCAGCCGATTCTGCGCCCGGGCGAGTCCTACGAGTACACCAGCGGCACGCCGCTGCCCACCCCCTCAGGCATCATGCGCGGCAGTTACGAGATGGAGGGCGAGCGCGGCGAGCGCTTCGAGATCGTGGTACCCGCCTTCTCGCTCGACAGCCCCTATCACACCGCCCGCCTCAATTGATCAGGGCGGCGTGCGGGCGCGGTTGACGGGGAGTGCCACGATGGGGAGCGGCACCGGGCATAAGCTTCCGCTTGACTTGCGCGGACAAAGGCTCAAATTCACGGCGCCGGAGTGCCGCTCACGTCCCATCGCTCCCTTGAATGCCGAAGCGTCGTTGAGAAGGAGGCCGTCGTGGCCATGAAAACCGTGACATTCCCGAGCTCCGTGGCGGAGGCCGGCGAGCCAGGCCGCGCAGAGGCGGAGGGTGCGGTGCGCACGCTCATCGCCTGGGCCGGCGACAACCCCGACCGCGAGGGCCTGCGCGAGACGCCGGCCCGCGTGGCGCGCGCCTTCAAGGAGTGGTTCTCGGGCTATGGCGAGGATCCCTATACCTTCCTCAAGGCCACCTTCGAGGAGACCGACGGCTACGACGAGATGGTGGTCTTGCGCGACATCCGCTTCGAGTCCCACTGCGAGCACCACTTAGCACCCATCATCGGCAAGGTGCATATCGCCTATTTGCCGCGCCACCGCGTGGTCGGCATCAGCAAGCTCGCCCGCCTCGTCGAAGTCTACTCCCGCCGCCTGCAGATCCAGGAAAAGCTCACGGCGCAGATCGCCAACACGATCGAGGAGGTGCTCGAGCCGCTCGGCGTCGCGGTGTGCGTCGAGGCCTCGCACCAATGCATGACCACGCGCGGCGTCCACAAGGCGGGCGTCACCATGGTGACCAGCCGCATGCTCGGCCAGTTCCGCAGCGACCCCACGACGCGGCGCGAGTTCCTCGCCATGATCGGCAATCCGCGCACGACGACGCAGCCGGATATGTGAGCGCCGGCAAC
>DATNIJ010000050.1:0-16940 GCA_035604475.1 Alphaproteobacteria bacterium
CGCGATGAGCTGGCCGCTCGAGCGCGAGGGGATGCGCCGCTTCGCCGAGGGTCTCGAGGAGATCCTCGTCGTCGAGGAGAAGCGCGCCCTCATCGAGAACCAGCTCAAGGAGCAGCTCTACAACTGGCGCGCCGACGTGCGTCCGCGCGTGGTGGGCAAGTTCGACGAGCATTACGAGGCCCTACTCCCCTCTTACGACGAGCTGACGCCGGCGCGGGTTGCCCGCGTCATCGCCCGGCGCATCGAGCGCTTCTACACGAGCGCGCGCATCAGGGACCGCCTCGCCTTCCTCGCCGCCAAGGAGAACATGCTTCAGACGAAGGGGCCGGATTTCAAGCGCACGCCCTACTTCTGCTCGGGCTGCCCGCACAACACCTCGACCGTGGTGCCCGAGGGCAGCCGCGCCACCGCGGGCATCGGCTGCCATTTCATGGCGGTGTGGATGGACCGCAGCACGGCGACCTATACCCATATGGGCGGCGAGGGGGCGCCCTGGATCGGCTTCGCCCCCTTCACCGAGGAGAAGCACATCTTCGCCAACCTGGGCGACGGCACCTACTTCCACTCGGGCTATCTCGCCATCCGCGCGGCGGTCGCGGCCAAGGTCAACATCACCTACAAGATCCTCTACAACGACGCGGTCGCCATGACCGGCGGCCAGCATGTCGACGGCCAGCTCACCGTGCCGCAGGTGACCCAGCAGGTCTACGGCGAGGGGGTCAGGCGCATCGCCGTCGTCACCGACCAGCCCGAGAAATACCCCATGGGTGCGGAGTTCGCGCCCGGCACCACCATCCACCACAGGAGCGAGCTCCAGTCCGTCCAGAAGGAGCTGCGCGAATGGCAGGGCACCTCGGTGCTCGTCTATGACCAGACCTGCGCCGCCGAGAAGCGCCGGCGCCGCAAGCGCGGCACCTTTCCCGACCCGGCCATGCGCGCCTTCATCAACGAGGCGGTGTGCGAGGGGTGCGGCGACTGCAGCGTCAAGTCCAATTGCCTCTCGGTCGTCCCCGTCGAGACCGAGCTCGGACGCAAGCGCCAGATCGACCAGTCGAGCTGCAACAAGGACTTCTCCTGCGTGAACGGTTTCTGCCCGAGCTTCGTCACCGTGCATGGCGGCCGCTTGCGCAAGAGCAAAGCGGCCGCGACGGCGGAGAGCGATCCTTTCGCAGCCCTCCCCGAGCCGGCGCTGCCGCAGGTCGGCGGCGAGCCTTACAACATCCTGGTGACGGGCGTGGGCGGCACGGGGGTCGTGACGATAGGGGCGCTTCTCGGCATGGCGAGCCATATCGAGGGCAAGGGTGCCTCCGTGCTCGACATGACCGGCCTCGCGCAGAAGGGCGGGGCCGTGCTGAGCCACGTGCGCATCGCGCGCCGGCCGGAAGACATCCATGCGACGCGCGTCGCCGCCGGCGAGGCCAAGCTCGTGCTCGGCTGCGATCTCGTGGTCGCGGCGGGAAGCGAGGCCCTGGGCAAGATGCGCGAGGGCGTCACGCGCCTCGTGATCAACAGCCACGAGACGCCGACCGGCGACTTCACCCGCAACCCGGACATGGCCTTCCCTTCCGCGGCCCTCATCGATGTCGTCAGGCGCTCCGTCGGCGAGCGGGCGATGGACGTGATCGAGGCGACGCGGCTCGCGACCTCGCTTCTAGGCGATTCGATCGCGACGAATCTTTTCATGCTCGGCTTTGCCTATCAGCGCGGGCTCGTCCCCGTCTCGGGCGAGGCCATCCTCAAGGCGATCGAGCTCAACGCCGTCGCCGTCGAGATGAACCGCAACGCCTTCTTCTGGGGCCGGCTCGCCGCCCACGATCTCGCGCGCGTGGAGAAGACGGCCGCCCCCAAGATCGTGCTGCCTCAGCGCCTCATCTCGCGCTCGCTCGAGGAGATCGTGGCGCGCCGCGCGGTCGAACTCACGGCCTATCAGGATGCCGCCTACGCAGAGCGTTACAAGAGCCTCGTCGAGCGCGTCATGGCCGCCGAGAGCGCGAAGGCCAAGGGCATGTCCGGCTTGGCCGAGGCGACAGCACGCTATTACTACAAGCTCCTCGCCTATAAGGACGAGTACGAGGTGGCGCGCCTCTTTACCGACGGCACCTTCACGCGCGCGCTCAACGAGCAGTTCGAGGGCGATTACAGGCTCGAGTTCCATCTCGCCCCGCCGCTCGTGGCCGAGCGCGATCCCGAGACGGGCGAGCTCAAGAAGCGCAAATACGGGCGTTGGGTGTTCGGACTCCTCCGCCTCCTCAAGTACATGAAGGGCCTGCGCGGCACTCGGCTCGATCCCTTCGGCACCACGGCCGAGCGCAGACGCGAGAGAGCCCTCATCGCCGAATACGAGGCGGTGATCGCGGAGCTCCTCGCCGGCCTCGACCACGACAACCACGCGCTTGCCGTCGAGATCGCAGCACTCCCCGAGCACATCCGCGGCTACGGCCACATCAAGGAGCGCCACATCGCTCAAGCGAAGGTGCGCGAGGCCGAGCTTCTCGCCGCCTTCCGCGCACCCCCCTCGCAGCGCACCGCGGCGGAGTGAGAACATTCTTGTTGTCGTCATGCCCGCGAAAGCGGGCATCCAGGGTTGGCAAAACGGTAGGTTGTTTGGGACTCCTGGACACCCGCTTTCGCGGGTGTGACGACAGCGGAAAGAGCGTGCAGCACTTAACTCCCAACGGTCCCTAAATGAAGGCAACGTTTTAGCGCGGAGGACGCTGACGATGCGCGGTGCGTGGCTGGGTTTCCGGGTGGACCATGACACCATGCGGCTGCTGGAGCGCGCCGCGGCACTCGAGCGGCGTAAGCTGACCGACTATTGCCTGACGGCGCTGGCCGCAGCAGCGGAGGCGACGGTCGCGCGCCACGACACGCTCGTGCTTTCTGAGCGCGCCCGCCGGGCGTTCTTCGCAGCACTCGTGCATCCACCGGAACCCAATCGCCGGCTCAAGCGCGCCTTCAAGCGGGCGCGCGAGCTTATCGCACCCTGATGGTTCAACATGGCGGCTCCGCGTACCGCGTCGAGCCGCTGGGCAAGCAGCGGTCGTGGCGGAGCTCGTGTCGAAGTAGGGACGGACATTAAGCGAAGGAGGAGCCATCATGGCCGAAAGCGAAATCGCCGTCGTTGTCGGCGTTGGGCCCGGGCTGGGAGCAGCGCTCGCCCGGCGCTTTGCCAAGGCCGGCATGAGTGTCGCGCTGGCGGCACGCCGGCGCGAGCGGATCAAGCCCCTTGCCGAGGAGATCGGCGGCCGTGCCTATGGCTGCGATGCGACGAGCGAGGCCGAGGTCGAGCGCCTCTTCGCTCGAGTGGCTGAGGAGTTGGGAGCGCCGAACCTCGTCGTCTACAACGCGAGTGCCTTTGCCCGCAAAGGCATCCTCGAGACCACGGCCGAGGAGTTCGAGCGCTGTTGGCGCGTCGCCTGCATGGGCGGCTTCCTCGTCGGGCGCGCTGCCGTGCGGCTCATGCTGCCGCGCGCGCCCGAGCATGGCTGCGCCGGGACCATCCTCTTCACCGGCGCCACCGCCAGCTTGCGCGGCGGTGCCTTCTTCCACAATCTCGCGGTCGGCAAATTCGGCCTGCGCGCGCTGGCGCAGAGCATGGCGCGCGAGTTCCAGGCCAAGGGTGTCCATGTGGCGCACGTCATCATCGACGGGCAGATCGCGGGCGAGCGCCCGGGCTATCGCCGGGAGGAGCGCGGCGCCGACGCCCTCCTTGAGCCCGACGCCATCGCCGAGGCCTATTACCAACTCCACCGTCAGCAGCGGAGCGCCTGGACGCTCGAGCTCGATCTCAGGCCGTGGGTCGAGAAGTTCTGAGGTAGGGTGCCGGCGCTCAGGAGGTCTTGGGCGTGAGGCTGCCGTGGTAGATCTTCACGCAAGTCCCCTTGGGGACGTAGGCCCACAACTCCTCGTCCTTGCCTTGGGCGGCTTCTGCGCTTGCGTCCTTGGCCGGCGGCTCAGCACTCACCGTACGCGCACAGGTTTGCGGATCGCTGCCGCACTCCGAGACGTCGTGCGGTGAAACGCCGTAGCATTTCTCGTCGATGGGCTGATCGTTGCCGGACTCGGCCAACGCCTGCCCGGCGACCACCGCCGCAACCGCCGACGCGATCAAAAGCGCGCGCTTCATTCGGATACTCCCGAGGGGCCCCTGCTCAAATAAGCCATTGCCGCCGCTTTTGCAAACGCAGCAGACCTTTCATTCGTCGTGGCCACGCGCACCCTCGGTGACCCTTTGCTGATACGTGCGGAACTCCGGCGGCCAGGTGCTCTTGATGTAGGCGATGACCGCCCAGATCTGCTCGTCCGAGAGCACGCCCGCGTAGCCCTTCATGTCGGTCTGGTAGCCCGGCGGCGCGTAGGCCGAAATACCGCGCTTGACCATGCCGAAGAGCTCCGCGTCGCCGTGGCGCCAGGTGTGGCCGTGGAAGTCGTGCGGTGGTGCGGGTAGGCGCCCATCCGGCTTGCGCAGGCGCCAATTGGCCTGGCCCTCGAGATGCACGCCGTGACAGGAGGCGCACGCCTCGGAATAGACCTTCTGCCCGAGTGCTAGCTGGTGCGGGTCGTCCGGATCGCCGGGAGGAAAGGCCGTGCCGCGCTTGAGCCACCAGACGCCGGCGAGTGCTGCCACGGCCAGGACGGCACCCACGATCGTCAAGAGCCTGAGAAGGTGCCCTCGCCGCATCACGACATTCCTCCCTCTCCTCCTCGGGAAGGAGAGGGTCGCGGCGAGGCAGGGGGAGCGTCTCCGGGGCTCACGCGGCGCGCGGCCCGCGCTTCGGGTCGGCGCGGGCGTCGCCCACGCGCGCCTCGCCCGGGCCGAGGCAGGCGTCGATCTCGCCGCGGCCGAGGGTCTCGTGCGCTTCGAGCGCTGCGATCAGTCTCATGAGACCGGGCTTATGCTCGCGAATGAGCGCCGCCGCGCGCTCCTCCGCCTCGAGCAGGAGGCGGCGCACCGCCTCGTCGACCATATAGGCCGTGGTGTCGCTGAAGTGGCGGGGCTGCGCGATCTCGCGCCCGAGGAAAGGATGCTCCTCGCTTTCCCGCACATCCATCGGGCCGATCTCGCTCGACATGCCCCAACGCGCGACCATGGCGCGGGCGAGGGCCGTTGCCTGGCGGATGTCGTCGTCGGCGCCCGTGGAAACGCTGCCGAGGAGCTCGCGCTCCGCGGTGCGCCCGCCCAGCATGACGGCGATGCGGTCGCGCAAATATTCCTCGGGCAAGGTGTGCCGCTCCTCCTCCGGCAACGACTGGGTGGCGCCGAGCGCCCGGCCGCGCGGAATGATGGTGACCTTGTAGAGCGGGTCCGCGTGCGGCAGGAAGTGCGCCACCACCGTGTGCCCGCTCTCGTGCACGGCCAGGCGATGGTGCTCTTCGGGCTGGATGGCGAGCGTGCGCACCGAGCCCATCATCACCTTGTCGCGCATCTCGTCGAAATGGCGCATCGCGACCTGGGTCTCGCCCTCGCGCGCCGCCATCATCGCCGCCTCGTTCACCAGGTTCTTGAGGTCGGCGCCGGAAAAGCCGGGGGTGGAGGAAGCGATGATCGAGACATCGACGTCGCTCGCGAGCGGCACCTTGCGCACGTGCACCTTGAGGATGGCCTCGCGCGCCGGCTTGTCGGGCAGCTCCAGCGTCACATGACGGTCGAAGCGGCCGGGGCGCAGGAGGGCCGGATCGAGCACGTCGGGGCGGTTGGTCGCCGCCAGCACGATCACCGCCTCGTGACCCTGAAAGCCGTCCATCTCCGCGAGGATCTGGTTGAGCGTCTGCTCGCGCTCGTCGTGGCCGCCGCCGAGCCCCGTGCCGCGCACGCGGCCGATCGAATCGAGCTCGTCGATGAAGATGATGCTCGGCGCCCGCTTCTTCGCCTCCTCGAACATCTTGCGCACCCGCGAGGCGCCCACGCCGACGAACACCTCGATGAACTCGGAGGCCGAGATGTAGAAGAAGGGCACCCCCGCCTCGCCGGCAAGCGCCCGCGCAAGCAGGGTCTTTCCCGTGCCGGGCGGGCCCACCATGAGCACGCCCCGCGGCGGCTCGGCGCCGAGCTTGCGGTATTGCTCGGGGTTCTTGAGGAAATCCACGAGCTCGGCCACCTCGCGCTTGGCGTTGTCCTGCCCGGCCACGTCGGCGAAGGTGACCTGGGACGCATCCTTGACCTCGCGCTTGGCGGAGCCGTGGAGGAAATCCGTCACGTCGCGCCCGCCGAGTCCGCCCGCCATGTTGCGGTACATGCGGTTCCAGAAGAACCAGTAGACGGCGATAAGCACCAGCCAGGGGGCGATCGCGTAAAGAAAGCGCCTGGCGCCGCCATCGTCCGCGGGCAGGCTGGTGAGCTCGACCCCCTTGGCCTCGACCGTCGGGATCAGCGAGGGATCGCCGATGCTCGGCAGGAGCGTCGCTACGTCTTCGACCTCCGTCCCCTTCGGGCCGAGCGGCAACGCCTTCTTGAGATGCGCGCGGGCCTCCTCGCCCTTGAGCGTCATCGAGGCGACGCTGCCGTCCTCGATCAACTTCCTCAGCTGCGTATAGGAAATCTCGGCGACCGGAGGCTGGTTGCCCGGCTCGAGGCCGCTCATGAGAAAGGCGAGCACCAGGAAGGCCCCGATCAACGCCCAGCTCAGCCATGGCGGTATGCGCTTCATCGCCTGTCAGCCTTTCCGAGGGACGCGCCCGCGGCAAGTCTCCTCCCCGAATCATGGGGTCGCGGCTAGGCGCTGTCAAACCGAAGCCGGCGGCATTGCGGCCAACCGCGGGGAGGAGCGAATGCCTTGGAATCCCTTCGGCTTTATCGAGCGCACTCCGCCGCCGCGCTGGTCGGGGAGGGCCGCTCCCTACCTCACATGCCGAGCGCGCGCTTGTAGACGTCGAGGAGCGTCTCCTGCTCCTGGCGCTCGGCGCTGTTCAGCTTGCGCAGGCGGATAATCTGGCGCAGCACCTTGAGATCGAAGCCCCCACCCTTGGCCTGGGCGTAGACGTCGCGGATATCGTCCGAGAGCGCCTTCTTCTCATCCTCCAGCCGCTCGATCCGCTCGACCAACGAGCGCAGCTGCTCGGCCGCAATGCCACCGACGTCGGGCATCTTTCCCATCCCCTGTTTTCTTTGCGGGCTCATGCTTGGCATCGGGACTCATACCGCGCGCAGAGCACCTCAGGCAACGCCAAGAATCCAGCCCTCCTCCTCGAGGCAGATGCGGCTCTCCCGCTCGCTCAGATCCGCAGGCCGGGCGAAATGGGCGCGCAAGCTGCCCTTGCGATCGGCCGCGAGCAGCGCATCGCGCACCGCCACCACCTGGCGCGCGTCCTTGATCTCGTAGGGCTGGTCCTCTGAGGGAAAGAGGCTCGGCCAGACCTCGGCATGCACGATGCCCTCGAGGCGGGCGTCCCACTCGGTCTCGAAGGGCCAGAGGCGCGAGCGTTGGGCGAGGCGAGGTGCCGTGAGCAGGCGGTGGACGACCGGCATGCCCATGAGCGTCTGGCCGCCGACCGAGCCGGCGCCGCCGAGCTGCCACACCGAATGGGGAAATATTCGCCGCGCGCGGAGGCGGCGCTCGACGATGCGGAATTGGCTGAAGCCGCGCTCCCTCTCGGGCGGCCGCTTGAGCGTGAGCGCGTCATCGGCAAGCGCCGCCGGGCACATCCAGAAGGGACCCGGCGGCCGGCCGAGCTTGCGGTTGAGCGCGCGCGCCACCTCGAAGCGGTTGTTGCTGTTGTCAGGGCCGTCCTCGATCGAGGCGGCGAGCCTGGCGGCGAGCGCGCGCCCGCCGCCGAGCCCCGAGCCCTGTGGATAGGCGTTGGGGAAATCGAAGCCGATGAGGGCGGAGCCGCGCTCCGAGGCGAGCAGTTCCTCGAGGAATGCCGCCGCCGCCTGCCGCGTGCGGCAATAGCGCGGCGCGGGCCGCGTGCGCCTCGTCCCCCAGCCGATCCAGATTTGGTCCTTCCGCGGGCGAGGCGGCCCCGGCCGGCTCGCCGCCGACCAGTCGACCATGACGACGAGATCGAAGAGGCGTGGCGACGATGGCATGTCCTCACGGTGCTTGCTGCGTGCCCATCGCCCTCCCATCCCTTCCGGATGGAGTATAGGGGCAGGCGCATGAGTTGACACTCTTGGCAACACGCAAAAGCCCGTATTGACGCGTTCAACATCAAGCAGGCATTTCCTAATCTTAGTGCGTAACCGGACAAATGTGCGGTGTGCTGTTACTTCGCACCCCAAGCGGACCTCAGACTCTCTCAGCAGTCGTGTGGCGCCGCGGGAAGCCAGAGAGTCAGGCTCCGTTGTTGCCACGCTTCTTCGATTTCGGGCCACGGTAGTGCTGCAGGAACATCCGGATCGTCTCTTCGACCACCTCCTCGTCAGGGACGGGTAGTCGTTCGCGACCCAACATCCAGGGCCACAGAGAGAAATCGTTCAGCGCCCCCATGAACTGATGGGCTGCCAAGGTCGGGTTGCGGCAGTTCAGGACGCCCATGGACGTCAGGTGGGCGAGAAGGCGTACGAGCCGCTCCGTTTGAGGATCCATGACGGCCGCGAACTCCTCGGCGATCCAGGGAAACTGGCGCGAGTCGGCCACGACCATGCGTAGAAACCCAAGGTATTCCAGGTTCTTGTGCAGCTCCAGAATCACCCGCGCGACCAAGCGGAGCACGTCCTCGACATCGCCTTGAGTTTCAATGCCGGGCGGAAACGCGTCCTCGAGCTGACGCGATACTTTCAGGAGCATCTCCCGGAAGATCTCTTCCTTGCTGGC
This sequence comes from Alphaproteobacteria bacterium, assembly GCA_035604475.1. GTDB lineage: Bacteria > Pseudomonadota > Alphaproteobacteria > JACZXZ01 > JACZXZ01 > DASPPM01. The sequence continues at coordinate 8,754 of DATNIJ010000050.1, forward strand.
AAACTGATTATACAGCGTCCGCCGCGCCACGCCGGCGGCCGTGGCCAGCTCATCCATACTCACCGCGCCGAAGCCGCGTTTGAGGAACAGCCGCTCGGCGGCTGCAACGATCGCTTCGCGCGACCCGCCGCGCCGCAGGTTCGAGATAGGCTCGTCAAAATTCTTTTGCGGTCGCATAAAATTCCCTCTTGCACTGAGTAGTGCAATCATATATACTACTCAGTGCAATGCAAGTCAAGGCCCGTGGCCTCGATCGAGCGCTCGTCCCTGGCGGCAGAATTCGTCGCCCCCTGTGAAAGGCAATGCCATGTCTAAGTCTTTGATCGTAGGAGCTATCTTGATCGCGGCGACCCTCACGGGCTGCCACAAGGAGGCGCCCCCCAGCCCTGCGGCCCGGCCCGTCCGGACGGTCACCATCGAGCGCAGCACGGAAGGCGAGACCCTCTCGCTGACCGGCCAGGTGCGTGCCAAGGACGAGGTCAATCACGCCTTTCGCCTCGAGGGCCGCATCGTCGAGCGGCTTGTCAATGTCGGCGACCGCGTGACCGCGGGCCAAGTCGTCGCGAAGCTCGACCCGCAGGATCAGCAGAACAATCTGCGCTCGGCGCGGGCCAGCCTCGTCGCGGCGGAGGCACAACAGACCCTGGCGCGTCTCACCTTCGGGCGGCAGCAGCAGCTTTTGACGGACGGTTGGACGACCCATGCCAAATTTGACGAGGCACAGCAGGCTCTCAAAACCGCCGAGGCGCAAGTCGACTCCGCTCGGGCCCAGCTGCGCAATGCGCAGGATCAGCTGAGCTACACGGTCTTGCTCGCCGATGCGACAGGCGCGATTACGGCGGTCGGCGCCGAGTCCGGCGAAGTGGTTCATGTCGGGCAGATGGTCGTGCAGCTCGCGCATGAGGGTGCACGCGATGCGGTTTTCGACGTATCCGAGCAGACCATTCGCAGAGGCCCGCGCGACCCGCTGGTCGAGATCGTGCTGGTCGACGATCCGCAGGTGACCGCCACCGGCCGCGTGCGCGAGGTTGCGCCGCAGGCCGATTCCGCGACTCGGACCTTTCGCGTGAAGGTAGCGATCATCAATCCGCCGGAGGCAATGCGGCTCGGGTCCACCGTTACCGGCCGCATCAAATTGTCGGCGCTTCCCGGTGTGGAAGTTCCGGCGAGCGCCCTCACCGCCACAAGTGGACACCCGGCCGTGTGGGTGGTTGATCCGCGGGGCGAGACTGTGTCGCTGCGCGAGGTGGATGTCCTTCGTTACGACCCGTCGACGGTCGTGATCTCGCAGGGGCTCGCAACCGGCGACCTCGTCGTGACGGCTGGGGTGCAGACACTGCGCCCCGGGCAAAAGGTCCGGCTCTTGGGAGCCGCGTCATGAAAACCTTCAACCTCTCCGAATGGGCGATCCGGCACCGTTCCTTGGTGACCTATTTCATGCTCGTCATCGTCGTCGCGGGCGTCGCGTCCTATTTCCGCCTCGGGCGAAGCGAGGATCCCGACTTCACGGTGAAGACGATGGTCGTGCAGGTCGGATGGCCCGGGGCCACCATGGCCGATACGCTCGAGCAGATTACGGACCGTGTCGAACGCAAGCTCCAGGAGACGCCGAGCCTTGATTATCTAAAGAGCTACACCACGGCGGGCCAAGCCACGATTTTCGTGAACCTCAAGGACTCGACACCGCCGGCGCAGGTGCCGGATATCTGGTACCAGGTGCGCAAGAAGGTGGGCGACATTCGCGGCACCCTGCCGCAGGGGATCGTCGGACCCGGCTTCAACGACGAGTTCGGCGATACCTACGGCATCGTCTACGGCTTCACCGCGGACGGATTCACCCAGCGGCAACTGAGGGATTACGTAGAGGACGTCCGCAAGCAGCTCTTGCAGTTGTCGGACATCTCAAAGATCGACGTTCTCGGCGCCCAGGACGAACGCGTCTATCTCGAGTTCTCGACCGAGAAGATGGCGGGTCTCGGGATCGACCGCGGCGCGCTGATTGCCGCGCTCGAAGCCCAGAACGCCGTCATCCCCGCGGGCGTGGTACAGACCCAAGACGAGAAGATCCTCGTCCGGGTTTCGGGCGCGTTTCGCTCCGAGCAGGACTTGCTGGGCGTTAATTTCGCCGCGAATGGCCGCATGATCCGCCTCGGCGATATCGCGCACGTCACGCGGGGGCCAGCCGACCCTGCGCAGCCGATGTTCCGCGTCAACGGACGAGACGCGATCGGACTCGCCACCGCTATGCGCAAGGGCGGCGATGTTCTGACCCTCGGGCGCAATATCGCGCAAGCCATGACGGAGATCACGGCGAATCTCCCTGTCGGAATCGAATCGACGCTCATCGCGAACCAGCCCGTAACCGTCGCTCATGCGGTGGACGATTTTATGGAAGCCCTGTGGGAGGCTGTGGGGATCGTCCTTGCGGTCAGCCTAGTCAGCCTCGGCCTGCGCGCGGGCGCGGTGGTGGCTCTCTCGATCCCGCTCGTGCTCGCCGCGGTGTTCGTGGCAATGGGGTTCTTCGGGATCGACCTTCAGCGCATCTCGCTCGGCGCCCTCATCATCGCGCTCGGCTTGCTGGTCGATGACGCCATGATCACAGTCGAGACAATGGTCACGCGCCTCGAGCACGGCGACGACAAGGAACACGCCGCCACTTTCGCCTTTACGTCAACCGCCTTTCCGATGCTGACCGGCACACTGGTTACTGTCGCGGGCTTCGTTCCGATCGGATTCGCGCGCAGCGCCGCGGGCGAGTACACCTTCTCGATTTTCGCCGTCGTCACCATCGCCCTGATCATATCTTGGGTCGTCGCCGTGGTGTTTGCGCCCCTGCTCGGCGTTTGGGTGCTCAAGAAGCCCAGGGCGGTGCACGCGGGCGAGCCCGGTCCGATCATGCGCGCGTTCCACCGCTTCCTCGTGCTGGCGATGCGCGCACGCTGGGTCACGGTCCTCGCCACCTTGGGCCTATTCGGCGCTGCGCTCTACGGCATGCGCTTCGTGCCGCAGCAATTCTTTCCGTCATCGGACCGGCCCGAGCTGCTCGTCGATTTACAGCTGCCCGAGAACGCGTCGATCTATGCAACCCGCGACATCTCCGCGCGCGTCGACGAGCTCCTGAAGGGCGATAACGACGTCGACCATTGGAGCACCTATGTCGGGCAGGGCGCCGTCCGCTTCTATCTGCCTCTCAATGTCCAGCTGCCCAATGACTTCTTCGGCCAGCTCGTAGTCGTCGCGAAAGGACTCGCGCAGCGCGAGCGGGTGAAGGCGAAGCTGGAGCAGGCGCTCGCGACCGAGTTTCCGAACATGGTCGGGCGCGTTTACCCGCTGGAGCTCGGCCCGCCGGTCGGCTGGCCGCTGCAATACCGCGTCAGCGGACCGGAGCCCGATCGGGTGCGCGCGATCGCGTTCGAGGTGGCGCAGATCCTAGGGTCGGCACCCGGCGCGCAGAACGTCAATTACAACTGGATGGAGCCGGCGCGCACGATCAAGATCAGGATCGATCAGGACCAAGCGCGGCTTCTTGGGTTGAGCTCGCAGGATGTGGCCCTATCCCTGAATACGGTCGTGTCCGGCGTCACCGCCACGCAGCTGCGCAGCGGAATCTATCTCGTTGACGTGCTGGTCCGGGCCTCCGCCGAGCAGCGCATGTCGCTCTCGACGATCCGGACGCTTCAGGTCCCGCTCCCGAACGGGCGGACCGTTCCCTTGAGTCAGATCGCTTCGGTCGATTACGGCCAGGAATATCCGATTGTCTGGCGTCGCGACCGTCGGCCGACCGTGACGGTCCAGGCCGACACCATGTCCGGCACCCAGGCCGCGACGGTCGTGCAGGAGCTGGAGCCGAAGATCGCGGCGCTGACCGCCAGCTTGCCGAGCGGTTACCACATCGCTGTCGGCGGAACCGTTGAGGAGAGCGATAAGGCGCAGGCCTCGGTCGCCGCGGCTCTCCCTTTGATGCTCGTCCTCACTCTGACGGTGCTGATGACCCAGCTGCAAAGCTTCAGCCGCCTGTTCCTCGTGCTCAGCGTGGCGCCTTTGGGTCTTCTCGGAGTGGTTGCGGCTCTCCTCCTCGCGGACAAACCCCTGGGCTTCGTGGCACTTCTCGGCGTGCTCGCCCTTACGGGCATGATCGCCCGCAACTCGGTGATTCTGATCGACCAGATCGAGACGGAAAAAGCGCGCGGCCGGCACCCTTGGGATGCCGTCATCGAGGCCACCTCGCATCGCTTCCGCCCGATCCTGCTCACGGCTTCGGCCGCCATTCTTGGCATGATCCCGATCGCGCCGACCATCTTCTGGGGCCCCATGGCTTACGCGATCATGGGCGGCCTCGCGGTCGCGACGCTTCTGACCCTGGTCTTCCTTCCGGCGCTCTACGTGATCTGGTTCCGGATCAAGCAGCCTATTCCGCAGGCGTTCGCCGCAGGGCCTGAGCCAGTCAGAGCGGATTTTTCGCAGCGAGACTCCTTGGAGGCGACATGAGTATCGATCCAGCCCTCTTGAGCCCAGTTTCGGCGCTCTTCGGCGCCCTCATCGGCGGTGGCGCCTCGCTCATCGCCGCCATCTACACGCACCGCGGCCAAGACCGTCTTCAACGCGTTGCCGGTGAGGTTGCGAAACGGGAGTCGGTTTATGCCGACTTCGTGATCCACGCGTCGAACCTTCTTCTGCATGCTTACACACACGATGACATTGTGTTGAGCGGCGATGAGCAGCGTCTGATGGGGCTCATCAACCGGATGCGGTTCTTTGCTCCGCCCAATGTTGTCAGCACGGCGGAGGCGGCTCTCAGAGCGATCGTCGAGATTTCCCTGAAGCCGAGCGTAGAGCTCCGGCAGCTTGCACAAGACGCGTTGTCCAAGAGCCTCGATCCCGATCCGCTTCTGGAATTGAGCCTGCTCTGCAGAGCAGACCTCGACAACGTGCGTTGCACGTTGACGTGAAACGACCGAAAGAGAACGAAAGGAGTTCTTCAATGCGCGACGATGTTCAGCTCGGTAACCACAGCCAAGCAAGGTCGAAGCATCATCGGCCGAACGGCCATCCGCCCTTCGAATGCGTCGCCTTGCTGCTGCAAGGCGGCGGGGCGCTCGGCTCATATCAGGCTGGAGTCTACGAGGCCCTTGCCGAGGCAAATCTGCACCCGGACTGGGTGGCAGGAATATCGATCGGCGCTATCAACTCGGCACTGATCGCTGGGAATGCGCCGGAGGTGCGCGTCGCCAGGCTGCGGACCTTTTGGGAGGAAGTAACCACCAATCCGCTGCTCGACTGGGCGGTCGGCCTCGAAGCCTTGACGCCGCGTGGAGATTTGGCCCGCAAACTGTTCAATCAGATGAGCGCGGGATCCGCACTGGTGAACGGCGCCACCAACTTTTTCCAGCTGCGCCAGCCAGTCGCCTGGATGCACCCGCACGGTGCGCACGAGGCGACAAGCTTCTACGAGACCAAGCTGCTCAAAAGCACGCTCGAGCGGCTTGTCGACTTCGACCGGATCAATGCGGGGGACACCCGCTTCAGCGTCGGCGCCGTCAACGTGCGCAGCGGCAATTTTGTCTATTTCGATACGACCACCCACACGATCCGTCCCGAGCATGTCATGGCGAGCGGCTCGCTGCCGCCCGGCTTTGCCGCCGTCGAGATCGAGGGCGAATACTACTGGGATGGCGGCTTGATCTCGAACACGCCTCTGCAGTGGGTGGTCGACTACGGGCCGAGGCAGGACACGCTGGCCTTCCAGGTCGATCTCTGGAGCGCGAGCGGCGAACTCCCCGGCAACCTGGCCGAGGTCGCGATGCGCCATAAGGAGATTCAGTATTCGAGCCGCACCCGCGCCATGACAGACCAATTCAGGGAGGTCCAGGGCCTGCGCTCCGCGCTCGCGCGGCTGGTGGAGCAACTGCCGCGGGACCTGCGTGACAGCGACGACGCCAGGTTGCTGAGCAACGTCGCCGACCACAAGGTCTACAGCATCGTGCAGCTGATCTACCGCTCGCGGGAATACGAGGGCCATTCCAAGGATTACGAGTTCTCCCGGCTGTCCATGGAAGAGCACTGGCGCGCAGGGTACCACGACGCGGTGCGCACGTTGCGCCATCCAGAGGTTTTGGATCGTCCGACGAATCCCCAAGGCTTCCTCGCCTTCGACCTGGCGAGGGACGGACGCGAGTAAACCCACTTTCCCACACGACGAGGACACCATGAGAGAAGCCGAAATCCGCGAGCGCGCATTCGCCATGCCGCTGACGAGCCCCGCCTACGCGCCGGGGCCCTACCGGTTCGTCAACCGCGAGTACCTCATCATCGCCTATCGAACGGACCCGGAGAAACTGCGCGCTGTCGTGCCGGCACCCCTCGAGATCGACAGCTCGATCGTCAAATACGAATTCATCCGGATGCCGGACTCGACCGGTTTCGGCGACTACACCGAAAGCGGCCAGGTCATTCCGGTCTCGTTCCGAGGCAGGAAAGGGAGCTACTCGCATTGCATGTTTCTCAACGACGAAGGGCCGATCGCCGGCGGCCGTGAGCTCTGGGGTTTCCCCAAGAAGCTTGCCGAGCCGGCGCTCCGCGTCGAAACCGACACCCTCGTCGGCACGCTCGACTATGGGCGGATTCGGATTGCGACCGGCACCATGGGCTACAAATACCGGCCGGCCGATCTTGCTGCGGTCCACGCCTCCCTCGAGGCACCGAACTACCTCATCAAGATCATCCCTCATGTCGACGGCAACGCGCGCATTTGTGAGCTGGTCGAGTACCACCTCACCGATATCGAGGTGAAAGGCGCGTGGGTCGGACCCGGCGCGCTCGAGCTGCACGCCCATGCGCTGGCCCCGGTTGCCGAGTTGCCCGTCATCGAAATCGTGTCCGCGACGCAGATCCTGGCCGACCTCACGCTCGGCCTCGGCAAGGTCGTTCACGACTATCTCAGCTAAATGAAAAGGAAGGGAATGTGCCATGCGTTTGAAGGACAAAGTCGCTGTCGTCACTGGTGCGGCAAGCGGCATCGGTAAGGAGATCGCCCGCACCTTTACCCGCGAGGGTGCCAAGGTCGTCATCGCCGATCTCGATCCGGCGGGCGCCAAGGCGACGGCGGCCGAGCTGGGCGCCGCCGAGCGGCGGGCCCTCGGTGTAGCCATGGACGTGACCAACGAAGCCCAGGTCGAGACCGGAATCGGCGCCGCGGTGGAGGCATTCGGACGAATCGATGTGCTCGTGAGCAATGCCGGTATCCAGACCGTAGCGCCGCTGGACGAGTTCAAATTCTCCGACTGGAAGAAGCTGATCGCCATCCATCTCGATGGTGCATTTTTGACCACGCGGGCCGCTCTGCGCCAAATGTATCGGCAGGGCGATGGAGGCAGAATCATCTATATGGGATCGGTGCACTCCAAGGAGGCATCCCTCCTCAAAGCTCCTTATGTCACAGCCAAGCACGGGCTGATCGGGCTTGCCAAGACCGTGGCTAAGGAAGGCGCCGAGCACGGGGTCAGGGCGAACGTGATCTGCCCAGGGTTCGTCCGTACGCCGCTCGTCGACAAGCAGATTCCCGAGCAGGCGAAGACGCTCGGCATTTCCGAAGACGCCGTGATCAGGGACGTGATGCTCAAGGGGACAGTCGACGGCGAATTCACCACGGTGGAGGACGTGGCCGAGGCAGTCCTGTTCTTCGCTGCGTTCAATTCCAACGCGCTCACCGGGCAGTCGCTGGTCGTGAGCCACGGCTGGTCCATGCAATGAGACTGCCTCGGATCTCAAGACTAATAGAAACGGAACATCTTCACGATGTCTGCTTCTGGCATTCGCCGACACCCGACGACGGGTAACGGATGGCCGCTTTCGGACTAGAAACGGATGCTCGCGGGCTTAACTGGTTAGCACCTACGCGGACGTAGGAATGCCCCTTCTCAGTGGTGGTGCCCGGGATCCGCCTTGGCGCGGGCGGCCTTCTGCTCGGGCGAGGCTTCCTTCTGATGCTTCGTCTTCCATTCGGCATAGGGCATGCCGTAGACGTGCTCGCGCGCCGCGTCGTCGGAGAGCTTGATGCCGCGCTCCTCGGCGGCCTCGCGGTACCAGCGCGAGAGACAGTTGCGGCAGAAGCCGGCCAGGTTCATGAGGTCGATGTTCTGCACGTCGGTGCGTCCGCGCAAATGCTGCACGAGGCGCCGGAAGGCGGCG
>DATNIJ010000051.1:0-3648 GCA_035604475.1 Alphaproteobacteria bacterium
CCGGCTACACCATCTATCACGACGGCTCGGTGCGCGATTGGCAGTTCCACGGCTCCCAATTCACGCCGGGCAAGAACTTTCCCAAGTCCGGCGCCGTGGGTCCGTGGCTGGTGACGAGCGACGAGCTCAAGGACCCCTCGAGGCTCAGGCTCACCACCAAGATCAACGGGCGGACCTTGCAGGACAGCACCACGGCCCAGCTCATTTTCCCGGTCGCGGAGCTCGTCGCCTACTGCTCGGGCTTCACCACGCTCGAGCCGGGCGACCTCATCCCGACCGGCACTCCGCACGGCGTGGGCTTCGCGCGCAAGCCGCCCGTCTTCATGAAGAAGGGCGACGTGGTCGAGATGGAGATCGAAGGGATCGGCGTCCTGCGCAACAAGGTCGCCGAGGGCTGAGCGACGGCGGTGCTGGAGCCTGCGGCGCGCCTGCCCGCGACGACGGTCCTGTTGCCCGCCCGCGCTCGCTTTGGCACACTCGATCGCGGCCTGCCGCAGAGTGCGTGGAGTGGGGCCGGATGCCGGTTGAGCTTCGATCAAACCGTCTCGTGAGCGCGATCGGAAGCGCGGCCCTCGGGGTCGTGCTCGCGTTTGCGCTTGTGGCATGCGAGCTGAAGCCGGGCTCGCGGGCGCCCTCGCCGTCAGCGGCGGCGGCTCCCGATAGCGATTCTCCACCCGTCTATCGCGTCGGCGACAGTCTCACCTTCGAGGAGAACGGCGACGAGCGCCCGATCTTCGTCACCGCGGTAGACGGCGACGAGATCAGCTGGACCGACAACTCGAATGCCAAATGGGTCACCTTCCGCGATCCGACCGTTCCGCCCAGCTCCGAAACCTCGGCAGGCGGCGGCCCGGCACTCAAGCGCACCTTCGATCCCGCAATGCCCACCGTCTTCCCTCTCGTGGCCGGCAAGCAAGTCTCCTACAAGGTCGTGACGCAGGAAGGCGACGCTCCGCCGCGCGAAGAGCGCCAAGTCTGCGAGGTGAGCCGGCCCAACAAGATTACGGTCGAGGCGGGGACCTTCACGGCGTGGCAGATTGTCTGCCAGCGCGGCGAGGCCAGCGAGACGCTTTACTACGCGCCCGAAATCGGCGCCATCGTGCTGCGCGAGCGCGACGCGGGCGCCAAGGTCGAGCGCTATACGCTCACGGATTACCAGAAGACGGGCGTGCCTCCGCCACAGGTCGCAGCAGCGCCGAAGGCGGCGCCAGAGGGTGGGGCGGGAGCTGCCGCAGCAGGGCAGACGGCGGCGGAATCCGCGGCCACGGAGCCGGCCGCACCCCCTGCCATGCCGACGACCGCCGTGGCCGAGAAGACGTTGGCGCCGCCGCCAGCCGAGGGCGAGCCTGCGGCCAACGAGGCCGGCCAAGCGGCACCGGCGGCCGCCGCGTCTCCAGCAGGGCAGACGACGGCGGAGTCCGCGGCCACGGAGCCGGCAGCGCCCCCTGCCATGCCCGCGACTCAAGTGGCCGAGAAGACGTTGGCGCCGCCGCCAGCCGAGGGCGAGCCTGCGGCCAACGAGGCCGGCCAAGCGGCACCGGCGGCCGCCGCGTCTCCTGCTACTGCTGAGGCAGCCAAGCCGGCAAAGCCCGCACCCGCTCCTGAGGCGGCCATGCCGGCAAAGCCCGCACCTACGGCAAATAAGCCCGTGGCGGCACCCGCGGCTGCAACGAAGCCGCCGGCGGCCGCCGCATCCCAATTGGCGGCACTGCCCGGCCCGGCAGCTGTGAGCGCGCCACCGCGCGAGAGCGCTGCCGGGAAATATCTCGTGCAATATGTCTCGTTCCGCTCGCCCGCGGAGGCAAGCCGCGATTGGAACGCGCTCCGCACGCGTCTTCCGCGGCTCCTTGGCGAGCTCAAGGCGCGGATCGACACCGTCACCACTGTTGGCGGCATGCGGGTCGCCCGTCTCTCCTTGGGTCCCTTCGAGAGCGAGACCCAGGCCAAGGAGCTCTGCGCCGGCCTGCACGCGGCCGGCCCCGACTGCTGGGTGCGTCCCCTCAAGTAGCGGCGGCCGCGAGCGCTCCGCTCAAAACGACGACTCCGGCTCCTTGAGGAACTCCGCTTCCTCTGGCGTGGTGGCACGGCCGAGGGCGGCATTGCGGTGGGGGAAGCGGCCGAAGTGCCGAATGATCTCGGCATGGCGCCGCACTACTTTCATGACGCCCGTGGTCTCGGGAAAGGCCTCGAGGGCCGCGAAGAGCTCGAGCGCGCGCTCCTGGTCGGCCGGCACCTCGCTATGCTCGAAAGGGAGATAAAGGAAGAGGCGCTCGGCCGGCAGCAACGCGCGGTCGCAGCCGCGCGCGACGGCGGCCGCAGCAACGCCGCGCGCCTTGGCATCGCACGCGTAGGCGCGCGCCTCGCCGCGGAAGATATTGCGCGGCACCTGATCGAGAAGGATCACGAGGGCGAGCGCGCCGCGCCCGGTGGTGGCCCAGCCGTCTGAGGCGCCCGCCCAAGCGGCCTCGTGCTGCAGCGCGAGCGTTCGGCGCACCTCGTCATCGAAGGCCGGGTTCTTCTCGAACCAGACCTCGCGAATGCGGCCATAGCCCGGCGCCCCCGGTGGGGCGGCGAACCAGAAGGCAAGCACTTCCTCGGGCGTCATCGATAGCGAGCTAAGGACTCGTTGGGAAATAAGTGCTGCACGCTCTTTCCCACTTTCGTCACACCCGCGAAGCTTGTCCCCGCGAAGGCGCTAGGTGATGCGCACATCTCTCCTCACATGGGCTCGTCATTCCCGCGAAAAGCGGGAGTCCATTCGCTGAAATGGCAGAGTTCTGTCGTTCTGGATGCCCGCTTTCGCGGGCATGACGAGAAAAAAACGACTCATTTATTTTCCAGCGAGTTCCAAGCTTCTCGCCCTGGCGCTCAGGCCCGCGGCGCCGTGTTGCCGCGCTGCTCGCGCCAGAGACCGAGCTTCTCCTGCACCGGTCGGTCGGAGAAGCTGAAGAGCACCGTGTCCTCCAAAGGCTCGTGGCGGTACCAGGACCAGCTCGGCACCACGAAGACATCGCGCGGACCCCACTCGAGACTCTCGTCGCCCACCTGGGTACGGCCCCGCCCCTCGACGCAGGCGAAAATGGTGCCGTCGGTCGAGCGATAGGGTAGTGCCGCGAAGCCTGCGGGGATGAGCTGCATGAAGGCGCCGATCGTCGGCATGGCATAGTCGCCGTCGACCGGATTGACGTAGCGCACCTTGAGGCCGTGGCAGGCATCCCATTCCTCGCTCTTGCGCATGGCCTCGAGGGCCGCGCGCGTGCGGGCGTAGGGGTAATTGAAGACGGGCGAGCATTTGCCCTTGGCCGCGTAGCCGTCGGGCAGGATGCCCTGGCCGTAGCGCGCCAGGGAATCGCCGAGCGGGCGCGACAGCGGCTGGGTATCCTGCGGATAGGGCTCCATGAAGCTCGTATTGAGGAAATTGACGAGCGGCAGGTCGAGCCCGTCCATCCACACCATCGGCAGCTCGCTCTCGTTGCCGTGGTCATGCCAGGTCCAGGGCGGGGTGATGACGAAATCGCCCTCGCTCATGACGGTCTTCTCGCCGTCGACCGCGGTATAGGCGCCCTTGCCCTCGATGATGAAGCGCAGCGCAGAGGCGGCATGGCGATGGCTCGGCGCCACTTCGCCCGGGAGGATGAGCTGGAGCCC
>DATNIJ010000052.1:0-53748 GCA_035604475.1 Alphaproteobacteria bacterium
TGCCAGGCCCAGGGTTTCACCTACGCAGGAATGGAAACAATGAGCAATCATACAACCCCCGAGCAATTGATGGAGGCGACCGTCAACGTCGTCCGGGCATATGTCTCCAATAACCGGCTCGACTCCGCCGAATTGCCTGCCGTCATACGCCAAGTCCACGACTGCTTCCGAGGCCTTGGCGAGGAGCAGACGGCGGCGGGCAAGGCCGAGCCCCATGTACCGATCAAGAAGTCGGTCACCCGGAACTACCTCGTTTGCCTCGAGTGCGGTATGCGCCTCAAGATGCTCAAGCGCCATATGGGCTCGGCCCATCAGATGAGCCTTGCCGACTATCGTTCCAAATGGGGTCTGTCGCCGAGCTATCCCGTCGTCGCCCCGAGCTACGCCGAGACGCGCTCGGCGCTCGCCAAGCAGATCGGCCTCGGCACGCGCAACCGGCGCAAGAGCGGCCGGCGCAAGAGGGCCTGAGCCCCTAGTACCGACTTTCGCGAGCTCGCGAGTCGCCTTTCGGCGACCCGCGAGACGCAAAACTGTGCGAAGAGGTACCAGGCCGCGCGACGCCGCCGGGCGCTCCGTCGGTCACGGGTCAGTTTCACCCCATCCTTCGAGACGGGCCTTCGGCCGTCCTCAGGATGAGGTGAAACCCTAACCAAAATGTCCTCATCCTGAGGAGCGTCGCGCATGCGACGCCTCTCGAAGGATGAGGATCCAGCCAAACTCACCCCCTACCGCTCCGTCATCGCCGTTGCGCGCGATGGTATGTTATAATATAACGCGCAGGGCGGAACCGGCAGACACGAGGAGCGAAACCATGCGTCACTTCTTCATCGCTGCATTCGTCGGCTGGGCGCTCGGCGCGTCTTGGGCCCATGCCGCTCCGATCGACATCGTGGCGGCCGAGAACTTCTACGGCGACGTGGCGGAGCAGATCGGCGGCCCGGAGGTGCATGTCACGAGCATTCTGACCAACCCGGATGAGGACCCGCATCTCTTCGAGGCCAACCCGTCGACGGCCCGCCAGCTTGCCGATGCCAAGCTTGTGATCTATAGCGGGGCCGGTTACGACAGCTGGGCCGGCAAACTGCTGGCCGCCTCGAAAGCCCCAGGCCGCCAGGTCATCGATGTCGCCAAGCTTGTCCATCGGAAGGATGGAGACAATCCGCACATCTGGTACGACCCGCCGACGATGCCGGCGCTTGCCAAGCATCTCGCCGACACATTGTCGCAGCTCGACCCCTCCCATCGCGCGGACTACGTCAAGCGCTTGGCGCTCTTCGTGGAGACGATGAAGAGGATGGACGCCAGGATTTCCGAGCTCCACCGCAAGTACGCCGAAACGGTCGCGACGGCGACCGAGCCCGTGTTCGGCTATATGGCCGATGCGCTCGGCCTCAAGATGCGGAACGACCGCTTCCAGCTCGCGGTCATGAACGACACCGAGCCCAGTGCCGGCGAGATCGCCGCCTTCGAAAAGGACTTGCGTTCGCGGACGGTCAAGGTGCTCTTTTACAACAGCCAGACGAGCGAGGCCTTGACCGAGCGGATGCGCGGCATCGCGAAGCAAGCCGGCGTGCCGATCGTCGGCGTCACCGAGACGGAGCCCCCGGGAAAGAGATACCAGGAATGGATGATGTCGCAGCTCGATGCTCTCGACCAGGCGCTCGCGGGCAAGTAAACGCCCGCGCGATCGAGCTCGACCGCGTCACGCTTACGCGCGGCGGGCGCAATGTGCTTGCGGACGTGAGCTTCGCCATAGCGCAGGGAGAGTTCGTCGGCGTCTTCGGCCCCAACGGCTCCGGCAAGACCACGCTACTCCAGGCCATCCTCGGCCTGATTCGGCCGTCGCGGGGCGCGCTCAACATCTTCGGCGAGGGGGCGCGGCGGGGCACTGCCGCCGCCGGATATCTGCCGCAGCAGCGTAGCCCGGTCGCGGATCTGCGGCTCCGCGGCTGGGATTTCGTGGCGAGCGCCTGCAATGGCGAGCGCTGGGGCCTGCCGCTCCTCGGTGCGGCGGGGCGGGGCGAGGTCCATGCTGCGGTCGAGCTCGTCGGCGCCGCAGCGCTCGCCGAACGGCCGCTCTGCGAGCTCTCGGGCGGCGAGCTGCAGCGCCTCCTGCTGGCCCAGTCGCTCCTCGGCAAACCGAAGCTCCTCCTGCTCGACGAGCCGCTCATCAGCCTCGACCCCCATTTCCAGCAGGCGGTGGTCGAGCTGGTGAAGCGGATTCAGTCGAGCCTGGGGATCACGGTGCTGTTCACCGCCCACGACATCAACCCGCTGCTCGGCTTCATGGACCGTGTGCTCTACCTAGGCCACGGCCAAGCCGCGCTCGGCACGGTCGAGGAGGTGATCAACGGCGAAGTGCTTTCCCGGCTCTACAGCACGCCGATCGAAGTCCTCCGCGTGAAGGACCGCATCCTTGTCGTGTCGGGACATGGCCCGGTCGAGACCCATGCTCATCTCCACGATGTTTGAGTACGACTTCATGCGCACCGCGTTTGCGGCCGGCGGCGTCGTGGCCGTGGTCGCGGGTACGGTGGGATTCTTCCTGGTGATGCGCAACCTCGCGTTCGCGGGTCACGCGCTGTCCCATGTCGGCTTTGCGGGCGCCACGGGCTCGGTGCTCATCGGGCTGTCGCCCTTCTGGGGGCTGCTCGCCTTCACGCTCGCGGCGGGGATCGTAATGGGCCTGCTCGGCGAGCGCGTGCGCGGCCGCGATATCGCCGTCGGCATCATCCTCTCGCTGGCGCTCGGCCTGGGCGTGCTTTTCCTCTATCTTTATACCACCCACGCGACTCAGGCGACGGCGCTCCTCTTCGGCAACCTGCTCGGCGTGAGCGCCGACATGCTGTGGGACATGGTCGCCCTCGGCGCGCTCAGCCTTGCGGGCCTCGCGGCCATCTCGCGGCCGCTGCTCTTCGCCACCTTGGAGCCCGAGCTCGCCGAGGCCAAAGGCGTCTCGTTGCGCCTCGTCTCCGTGCTCTTTCTCATCATCGTCGCCGTGGCCGTCGCCGAGGCCGCCCAGGTCGTGGGCGTCCTTCTCGTCTTTGCGCTCATGGTAGGCCCGGCTGCCGCGGCACTTCGTCTCACCTCGCGTCTCGGCCGCGGGGTGGCGCTCGCAGCCCTCCTCGGCCTCGGCGAGACCTGGCTCGGAATTGCGCTTGCCTATGTCACCGACTGGCCGCCGAGCTTCTGGATCGTCCTCTTGAGCTGCTCGGTCTATTTCCTCAGCCTGGCGCGCCCCACCTCGGCCCGGCTCGTTCCCGCCGCCAACTGAACCGGCATGCCGTGCCGCGAGCGGGATTCCGCGCGCGGGCAACGCTCGCCCTCGTCCGCCTCAGAGTGCCGCGAGCTTGGCGTTCAAGAGATCGGTGATCAGCATGTGCGAGGGATAGTGGGAGATGGAGAAGGGCGGCTTGGCCGTCGCGATCACCGATTGCGGCGTCACGCCACAGGCCCAGAAGACCGGCAGCTCGTCCTCGCGTACCGCGACCGTGTCGCCGAAATCCGGCTTGGCGATGTCCTTGATGCCGATCATCTCCGGCAAACCCAAATGCACGGGCGCGCCATGCACGTTTGGGAAGCGCGAGGTGATCTGCACGGCGCGGATCGCCTCGGCCGGCGTGAAGGGCCGCATGGAGACCACCAGCTTGCCGTGGAAGCGCTCGGTGCGCTCGGTGTCGAGGCTGGTG
This sequence comes from Alphaproteobacteria bacterium, assembly GCA_035604475.1. Lineage (GTDB taxonomy): Bacteria > Pseudomonadota > Alphaproteobacteria > JACZXZ01 > JACZXZ01 > DASPPM01. The sequence goes on from DATNIJ010000052.1 coordinate 3,690, forward strand.
CGGAACATCGACACCGTGACGCCTTGCTCGAGGTGACGCAGGCGGAGGCCCGCCTCGAGGAGGGCCTGCTCGAAGGAGAACGAGCAGCCGAGCACGAAGGCGACCAGATCGTCGCGCCACCACTTCATGAGATCGGTCGGGCTGTCGACCTCTTTGCCGTCGCGGAAGACGCGGTAACGCGGCACGTCGGTGCGGATGTCGATGTCGCGGCCGAGCGTGGGCAACAAGGGGTCGCCCCGCTTTCCCACGGCGAGAACGGGGCAAGGCTTCGGGTTTTGCAGGCAGAAGCGCAGGAACTCGTCGGCCCAATCGGCCGGCAAGATCGCGACGTTGCCCTGCACCATGCCGGGTGCCAGGCCCGAGGTCTGGCCGCGGTACTCGCCGCGCCGGATGCGCGCGCGTACCGCCGCAGCCGAGACGTCGGAAGCCTTCGCCACTCTCTCATCGAATGCGATGCTCATGGAAACCGCTCCTTGATTGCGCCGGCCCGCCGCACCGCACGCGGCGCCATGGCCTCAATAGACGCCGCCCGGTCCCGCCTTGCCGCCGTCGCCGCGCATCTCGGCCACCACCTCCTTGCCGAATTGAGCAAGGATGCGGTTGTCGCTCAACACCGTCACGAGATCGAAGCCCTTCGCGATCATCGCCTTGGCATAAGCCACGCTTCCCGTGTGGATGCCGGCCTTTATCTTGTGGCGCTTGCTCGCGGCCAGGATGCGATCGATGAGGGCTACGATCTTCGCGTCGGTCTGATCCAGGCCGCCCTTGCCGCCGTGGGAAAGCGAGAGGTCGTTGGGCCCGATGTAAAGTCCGTCGAGTCCCGGCGTGCTGCAGATCTCGTCCAGATGCTTGACCCCGTCCGCGGTCTCGATCATGGCCAAGGCGACGATCGTCTCGTCGGACTTGCTCTGATAGTCGCTGCCGCCATAGATGAGGCCGCGGATCGGACCCGCGCTGCGGTATCCGCGGGGCGGATAGCGGCAGGCGCCCACGAACCGCTCGGCTTCCTCGCGGTCGTTGATCATCGGACATATGACGCCGTAGGCGCCGGCGTCGAGACACTTCATGATGATGGCCGGGTCGTTCCACGGTACGCGCACGAGCGGCGTGACGCTGGTCGTCGAGATCGCCTGCATCATCAAGACCGAGCTCTGGTAGTCGATGAGACCGTGCTGCAGGTCGATGACGAGCGAATCCCATCCGAGCGTCGCCATGACCTCGGCGGAAAAGCTGTTCGGAATGCCGAGCCAGCCGTTGACGACCGCACCGCCCTTGTTCCAGATCGTGCGCAGGTTGTTGGGCCTCATCGTCTCTCCCCCTCCCATGCTGTCCGCGCGCGATCATGGCGCCTCGCCCGTGCCACCGCAAGCGTGATCGCCGCCGCCGCCGCTCCGGGGATCATCGATAAATAGGCTTGAAAACACTCGATAATTTCCCCGCCGGCGTCAGCCGCGCCCGAGCGGCCCCAAGGCCGTTTCGCCCCCTCTCGCGCAAAGGGACCGAGGCGGCCGCAGCAAAGCCCTTGCCGCCCGCCGCGTGGACTGGTCTTCTTGGCGCTCTCCACGACCGTGCAAGGGCGAGGCACTGCGGCGCGGCTGTCAATCCACGAGGGCCCATCGTTGGCAGGCGGTGTGAAACTGAAGAGGAATTCCGAGCTCGCGGTCGGTATCGCGCTCGGCAGCGGCGTCGCGCGCGGCTGGGCGCACATCGGCGTCCTCAACGCGCTCGAGCGCGTCGGCATCAAGCCCGATATCGTCTGCGGCACCTCGATCGGCGCGCTCATCGGCGGGGTCTATGTCGCCGGCAGGCTCGACGGGCTCGAGGCATGGGCGCGCAGGCTCAATAGGCTCCGCGTCACCCGCCTCCTGGACTTCCAGATCGGTCATGGCGGCCTGATCGCGGGACGCCGCATCATGCAGGTCTTTGACGAAGAGCTCCACGGCCTGACGATCGAAAATCTGCCCCTGCCGTTCGCTTGCGTCTCGACCGACCTTGAGACCGGGCATGAGGTCTGGCTGCAAAAGGGCAATCTCATGGACGCCGTCCGCGCTTCCTATGCGCTCCCCGGCGTCTTCCCGGCCGTCAAGCTCGACGGCCGCTGGCTCATCGACGGCGCGCTCGTCAACCCGATCCCGGTCTCGATGTGCCGCGCGCTCGGCGCGCACCTCGTCATCGCCGTGAACGTGAATGCGGACACCTTCGGGACGGCCAGGCTGCGCGCCGTGCGCGAGATCGAGGCCGCCGACGAGCGCGCGATCGTGAGGCGGATCAGGAATCTCCCCGGCGCCGAGCTCGCCCGCCAGCTTTTCAGCCACCGCAGCGACGAGCCGAGCATGCTCAACGTGATGGCGCGCTCGCTGCAAATCGTCCAGGACCGCGTCAGCCGCTCGCGGCTCGCAAGCGATCCGCCCGACGTGACGATCATACCCAGGCTTGGCGCGATCGGCGTTCTGCAGTTCGATCGCGCGAGCGAGATCATCCGGGCGGGCGAGGAGGCGGTCGAGCGCGCCATCCCGCATCTCGAGGACGCGCTCCAGCGGGTCGACCGCGGGAAATAAGCACGCCGGCTTATCGCTGCCGCCGTCATGACGCCCTGATCCCACGGGCGTCCGCTTAACGGGGCCGTCTCGGGCCCTGCTCGTCGCGCCGGCTTCGCGTCAGGATCTCTCGGTGTTGTGCATCAATCCCCTGCGCTGCGGCCGCGCGAAGGCAGGCCTTTGCCAAGAGGGTTTGCCGCGGCCGGGGCGAGCCCGGCCGGCCGTCTCCGCCCGAGGCCCGCGCTCCGCGTGCAGAGCCCCCGAGCGGGCCGGAACGTGGAAGGGATGGTCCTCGACCACCGCGATCGCGCGGCGCGTCAGCTTCTCGATGTCCTTGAGATAGGCGCGCTCGGCGCCATCGCAGAAGGAGATCGCGATGCCGTCGGCACCCGCCCGCGCCGTGCGGCCGATGCGGTGGACGTAGCTCTCCGGTACGTTCGGGAGCTCGTAGTTGATGACATGGCTGATGCCGTCGATGTCGATGCCGCGCGCAGCGATATCGGTGGCGACGAGAACGCGCGTCTCTCCGGCGCGAAAACTTTCCAGCGCGCGCTGGCGGGCGGGCTGCGACTTGTTGCCGTGGATGGCCTCGACCTGGACGCCGATGCGCTCGAGCTGCTCGGCCAAGCGGTTGGCGCCGTGCTTGGTGCGGGTGAAGACGAGGGCGCGGGTGATCGCGGGGTCCTTGAGGAGTTCGGCAAGGAGGGCGCGCTTGCGGGCGGCATCGACGAAGAGGACGCGCTGCTCGACCCGCTCCACGGTCGAAGCGGCGGGCGTCACCTCGACTCGTGCCGGGTTGCTCAAGATGCTGGCGGCGAGACGCCCGATCTCGGGCGGCATGGTCGCGGAGAAGAACAGCGACTGCCGCGCCTTCGGCAGCGTCGCGATGATCTTCCTCACGTCGTGAATGAAGCCCATGTCGAGCATACGGTCGGCCTCGTCGAGGACGAAGACCGAGAGCCGCTCGAGGCGGACATGGCCCTGCCCCATGAGGTCGAGGAGCCGGCCCGGTGTGGCGACGAGGATGTCGAGGCCGCGGGAAAGGGCTGCGACCTGGGGCCTTTGGTTGACGCCGCCGTAGATGACGGCATGACGGAGTGCCAAGTAGCGGCCGTAGGTGCGAAAACTCTCGTCGATCTGGATGGCGAGCTCGCGGGTGGGTGTGAGCACCAAGGCCCGCACGAAGCCGCGCCCGACGGGCGCATGCGCTGCGGACAGGCGGTGCAGGATCGGAAGCGCGAAGGCGGCCGTCTTGCCGGTGCCGGTCTGCGCGATGCCGACGAGGTCTCTTCCCGCGAGGAGATGCGGGATGGCCTGCGCCTGGATGGGCGTCGGCCGCTCATAGTTCGCCGCTCGCAAGGCACGGTGGATCGGCTCGAGGAGGGCTAGGTCGGAAAAGGAAAGATTCACTTCTATCTCTTTCTAATGGCGGCTCTGCCGCACCTCCCGCCCATCGCGGCTCCGTGCCGCAGGTCGGGCGAGAGGGGCGGCTTACGCCGCATGTAAGTTTAAGACTCGCAGCGTCCTGCGCCGCGAATCCCGGTTGCGTTGCGGCCTAACCCGCACGCGCCGGGGTATGCCTTAAATGTCGGGGAATTGTCTCGGAATGCAGCCGCGTCGGTACTGATCCAGCTATGGACGCCAACGCGCTTCGCGCGATCGCGAGATACGACAGTGACAGTCAAATAGGGCTTTGTCGCAGCGATGTCAAGGCTGGGTGTCGTGCCGCGGCCGTGGTCAAGACCTAGCGCGAGCTCGGCCTCTCTGAGGCCGGCATCAGGCTGATCGCTCCGTTGGACGTCGTTCCGGGGCGGGAACAGCCGGTTGCGCCCTTGCCGTGCGATTGACGGCAGTAAGGATTTTCCTTACGTTAAGGAAGTTCCTTACACCGGATAGAGCGCCATGATCACGAGCAAATTGACGGTCAAAGCGCAGACCACGATTCCGCGGCCGGTCAGAGCAGCTCTTCGGCTCAGAGCCGGCGACGAGATCGTCTATACGATCGAAAAGGGACGGGTCGTGTTGACCAAGGCCGCAGGCCGCGACGCCGAGGATCCCTTCGCCAGCTTCAACGAATGGGCGTCGGAAGCGGACGAGCGCGGCTATGCCAAGCTTTAGCGCTTGGGACATCGTCAGAGTACCGTTCCCGTATACGGATCGGCCGATCCGGAAATACAGACCGGCCCTAGTCGTCGTCGGCGGTGATCTCGATAAGTCGCACGGCCTCTTGTGGCTCTTGATGATTACCAGCGTCGAGAATCGCCGCTGGCCCGACGACGTTCCGATTTCGAACATCGAGGCCGCGGGACTGCCGATTGCTTCCGTGGTCCGTTGCGCCAAGATCGCGACTGTCGATGCCGACAGCGCCGAACGGATCGGCATGCTGCCGCGCGGCGACCGCACGAAGGTGCAACGGTACCTCCAAAACCGCTTGCGCCATCTTCTCTAAAGGCGCGGGCCGCAAGGCCGTCTTTGCCCAAGGGTGCCGTTCCAGGCCCTTATCGCGCCGAGTTCCTAGCACCTCTTGCCCAATAGCTGCCGAAGCGTGCGACCGCCACCCTATCGTCGCTCGGGGTGACGCCCGTCGGCAGCGCGTCCACGACCAGCGGATGATCGTCCTCGAACATCCGATCGGCCGGCCGCGACAGTTGCCTATTGCGCCGCCGCGGCGCCGCTGCCACGAGGCTGCCGGCGGCGACCAGCTGGTCGATTGCGCTCTGGTCCGCCTTGATCGCCAGATCGGCATGGGTGAACGCGGTTGCCGGCGTGAGAGGGGTAGGCTCCGCGAGCAAGACAGGGTAGCACTCGCCCGTGGCCGTCACCACGAGCGTGCCCCCCGGACGATCCTGGATTTGGCTCCCCGGCTCGGCGTGCGTGCGCCAGTAGACGCGGTCCTTGAGGCGATGCCGTGCGGTGCGACCCGCCTCTGCCGCCGTCATGGTGTCATCGACATAGACTTGGCTCGGACGCCGCCCGATCTGACGGTAGATCGTAACCGGGGAGACCACGTCGAGGGTGCGCTGCGCCGCGGGGAGGTAGGCCATGTCGTTCCTTTCATTTGTCCCTTTTAAATGGTGCTTGGCACCTGCGAATGCCACTCGCGGCTGTCGCGGCGGGTAAGGCGGCCCGCGCAAAAGGCTTGCCAGCCGGCGCGCATACGATCATCATCATGTCAAGCTATTTGGCTTCGGCGCGCGCTTGTCCGCTCCGCTTGCGCGTCGGATTCGCTTGCCGTTCCCTTGGGCGCGGGGGGCGAGTTCCCGGCGGCGAGCCGCTATCGAGTGCGACAGCAAAGGGACGGCAGGCCGCCGCTTTCCTCAAATCGGGAGGTGTCATTGGTCAAGGAAGCTCTGCTCGAACTCGAAGGCACGGTGCTGGAGCTGCTGCCCGACGCGCGCTTTCGCGTGCAGCTCGACGACGGTCACGTGACGCTCGCCTACACGTCGGGCCGCATGAAGAAGAACCGCATTCGCATTCTCGCGGGCGACCGCGTCACCGTCGAGATGACGCCCTACGACCTCAGCAAGGGGCGCATCAACTTCCGGCATAAGGACGAGCGCGGCTCCGCGGTCGCCCCGACGCCGAGATTTCCGCGCCGGCGGCATTAGCCGGGCCATGGACGGAAGGCCTCACGGGGCCGCAAGAGGACTACGCAAGATGCAGCACCACCGCGGGCGGCGGGACGGTCACTGAGGCAGGAGGCTCCCGTGCGCATGCCGGCCATCGAGAGTTACGAGCGCCACGAGATGGCGAGCCACGGCCCGGAGCGGCAGCTCTGGTGCGCGGTGCTCCACCGTGCCTTGCAGGACGCGACGAACTGCATCGCCACCGTCTCCGGAGAGGACGAGCGGCAGCGCATTCGCGACGACGCGCGCAACTGGTTTCTGCGCAACGGCTACGATTTCCGCATCGCCTGCGAAGCCGCGGGATACGATCCGGACTATTTGCGCTGCGTCGTCCTGCCGCTGATCGCTCCCAAGCGCGCCAAATCCTGAGCCGCCGGCGACTGTCTCAAGGGTTCCGCAGGCGAACTTCCGGCCCTTCGTGACGCCGCGCAGCACCCGAAGGCCTTGCCAGGCAGCCGCAGATTGATTAGCTTCCGAACGATACCGGGCCGGACCGCCGTTGTGCAATCGCTCTTCTTGCACTAAGCGCGCGTCCGCTCGTTCCTCGGCACCGCGGATCAAGTCAAGCCATGGATGCGTTGACGGCCCTCAAGACCCGTGTCTCTCCGATCAAGCTCGCCGAGCCCGCGCCGACGGCCGAGGCGCTCGAAGCGATGCTCGCGGCCGCCGTCTCGGCGCCCGATCACGGCAGGCTGAGGCCGTGGCGTTTTCTCATTTTCGACGGAGCGGCGCGGGAGCGTTTCGGGGAGTTGCTGGAGCAGTCCTTGCTCCGGCGCGAGCCGGAGGCGCCCGCCGCCAAGCGCGATGCCGAGCGCAAGAAGGCGGAGCGCGCGCCCCTTATCATCGTCGTCGCCGCCGCGGTCAAGGACGATGCGAAAATTCCGCCGATCGAGCAGATCGTCGCGGTGGGGGCCGCGGCACAGAATCTTCTCGTTGCGGCCCATGCGCTCGGCTACGGCGGCTTCTGGCGCACCGGGGCTGCCGCCTATGATGCGATCTTCAAGCGCGAGCTCGGCCTCGCCGAAAGCGATGCGATCGTGGGCTTCCTTTACGTAGGCTCCGTGGCCACGCCGGGACAGCCGAGACGGAGCGAGGCAGCGGACGCCGTTCGCCGTCTGCCGAGCTGAGCGTTTCCGAGCGGCCCCTTTCGCCAATCCGCCCGGCGGAGCGGAGTGCGCACATAGTACTGTGAACGAGAAGCGCCTGGGGCTGGGAAACGCGGGTCGGAAATCTGGTGGGCCCGGCAGGACTCGAACCTGCGACAACACCGTTATGAGCGGTGCGTTCTAACCAGCTGAACTACGGGCCCTTGCCAGAAGACGGACGAGGGACGACGGACGACAGAAAAGCGGCCGCCTTTCGCTTCCTTTCCGTCCTCTGTCCTCAGGTCGTATCGAGGAAGCTCCTGAGCTTGCGCGAGCGGCTGGGGTGCTTGAGCTTGCGGAGCGCCTTGGCCTCGATCTGCCGTATGCGCTCGCGCGTCACCGAGAACTGCTGGCCGACCTCCTCGAGCGTGTGGTCGGTGTTCATGCCGATGCCGAAGCGCATGCGCAGGACGCGCTCCTCGCGCGCGGTGAGAGTCGCCAGCACGCGCGTCGTGGTCTCGCGCAGGTTGGCCTGGATCGCGGCGTCGAGGGGCAGCACCGCGTTCTTGTCCTCGATGAAGTCGCCCAGATGGCTGTCCTCCTCGTCGCCGATCGGCGTCTCGAGGCTGATCGGCTCCTTGGCGATCTTGAGCACCTTGCGCACCTTCTCGAGCGGCATGGCGAGCTTGACCGCGAGCTCCTCGGGCGTGGGCTCGCGTCCGATCTCGTGCAGCATCTGGCGCGAGGTGCGTACCAGCTTGTTGATCGTCTCGATCATGTGCACGGGGATGCGGATGGTGCGCGCCTGATCGGCGATCGAGCGCGTGATCTCCTGCCGGATCCACCAGGTGGCATAGGTCGAGAACTTGTAGCCGCGGCGGTACTCGAACTTGTCGACCGCCTTCATGAGCCCGATGTTGCCTTCCTGGATGAGGTCGAGGAACTGGAGCCCGCGGTTGGTGTACTTCTTGGCGATCGAGATGACGAGACGCAGATTGGCCTCGACCATCTCCTTCTTGGCCCGGCTCGCCTCGCGCTCGCCCTGCTGCACCGACTGCACGATGCGGCGGAACTCGCTCACCGGGAGCCCGCACTCGTCCGAGAGCCGGCGCAATCCCTCGCGCAACTGGCCGATGCGGTCGGCATACTTCTTGGCGCCGAAGCGCTTCCAACCCGTCCCCTGCAGCTCGCGGATGCGCTCCATCCAGTTGGGATCGAGCTCGTGGCCCTGGTACTGGGTGATGAAGGCCTCGCGCTTGACGCCGGCACTCTCGGCCTGGCGCAGGAGCTCGCCGTCGAACTGCATGAGCCGGCGGTTGAGCCCGTAAAGCTGGTCGACGAGCTGCTCGATACGGCCGTTGTTGAGCCGCACGTTCTGCATGAGCTCGACGAGGTCGCCCCTGTGCCGCATGTAGCGCCGCTCCGACGCCGTGGCGAAAATCTCGCCCGCCTGCAACGCCCCAATGCGCTGGTCCTGGAGCTTCGACATCCGCTTCCAGGTCACCGCGATCCGCTCGAAGGTCTCGAGCACCTGGGGCATCAGGTGCAGCTCCATCGCGGCGAGCGACATGCTGTTGTCTTCGGCGTCGGCATCCGCCTCGGTCTCCTCGACCTCGGGCGGGTCGGCCTCCACGGCGGCCTGCCCATTGGCACTCTCCTCGGCGGCCGCGAGTGTGCTGCCGTCGGGCCCTGCGCCATAGGTGGCGTCGAGGTCGATGATGTCGCGCAGCAAAAGCTTGCCCTCGGTGAGCGCGTCGTGCCACAGCACGATCGCCTTGATGGTGAGCGGGCTTTCGCAGATGGCACCGATCATCTTCTCCCGGCCGGCCTCGATGCGCTTGGCGATGGCAATCTCGCCCTCGCGCGAGAGAAGCTCGACGCTGCCCATCTCGCGCAGATACATGCGCACCGGGTCGTCGGTGCGGCCGAGCTCGTCGTCGTCGATGTTGCCGCTGCGGACCTCGCCTTCCGTATCGAACTCGGCCTCGGGCTCGGGCTCGGGCTCGGCCACCGCCACCGCCGCTGCCGCCTCGGGGGCCGCGGCCTCCTCGGTCTCCTCGCTCTCGATGACGTTGATGCCCATCTCGTTGAGCATCGCCATGGTGTCTTCGATTTGCTCGGAGGAAACCTGGTCCTGCGGCAAGACCGAGTTGAGCTCGTCGTAGGTCACGTAGCCGCGTTCCTTGGCGCGGGCCAGCATCTTCTTGACGGCGGCAACCATACCGTCCATGAGCGGGCCGTCGCCCGACTCGCTGCCCGTTTCGCCTTGCTCTTTATTCTTGGTTTTTGCCGCCTTGGCGGTCTTCGTCATCGTCTTCGTCGCCATGCCGCCGTCGCCCCTTCCGATCGTGATGAAACCAACGACCGCACCCCCCTTCCCCGAGAGCGCTTCCTGCCACTTACCTTCTCCTCTTCCCCTTGCGAAAGAGGAACTCGTCCCGCTCGTGGTCGAGCGCATGTTCCTTAAGAGCCAAAACCTCGCGCCGACCCGCCTGTAGACGGATCAGCCCTTCGTCGGTCATATGCTCGGCCAATTCGCGTTCCGCCTTCTCAACCTCCCGCGTGGCATGGGAGCTGGAGAGAAGGTCGTAGCTGTGCCGCCACGCCCTCGCTGCCTGCTCGAGGCTCGAGTCCTGAGCCGCAACCCAGGCATCACGGGCCAGGACACGCGCGAGCGCGCCACCGAAACCGGATGCCACTAGGTGGTTTTTCAGCGCCTCTGTGTCAATATCCGGCTTCCAGGTCTTTATGATCTCGCGCCTCAGCTCGTCAAGCTCACCCTTGGGCAGCTCAAGGGTGCCAAAGAGCTCGCCGAGCTGATCCAGGAGCGCCGGGTGGCTTACGATTGCGGCCACCAGCCCCTCCTGGCCGAGCCTGGGCAATGTTTCGGGCTTGCGCGGCCCCTTGAGACCCGCAGCCCCCGGCTCAAGCCCCCGCCGGTCGCCGGGACGGCGCTCCCTGCGGCCCGCAAAGCCACCCTTGGTCGCTTGGCCGCCGTAATGCTGGTGATAGCGGGCCCAAAGCTCCTGCCGATAGGTTTTCTGCACCGCGTCATTTTTGATCCGCCGGGCGGTCGCCTCGATGCGCTCTTTCAATCGCGCCCTGCGCTCGGGCGTATCGGCGGGGTGTGCGGCGATCTCCAGCTCCCAGATGAGATCGACCAGCGGGCGGGCCTCGCTCAAGAGCGTGCGCACGGCCCCAACCCCGCCTTCCTCTCGGAGAAGGGTGTCGGGATCCTCGCCCGCGGGCAGGCGCACGAAGCTGAGCGACTTGCCGGGAGCCAAGAGCGGCAGCGCGCCCCGCCGCGCGCGCGCCCGCCGCGTCGCCGTCGAAGCAGAGCACGGGCTCGTCGACGAGGCGCCAGAGGAGTGCCAGTTGCGCCTCGGTCAAGGCGGTCCCCAGCGGCGCCACCGCGTCGTTGAAGCCCGCCTTGTGCAGCGCGATCACGTCCATATAGCCCTCGACCACGATGAGCCGGCCGCTCTCGGCTGCCCCGCGCCGGGCATGGGCCAGGCCGTAGAGCATCTTGCCCTTGTGGAAGAGCTCGCCTTCCCGCGAATTTATGTATTTGGGCGTCGCCTCGCCGAGCGTACGCGCGCCGAACGCGACGATGCGTCCGCGCGCGTCCGCGATCGGAAAGATGACGCGGGCGCGGAAATAATCGTAGCTCTCGTTGCGCTCCTCGCTATGGGCGATCAGCCCCGCCTCGAGCAAAAGCGCCTCGGGATAGCCTTCCTTGAGGAGGTGGCTCTTGAGCGCATTGCGCTCGGGTGCCCAACCGAGGCGGAAGCGGGCGATGGTCGTCTCGTCCAGGCCGCGGCGGTGGAGATAGTCGAGTGCCGCCCGTCCGGGCGGGCCCGCGAGCTGCTTCTCGTAGAAGGTGCTGGCGGCCTCGAGTGCGGAGCCGAGGGTCTTGAGCTTCTCCGCGCGCGCGCGCTCTTGCGGCGAGGATTGCGGTACGGCGAGGCCCGCCTCGGCGGCAAGCCGCTCGATCGCCTCGGGAAAGCTCAGATGCTCGCTGCGCATGACGAAGCCGATCACGTCGCCGTGGGCGCCGCAGCCGAAGCAATGGAAGAAGCCCTTCTCCTCGTTGACCGTGAAGGAGGGGGTCTTCTCGTTGTGGAACGGGCACAGGCCGAGGTGCTCGCGGCCCTTGCGCTGGAGCTTGACGCGCCGGGAGATCGCATCGACGAGCCCCACTCGGGCACGCAGCTCGTCGAGAAATTGTGGAGACAAGGCCATCAGGCCGGACCCGCACGCAACTCGAGGCTCCCCCACCGGGCGACCCGCCGCCGCCCTCTGCGGCCTCCCCCTGAGGCCGGTCACCCTCTATGTGTTATGGCCGGGGCGCGGCAGCAACGGGCAGGCGCAAATTATGCGACTCGACCCCTACCCCCTCAACGCTCTCCCGGCCTCAGCTTCCTGCCAGCCTCGCCTTGACGAGCATGCTCGCCTTCGCGAAATCCATGGTCCCGGCAAAGCGCTCCTTGAGCTTCGCCATCACCTTTCCCATGTCCTTCATCCCGCTGGCACCGAGCTCGCCGACCACTTTTGTGATCGCCTCCGCCATCTCGCTTTCCGAGAGCTGGCGCGGCATGAACGACTCGATGACCGCAATCTCGCCCCTTTCCTTCTCCGCGAGCTCGGGCCGGCGGCCGCGCTCGTAGAGCTCGATCGACTCGTGCCGCTGTTTGATCATGCCCTGCATCATCGCGACCATCTCCTCATCGGAGATGCCCTCCGGCTTGCCCTTGGGGCGGGCCTCGATGTCGCGCTCCTTAAGCCGCGCCAAGATGAGGCGCACCGTCGAAACGGAACGCGCGTCCCTCGCTTTCATCGCGGTCTTGAGGGCCTCGCTCAGGCGGGCACGGAGCATGGAAGGGGACGCCTGCATGGAAAGGGAGCACGGTAACCGGAAACGCTCCGTGGCGCAAGGGATTAACACGGATTAAGCGCTTGAATTCGCAAGAAATTTTTCGACGCACCCGGCTTGACGCCGGCATGGCATTTGCTTATCTAAGCCGCGGCCCGCCGCACCACGGCTTACGCGCGGCAGCCGGGGAACCATCCGCATGTCGCAGCAAGAGCCCACGCGCGCAGAATCGCGGCTGCCGGCGCCGCCGGCGGTCACAGCCGTGCTGGCGCTCTCCGATGGCACGCTCTACTGGGGCCGCGGCATCGGTGCCGCAGGCAAGGTCGTGGGCGAGGTCTGCTTCAACACCTCGATCACCGGCTACCAGGAGATCCTCACGGATCCCTCCTACGCCGGGCAGATCATCACCTTCACCTTCCCCCACATCGGCAACGTCGGCACCAACTCCGAGGACATCGAGACCATGACGCCGGCGGCGCGCGGCCTCATCGTCCGCGACGACCCTACGGAGCCGAGCAACTGGCGCGCGACACAGCACCTCAACTCCTGGCTCGTCGGCCACGGGCTTCCCGGGCTCGCCGGCATCGACACGCGCCGTCTCACGCGGCGCTTGCGGGAAGGCGGGGCTGCGAACGGCGTCCTGTGCTTTGCCCCCGATGGCCGCTTCGATGTCGAGGCGCTGATCGGCGAGGCCGCCGCCTGGCCCGGGCTCGAGGGCATGGACCTCGCGCGCGAGGTCAGTTGCCGGCAGACCTATCAGTGGGACGAGACGCGCTGGGTGCTCGGAGCGGGCTATGGCCGGCAGCTGGAACCGACGCTCCACGTGGTCGCGGTCGATTACGGCGCCAAGCGCAACATCCTGCGCTGTCTCGCCTCCGCCGGCTGTCGGGTCACCGTGGTGCCCGCGACGACGAGTGCTCAGGCCATCCTCGGCCTCCTGCCCCACGGCGTCTTCCTCTCGAACGGTCCGGGCGACCCGGCGGCGACCGGCGAATATGCGGTGCCGATGATCCGGCAGATCATCGAGGCGGGAGTCCCCACCTTCGGCATCTGCCTCGGCCATCAGATGATGGCGCTAGCACTTGGCGCCCGGACCGAGAAGATGCACCACGGCCATCGCGGGGCGAATCACCCGGTCAAGGATCTGCAAACCGGCAAGGTCGAGATTACCAGCCAGAACCACGGCTTCGTCGTGGTCGAGGCGTCGATGCCGAGCGGACTCGAGGTCACCCACCGCTCGCTCTTCGACGGCAGCGTCGAGGGCTTCCGCCTCAAGGACATGCCCGTCTTCGCCGTGCAATATCATCCCGAGGCCTCGCCCGGTCCGCGCGACAGCCATTACCTCTTCGCACGCTTCGTCAAGCTGATGGAAGAGAACGCATGAGCGCAGCAAATTATAATAGCTGGTTCGTTCCGCTGCACGTGATCCAAGACCTTAAATCCCCCTCCCCCCTTGAGGGGGAGGGGGATTTTCCTCTCGCCAATGACCGCGCCCATGCCTAAGCGCAGCGACATAGACTCCATCCTCGTCATCGGCGCCGGGCCGATCGTGATCGGCCAAGCCTGCGAATTCGATTACGCGGGCACCCAGGCCGTCAAGGCGCTCAAGGACGAGGGCTATCGCGTCGTGCTGGTGAACTCGAACCCGGCGACGATCATGACCGACCCGGGCTTGGCGGACGCCACCTATATCGAGCCGATCACGCGCGAGTTCGTCGCGCGCATCATCGAGAAGGAGCGCCCCTCGGCCCTCCTCCCCACCATGGGCGGACAGACCGCGCTCAACACCGCGATGGCGCTTGCCAAAGGCGGCGTGCTCGCCGCCTTCGGCGTCGAGATGATCGGTGCGCGCGCCGAGGTGATCGAAAAGGCCGAGGACCGCCTCCTCTTCCGCGAGGCGATGACCCGCATCGGGCTCGAATCGCCGAAGAGCGCGATCGCCCACACGCTCGAGGAGGCGAGGGCCGCCCTTGCCGAGATCGGGCTTCCCGCCATCATCCGGCCCTCATTCACGCTCGGCGGCACGGGCGGCGGGGTCGCCTACAATCAGGCCGAGTTCGCCGAGATCGTGAGCGGCGGGCTCAAGGCCTCGCCGATCAGCGAGGTGCTGATCGAGGAGTCGGTGCTGGGCTGGAAAGAGTTCGAGATGGAGGTGGTGCGCGACCGCAAGGACAATTGCATCATCGTCTGCTCGATCGAGAACGTCGATCCAATGGGCATCCATACCGGCGACAGCATTACCGTGGCCCCGGCACTCACGCTTACCGACAAGGAATATCAGATCATGCGCGACGCCTCGCTCGCGGTCCTGCGCGAGATCGGCGTCGATACGGGGGGCTCGAACGTCCAGTTCGCCGTGCACCCGGAGAGCGGCCGGCTCGTCATCATCGAGATGAATCCGCGCGTCTCGCGCTCCTCGGCCCTTGCCTCCAAGGCGACCGGCTTTCCCATCGCCAAGGTCGCCGCCAAGCTCGCGGTCGGCTACACGCTCGACGAGCTGGCGAACGACATCACCGGCGTCACCCCCGCCTCCTTCGAGCCGACGATCGATTACGTCGTGACCAAGATGCCGCGCTTCACCTTCGAAAAGTTCCCGGGTGCCGAGAAAATCCTCACCACCTCGATGAAATCGGTGGGCGAAGCGATGGCGATCGGGCGCAACTTTGCCGAGTCGCTGCAAAAGGCGCTGCGCTCGATGGAGACCGGCCTTACCGGCCTCAACGAGGTCGACATCCCAGGCGCCGCAGCGGGCGCCAACAAGGACGTGGTGCGCGCCGCCCTCGCGGTCGCCACCCCCGACCGCCTCCTGGTCATCGCGCAGGCCTTCCGCTACGGGCTCACGCTCGAGGAGGTCCACCGCGCCTGCCGCTACGACCGATGGTTTCTCGCACAGATCTCCGGTCTCGTCGAAATCGAGAGCCAAGTCCGCGCACGCGGTCTCTCGAGCGGGCGGCCCGAGCTCCTGCGCCTCAAGAAGTTCGGCTTCTCGGACGCGCGCCTTGCCGAGCTTGCCGGGCTCAAGGAGGGCGAAGTCGCGGAGCGGCGCCAGCGCCTCGACGTGCATCCCGCCTATAAACGCATCGATACCTGTGCTGCGGAGTTCGCCTCACTCACGCCCTACATGTATTCGACCTATGAAGGCGACGGCGTCTCGCCCGCCGAGTGCGAGGCGGCGCCGAGCGATGCGCGCAAGGTCATCATTCTCGGCGGCGGGCCCAACCGCATCGGCCAGGGCATCGAGTTCGATTACTGCTGCGTGCACGCGGTCTACGCGCTCCGCGAGGCCGGCTACGAGACCATCATGGTCAACTGCAACCCGGAAACCGTATCGACCGATTACGACACTTCCGACCGCCTCTACTTCGAGCCGCTCACGGCCGAGGACGTGAGCGAGCTCGTGCGCGTCGAACGCGGCTGTGGCACGCTCCTCGGGCTCATCGTGCAGTTCGGCGGCCAGACCCCGCTCAAGCTCGCCGCAGCGCTCGAGGCGGCCAATATCCCCATCCTCGGCACCCCGCCCGACGCGATCGACCTTGCCGAGGACCGCGAGCGCTTCCAGAAGCTCCTCGCCAAGCTCAAGCTGCGCCAGCCGCACAACGGCATCGCGCACTCGGTCGCGGAGGCCGAGCTCGTCATCACGGATATCGGCTATCCCGTGGTGATCCGCCCCTCCTACGTGCTGGGCGGACGCGCCATGGAGATCGTGCACGACCGCTCCGGCCTGCTGCGCTACATGGGCGAGGCGGTCAAGGTTTCGGGCGACGAGCCGGTGCTCATCGACAGCTATCTGCAGGATGCGATCGAGGTGGACGTGGACGCGATCTCGGACGGCAGCCAGGTGCACGTCGCCGGCATCATGGAGCATATCGAGGAGGCGGGCATTCATTCGGGCGACTCCGCCTGCTCCTTGCCGCCCTACTCGCTGCCCGAGGCGGTGATCGAGGACATTCGGGCGCAGACCGAAAAACTTGGCCTCGCACTCGGCGTCGTCGGCCTCATGAACGTGCAATATGCCGTCAAGGACAAGGATGTTTACATCCTCGAGGTCAACCCACGCGCCTCGCGCACGGTTCCCTTCGTGGCTAAGGCGACCGGCGTGCCCATCGCCAAGATCGCGGCACGGCTCATGGTGGGTGAGCGGCTCGGGCGCTTCCGCCTCCAGGGCGCGAAGAGCCGGCATGTCGCGGTCAAGGAAGCGGTCTTCCCCTTTGCCCGCTTCCCCAATGTCGACACCCTCCTGGGGCCGGAGATGAAGTCGACCGGCGAGGTCATGGGCCTCGATGCCGACTTCGGCCGCGCCTTCGCCAAATCCCAGCTCGGCAGCGGGACCGAGCTGCCGCTAGAGGGCGCGGTCTTCGTCTCCGTGCGCGAGAAGGACAAGCCGGCCATGGTCGCGGTTGTCAAGCGCTTGATCGAACTTGGTTTTTCGCTCATCGCCACGCGCGGGACCGCGGCCCATCTGCGCCAGCACGGCCTCAAGGTGGAGGACGTGAAGAAGGTGATGGACGGCCGCCCCCACATCGTCGATGCGATGATGGACGGCGGCGTGCAGCTCGTCTTCAATACGACCGACGGCGCCCAGGCGATTGCCGACAGCTTCAGCTTGAGACGCACCGCGCTCATGAACAAGATACCCTATTACACCACCGTCGCCGGCGCGCGCGCGGCGGTCGCCGCGATCGCGGCACTCAAGTCCGGCAAGCTTGAAGTTGCTCCGTTGCAGTTCTATCTTGAGGGGTCGTTTTAGGATCCACCTCATAGCCCGGGCGAACGCAGGCCTGCCCGGCTATGAGAGGTATTGTCTGTTCAGGACCAGGTTGGACGCGGCCATGGACAAAATGCCGATCACCCCGAAAGGATTGGCCCGCCTTCAGGAGGAGCTGCGCCGTCTCAAGACGGTCGAGCGGCCGACGGTCATTCGCGCGCTCGAGGAGGCGCGCACCCACGGCGATCTTTCGGAGAACGCCGAATACCATGCGGCGCGCGATCGTCAGAGCTTCATCGAGGGCAGGGTCGCCGAGCTCGAGGACAAGATCCGACGCGCCGAGGTGATCGACGTGACCAAGCTGAAGGGAAAGGCCGTCAAGTTCGGGGCCACCGTCGACCTCGTCGATGTCGATACGGACGAGGAGGTGACGTTCCAGATCGTCGGCGCGGAGGAGTCCGACATCACCTCGGGCAAGCTTTCCATCATCTCGCCGCTTGCCCGCGCGCTGATCGGCAAGGAGGTCGGCGAGAGCGTGGAAGTCTCCACGCCGCGCGGCTCCAAGGTCTACGAGATTCAGAAAGTGCGGTTCTGAAGGCCGGAGCGCAACGCAGTTCGTCGTTGCGAGGAGGCGGAGCCGACCTGCCTGCGCGAAGCCGCAGCGGCTTCGCTCCCGCCTTCGCGAAGCCCGCTTCGGCGGGCGAAGGAAGGTCGGCGGAGGCAGGCGAAGCAGCCCAGGAGTGTCCAATGAAACCTGATGTGGTGGATTGCTTCGCCTGCGGCTCGCAATGACGTCGGTGAAGCTTCGGAAGCAGGCGTTCAAGCGGGCACGGCACTAAGGCTTCTCCGTCGTCTGTCCTCCGTCACCCGGTTCGACCGGAATCCCGGGTACGGCCTTGGAGGTGCGGATGACCTGGATCGTGCGGACGTGCACGACATGGGCTGAAGAGGTGAGCTTGGTCGTGAGTTCGTTCTCGTGAGCCGTGTTGCGTGCGACGAGCTTGAGCACGAAGTCGTCGGGGCCGCGCGCCATGAAACACTCGCGCACCTCCGGCCATGCTCCCACCCTCTCCTCGAATGCCGTGAGCACCGCCTCCGACTGGCTGTCCAAGCCGACAAGGGCGAAAAACATCACCTCGAAACCGAGCCGCTCGGGATCGAGCTCGGCGTGATAGCCGCGAATGAAACCGGCTTCCTCGAGCGCGCGGACGCGGCGCAGGCATGGCGGCGCCGAAATGCCGGCCCGTTTGGCGAGTGCCACATTGGTGATGCGCCCATCATCCTGAAGATCATGCAGGATTCGGCGATCGATTCGGTCGAGCTTCACGTGTCGCATGACCACTCGCCCCCTTTGGCGCAGGTGCCGTCGGCTCGCATGCGCAACAAAATTACGACTTTAGACCTATGCGTATTGAAATAATATTTCAAGGCCCATATTGCGGAAATTTAATTGCATTTGCCAGGCGGCCCCCTTGCCGAGTTTAGGGCGGGGTTGCCATATTGCGGCGCCGTTATCCGGGGTTCCATGACAAAGCCAAGCTGCTGGATCGTCACCGAGGGCGCTGCCGGCATGGAGAGCCAGTGCCGCGGGCTAAGCGACGCGCTCGGGCTCGAGGCGGTGATCAAGCGCGTCAATCCGCGCCTTCTGTGGCTGGCACTGCCGTCCAATTGGTGGCCCTGCCCCTTCCGCTCGCTCGGTCCCGGCAGCGATCGCTTCGCCCCCCCCTGGCCGGACATCCTGATCAGCTGCGGGCGCAAAAGTGTCGCCATAGCGCTCGCGGTGAAGCGGGCGAGCCGCGGACGGAGCTTCCTCGTGCATGTTCAGGATCCGCTCATGAACACCGCCGCCTTCGACCTGGTGGCAGCCCCCCGGCACGACCGGGTCAAGGGCGCCAACGTAATCGCGACGCGCGGAGCGCTTCATCCGGTGACACCGGAGAAGCTCGCAGAAGCCGCTCGGCATTTCCGCCCGCTCTTCGCGGCACTCCCCCGCCCCCTCGTCGCGGTATTGGTCGGCGGCGCCAACGGCCGCGACCGCTTCACGCCCGCGGATGCCGCGCGCATCGCGGACCGGCTCGTCGAGCTCGCCCGCGGGACCGGCGCCGGCCTTGCCGTGACGCCCTCGCGTCGCACCGGTGCGGAGTACGAGCGCATCTTGCGCGAGCGTCTCAAGGAGGTTGCCGCCTACCTGTGGGACGGCACTGGCGAGAACCCCTATCTCGGCCTGCTGGCGCTCTCCGACTACATCCTGGTGACGGCCGATTCCGTATCGATGGCGTCCGAGGCCTGCGCCACAGGAAAGCCGGTCTACATCCTCGAGCTCGCCGGCGGGTCCAAGCGCCACCGGAAATTTCATGACGAGCTGCGCGAGGCGGGCTTGACGCGACCCTTCGAGGGACGGCTCGAGCGCTGGAGCTACGCCCCGCTCCTCGATGCCGAACCGGTGGCGGCCGAGGTGCGGCGGCGCCTCTCCCGCCGAGCGCGCGCGAAAGTTGAGGCGGAGCCGGCGCAAAATCGGCTATAAGCGCCCGTTCATAGACCAAGGCGGCCCATGGCGCTTGAGATCGAGACTTTCAACAACCTGACCGGCGGCAACGCCTTTTTCAAGGCGATTGGTCATCCGCTCGCCGCAGCAAAGGCGCCCGGCCTGATCGAACGTCTCGGAAGGCGCGGTCCCGTCGCCGTTTACGACCCGCTCGGCCTGGCCCAGGGCTTCGCGGCATTGCATCCCTTGGCCCGGCTCGAGCTTGCCGGCGTCTTCGTGCAGAACGTCGAGCAAGTGGGGGTGACAAGGCTGGGCCAGCGCGCCCAGCCCGTGACGGAGCTTCCGGCGAGTGCCGCCAAGAGCCTTCTGGTCATGGCCTTCGATGCCGGCCGGCTCATCGATCACATTCGCCATCTGCTGCCGCGCGGCATCGCGCTCGAGAGCCTCGACGAGATGAAGCTGCCGCCGGACATGCTGGGCAGCGCGCGGCGCTACCTCGACCCGCTCAACTTCGCGACGAACTTCGTCTTCTTCCGCGATGCCGACGGTCTTCACACGCGGCTCGTCAGCGCCAACTACTGGTCGGGCTACGGCGCCTCCGAGGTTGCGATTTGGCTCTGCCTTTTTGATGAGCAAGGCAAGCAATTGGCGGAGTGGCGCGAGGAACTTCCCCCCGGCCCCGCTTCCATCGTCGTCGACAGCGACGAGGTGCGCCGTCGCTTCTCGCTCCCCCCCTTCACCGGCCAGCTCTTCGTGCACGTGATCGGCGCCGTGGTGCACGACGTGGTCAAGTACGCGCTCGATACCTACGGCCAATCGGGCGCTGAACTTTCCGCGACGCATGACGCCAATTCCTGGCCGGCCGACCTCTATGCGGGCCTGCCCGCACCCCGCGAAGGCGAGCGCGTGACACTTTGGGTGCAGAACAGCCACCCGACCCCGATCCCGGCCAAGGCCGTGGGGCTCAATCTTATGGGCAGCCACGAGATCGCCTGGCTCGAGCGCGAGATCGCCCCCTTCGGCACCTTGGCGCTCGATGTGGCGTCGCTCTTGCCCGCCGCGCGCTGGCCCCAGCAGCTCGAGGTGCAGGCCGGCAAGTATTTCGTCCGTCCGCGCTACGAGGTGAGGGCGCGCGACGGCAAGCGGCGCATCGCGCACGCGAATGTGGAGCGCAGCGACCTCAAGTGCGATCCGCGCATTGCCGAGCTCGGCAATCTGATGGGCAAGGGCTTTCTCCTGCCCGCACCCTTGCTGCCGCCCCGCGAGTTCCGCACCGTGGTGCTGCCGACTCCCATGGCGACCTGCCAGGACGAGCTGCCCGTCGCCCTTCTCGTCTACGACTCGAGCGGGAGGGAGTGCGCGCGCCACCTCTTCGGCTGCCTCAAGCGCAACGACAGCGTGGCACTCGACCTGGCCCAGCTCGTCGATGGCGGAATGACGCTTGCGGGAGGCTACGGCCACGTCGAGCTCGTCTACGATTTCTCCCAAGGGGGAGCTGCCGACGGCTGGCTCCACGGCATCTTCCGCTACGAGGACAAGGTGAGCGGACACGCGGCCGAGACGAGCTTCGGCGCCCACGTCTTCAACACCGTGCTCACCTATCGCAGCGAACCCCAGTCCTACGCCGGTGCTGCACCCGGCCTCAGCACCAGACTCTTCCTACGTCTGGGCGAGGCTCCGCTCGACACGCTCTGCCACCTGATCTACCCCGCATCGGCCCCCTGGCACGCCCGCTCTGCGACCGACCTCATCCTCTGCGACGGGGCGGGCAAGGAAGTGGCGCGCAAGCGGATTGAGATTCCGTGCGGCGGCTCTCGCCTGTGGCGCTACGGCGAGACCTTCGCGGCCGAGGCGCGCGCGCACGCCGGAGAGCGCGCTTATATCGTCGTGCGCGACACCACTTGCCGGCTCTTCGGTTACCACGGCCTCGTGGGCAGCAACCGAAGCTTCAGTCTCGACCACATGTTCGGCTTTTGAGGCCCGGTTTTCACGCGAGACTCGATTTTCGCGAGGTGGCGCCGGCCGCGCAGCCGCCGCCGCCATTGACCTCCTTGCGAGCGCTCCGCGGCAGAGTTGGCGTCACGACGCAAACCATGTCTTGCCTGCCGCGCATGGGCCTCTTATCTTCTGTGCTCATTTGGCAGGGCTTCGATACCTCCCTCATAAGGCCTTGGACCGCGCATCATGGCCAACTCCCGTCGCAGCAAGACCGTCATCATCGGATCGGGGCCGGCAGGCTACACGGCGGCCATATACGCCGCGCGCGCCAACCTGAGGCCGATCCTCGTTGCCGGGCTCGAGCCGGGGGGCCAGCTCACGATCACCACGGATGTGGAGAACTACCCGGGTTTTGCCGAGGTGATTCAAGGGCCCTGGCTCATGGAGCAGATGAAAGGCCAAGCCGAGCAGGTCGGCACCGAGATCGTCAACGACTTGATCGTGGAGGTGGATTTCGCCGGCCGGCCCTTTCGGCTGGTGGGCGACTCGGGCGATCTCTACTTCGCGGATAGCGTGATCGTCGCGACGGGGGCGCAAGCGCGCTGGCTCGGCATCCCGAGCGAGGAAGCCTTTCGCGGCCACGGCGTCTCGGCCTGCGCCACCTGCGACGGATTCTTCTATCGCGGCAAGTCGGTCGCGGTGATCGGCGGCGGCAACACGGCCGTCGAGGAGGCGCTCTTTCTCACCAATTTCGCGAGCCAGGTCACTCTCGTTCACCGGCGCGACAAGCTGCGCGCCGAGAAGATCCTGCAGGACCGCCTCTTCAAGAACCCGAAGGTGGCGGTGATTTGGGACCATGTGGTGGAGGAGATCGTCGGAACCGGCGCGCCGCCAGCGGTGACGGGGATCGAGCTCAAGCCCGTCAAGGGAGGAGCCACGCGCAGGCTCGCCGCCGACGGCGTCTTCATCGCCATCGGTCACGAGCCCGCGACGGCGATCTTCAAGGGCAAGGTCGCGATGGACGCCGCCGGTTACATCTCGACCGCACCCGACAGCACCGCGACCAGCATGCCGGGCGTGTTCGCGGCAGGCGACGTCAAGGACAAGGTGTTCCGTCAAGCCGTGACCGCGGCCGGAATGGGGTGCATGGCGGCACTCGAGGCCGAGCGCTATCTCGCCGCCCAAGAGCACGTCTCCGAGCGCAGCGCCGCGGAGTGAGGCGCGGATGAACCGCGAGGGCCTCGGCCAGGTCAGGCTGCCGCGAGATCGGGGCAGGGGAATGGATTGGGACAAGCTCAGAGTGTTTCATGCCGTCGCCGAGGCCGGCAGCTTCACCCATGCAGGCGAAGTCCTCAAGCTCAGCCAGTCGGCGGTGAGCCGCCAGATCAGCGCGCTCGAAGAGAGCCTTTCCACCACGCTCTTCCACCGCCACGCCCGCGGCCTCATCCTGACCGAGCAGGGCGAGCTTCTGAACCAGACGGTCAAGGAGGTGTTCGGCAAGCTCGCCATGACCGAGGCGATGCTGACCGAGAGCAAGGAGCGCCCGAAGGGTCCGCTCAAGGTCACCACGACGGTCGCCTTCGGCTCGACCTGGCTGACGCCGCGCATTCGGGAGTTCCTCGATCTCTATCCCGAGATCGAAATGACGCTGCTGCTCGAGGACGGCGAGCTCGACCTCTCCATGCGCCAAGCCGATGTGGCGATCCGCATGGCGCCGCCGCGCCAGCCGGATCTGATCCAGCGCCAGCTCATGAAGGTGCATGTGCACCTCTTCAGCACCAAGCAGTATCTCGAGGCTGCCGGTACGCCCAAGACGCCGGAAGACCTCGAAGCGCACAAGATCGTCATCTTCGGCGAGGAGGCGCGACTGCCGGCGACCAGCGTCAATTGGCTCTTGGATCTCTGCAAGGCGCACAAGCACATGCCCAAGCAGGTCTTGCGCGTCAACAACATCTACGGCATCTACCGCGCCGTGCGCGGCGGCCTGGGCATCGCCTCCCTCCCTGACTACATGGTCGGCGACACGACGGACCTCGTCCGCGTGCTCCCCGATCTCCAGGGACCGGAAATCGACGCCTACTTCGTCTACCCGGAAGTGTTGCGGCACTCGAAGCGCATCGCCGTGTTCCGCGATTTTCTCGTCAAGCGCATCGCCGAATTCCGCTTCTGAGCGGCCGAGCGCGGGGTCAAGACATGCGAAATGCGCATGGCTCGCTTGACTATTTTGGTGTGGTCTTCCCAGCGAAAAAGCCTATTTCTTGATCAGGCCATGATGCTGCGTTGCAGCAAGGCCGCAGATTTGACGAGTTTCGGGGCGTGGCCCCGAGCGGGTTCCAGGCGCAAGGCCTGGAAGGGGTCTTCGGACCCTACGTCTCCCAGACGTGAAGCCTCCCTGTTCAACTCACCGGGCCTTCGGGCCCGGTTTTTTTTGGCTGCTACGGCTTAGGACTAAGCACCCGCATCGCCGAGTTAGGGGGCGGTGGGACCACGCGCGGGCGCCAGCGGAGCCGGCCCTCTTTGCAAAGCACTCCTGCTACGACGCGGGCTTCTGCGGCAGCACCGTTACCGCATCGGGCCGCCACGCTTCGGGGAAGAGCCGCTCGAGCGCCTCCACCTTGGGCATGTCCTGGAAGGCGATATAGGGCTGGTGGGGATGGAGAAGGAGATAATCCTGGTGATAGGCCTCGGCCGGATAAAAGCCGGTGAACGCCTCCACCCGCGTCGCGATCGGCCGCGGCCAGACGTGCGCCGCCTCGAGCTGCGCCAAATAGGCGCGCGCTACACGCGCCTGATCGGCATCCCCCACCCAGATCTCGGAGCGGTATTGCGGGCCCCAGTCCGGGCCCTGATGATCGACCTCGGTCGGATCGAGCGCCACCGAGAAGAAGATCTGGAGGATGCGGCCGAAGCTGATCTGCCGCGGGTCGTAAGTGATCTGCACCGTCTCGGCGTGGCCGGTCTTGCCGCTGCTGACGGTGTCGTAGTCGGCGCTGTCGGCGCTCCCGCCGGCATAGCCCGAGACCGCGCGCTCGACCCCCCTCACATGCTCGAACACGCCCTGGATGCCCCAAAAACAGCCGCCCGAGAGCGTCGCCACCTGCCGCTCGCCGGCGGCCGGCAGATCGAGCGCGGGTGCCGGTACCAACTGCGGCGCCGCGTCGGCATGGGCACCCGGAGCGCGCAGCACGAGTAGGGCTACCGCCGCGGTCAGCGCCGCGGCTGCGAGCGCGCGAAGCAGATATCGATGCAACATCGGCAGTTCCTCCGGACCCTGGTTGCCGGCGCGCCGTTGATTTGGTGCCGAATGGCGCGTGGGGCAAGGCTCGACGGCCCTGATCGGGAGGCGACGGCCGGCACCCGCCGCTACACTACCCGATCCGCTCCCACAGGGAGCGCTCCTTCTCGACCTCGGCTTTCTCTTCGCCGTAGAAGTCGCGGCGCGAGACGACGCCCAAAATGCGGCCGCGCTTCACCACCGGCAGGTGGCGATAGCCGCCGTCCTCCATCATGCGGAGCGCCTCGAGCGCGAGCGTGTCGGGCCTCACCGTGTCGGGCTTCTCGGTCATCACTTGGGCGAGCGGCGTCGTCAGGGGATCGAGCTTCGCGGCAACGACCCGGTTGACCACGTCGCGCTCGGTGAAGATGCCCATGAGCTTGTGCTCGTCGGTGACCAGCACCGAGCCACAGTTCCGCGCCTTCATCAGGCAGGCGGCCTCGTAGACCGTAGCACTTGGCGCCAGCTCGGCGAACTCCCCACCCACCATCATGTCCGCGATCTTGCGCAGCATGGCCCCACCTCCCAAAGCGAGATTTTCCCGGCGAGCCGCTCCGACGGGCCCCAGCATAGCAGGCCCCCGCTCCGGACCGAACAGCCGTCGTCCGGCCCGGGCATCGCCGCGCGGCAGCTTCGGCGCCGAAGGCCTTGTCCCTCCCCGGCAGGGGAGCATTTGATAAGTCATTTGGCTCGAGCCTAGCCGGTCGGGCCCGTATATGCCTATGGTGGATACGAGCCGAAATCAGCGCCCCCTGAGGGCGCACGGAGCGCAGCAAAGGACGAACCGCAATGATGCCGGCATCCTCGCGGCCGATAAAGTTCGCAGCGATCGGTCTCGATCATCGTCATATTTATGAAATGACGGGGCGTCTCTTGGAGCTCGGCAGCGAGTGCGTTGGTTACTGGACCGACGGCGAGCCACAGCCCCTCGCCGGTTTCATCAGGCGCTACCCGCAGATTCCCCGTGTCGCCGACAAGCAGCGCCTCCTCGAGGATGCGACGGTGCAGCTGATCCTCACCGCTGCGATTCCTGCGGACCGCGCCGCGATCGCGATCGAGGCGATGCGCTGCGGGAAGGACGTGATGGCGGACAAGCCCGGCTGCACCACCGCCGATCAGCTCGCAGCACTCCGCCAGACCGTCGCCGAGACGGGACGCATCTGGTCGGTAAATTATTCCGAGCGGTTCGAGGTGGCAGCCGTGACCCGCGCCATCGAGCTCGTTTGCTCTGGCGCGATCGGCCGGGTCGTGCAGACCACAGGCCTGGGACCGCATCGGCTGAACCGCCAGCTGCGCCCAGCCTGGTTTTTCGAGCGCGAACGGTACGGCGGCGCGCTGTGCGATATCGGCTGCCATCAGATCGAGCAGTTCCTGACCTTCACCGGCTCAAGCGATGCCGAGATCGTCAGCGCGGCGGTCGGTAATTTCGCCAATCCCGCTGATCCGGGATTCGAGGATTTCGGGGAGATGCTGCTAGAGAGCGACCGCGGTCGGGGCTATGTCCGGGTCGACTGGTACACCCCCGACGGCCTGGCGAACTGGGGCGACGGGCGCCTCACGATCCTCGGCACAGGGGGCTACATCGAGCTGCGTAAATTTGTCGACATTGCCGGACGTCCCGGTACCAACCATCTGTTTTTGGTCGACAACAAGGAGACGCGCTACATCGACTGCAGCGATGCCGGCTTGCCATATTACCCCGATCTCAGCGCCGACATCCTCGACCGGACGGAGCGCGCGATGACTCAGGCGCATTGCTTCAAGGTAATGGAGCTGGCGCTTCGGGCCGAGGCGATGGCGAGGCGGCTCGGCAACCTGCAAGTGCCGGCGCGAGCACTTTGAGGTGCTGCGCCGGGATCACCCTCCGGCCGCCCCGAAGAAACAGCGTACATTGCCACGCGGGCGTGCATAGGGCGCGATCAGCCGGCTTGACCCCGACACCGGCACCTCCTTTAATGACTAACGGGCTGCATGTGGCATGGGCGCACCGCAAGACGCCTGGCCGCAGGGAGAATCTGATGGCCTTGTCGCAAAGCGGATGGCATCGCTGGCTCCGGGCCGGGTGGAGTAGGCCATTTATTTTCCTGATGTTGCTCGTGGTCGGCTGGGATCTCGCCATCCGCATTTTCCACATACCGCCCTACCAGGTCCCGGCGCCGAAAGATGTGTTGATCGTGCTGTGGCAGGGTTGGCCGAAGCTGCTCGCCGAAGCTTGGCCAACCACCGTCGCCACCGTCGAGGGCTTCATTCTTTCCGCGCTCTTCGGCATTCCCATGGCGATGCTGATCGTCGGCTCGCGCACCGTCGAGAGTTACGTCTATCCGCTCCTCGTGTTCTCGCAGTCGATCCCGAAGATCGCCATCGCGCCGCTGTTCGTCGTCTGGTTCGGCTTCGGCATGCTGCCCAAAGTGCTCTCGGCATTCTTGCTCGGCTTCTTCCCGGTCGTCGTATCGGCCGTGCAGGGCTTCAAATCGGTCGAGCCCGACATGCTCGATCTCGCCCGCGCCATGGAGGCCAACCGCCTCCAGATCTTCCGCATAATCAGGCTACCGCATGCGTTGCCGGCAATCTTCTCCGGGCTGAAGGTGTCGGTCACGCTTGCCGTGGTCGGCGCCGTGGTCGGCGAATTCGTCGGTTCCAATTCGGGCCTTGGCTTCGTGCTGCAACGGTCCATAGGCAATTTCGAGCTGCCGACGATGTTCGCAGCACTGGTCTTGCTCTCGCTTATCGGCGTGATCCTGTTCTGGATCGTCGACGTGATCGAGCGGTTTGCAATTCCGTGGCACGCGAGCCAACGCCAGGATTTCATGCTCGCTGCATGACCGGACACAACGGGAGGACAGCATGTTGCGATTGTTAATCACGCTCGGCGTAATCCTGCTCGCGGGGCCGGCATTGGCCGCGGACAAGGTCACGCTGATGCTGAATTGGTATGTCTATGGCGAGCACGCGCCATTCTATTACGGCAAGGAAAAAGGGTTCTACTCGGCGAAGGGGATCGACCTCGAGATACAGGAAGGCCGCGGCTCGGGCATCGTGACGCAGGTCGTCGCGGCAGGGACCGTGCCCTTCGGCTACGTTGACGTGCCCACCATGATGCGGGCAGCGGTGAAGGGCGCGCCAGTCATTGCGGTAGGCGTCGCCTTGCAGACCAATCCCATGTCGGTGATGGGCTTTGCCGACAAGAACATCAGGAAGCCGTCGGACATCAAAGGCAAGACAGTCGCCACCACGCCCGGCGATTCCATGTCGCAAATCTGGCCGCTCTTCCTGAAGAAGACCGGGCTCACGGAAAGCGATTTCAAGACCGTTTCGGGCGATGCCACGACCAAGCTGAATGCCGTCATCAACGGCCAAGCCGATCTCCTGCTCGGTTACGTCATGGACCAGAGCATGAAGATCAAGGATGCCACGGGCAAGGACGTCTATCCGATCAAGTTCGCCGATTACGGCATCAATCTCGTCAGCTCCGGCGTGGTCACCAGCACGGATTACCTGAAAGAACATGCCGACCTGGTGAGGCGGTTTCTCGCGGCGACCGTGGAAGCGATCCAGGAGGCCTCCATGCATCCGAGAGACGCGGCGCAGGCTATCCTCAACGCCAATCCGAAGGGCGGCAAAATCGATACGCTCACGCAGGGATTTGAGCTCACAATCCCGCTCTACAAGGATCCAACCGGAAAATCGAAGGAGCCGCTGCGCGTGAGCGACGAGAACATGGCAGAGACGGTCGATGTGATGGTCGAGTACGGCGGGCTCGACGCAAAGGCAAAGGAGCATCTCAAGGACTATTACACAAACGCCTATCTGCCGAAGTGAGCGCAACAGTAACGACGATGAAACCCGACATCCGCGCCGCCTCCTCACCGGCGGCGCGGAGCGTCATCGAAATCAAAGGGATATCGAAGACATATCGTACGCGTGACGGCGAAATACCGTCGCTGCGAGCGATCGACTTCACCATCGGGGACGGCGAATTCCTCGTCGTGGTCGGCCCCTCCGGCTGCGGCAAGACCACGCTCTTGAAAATGATCGCCGGCTTGTTGGAGCCGAGTTCGGGCGAAATCCGCATCGAGGGCCGCGTTGTCACCAAGCCGCACAGCGGCGTTGGCATCGTGTTCCAGACGGCGATGCTGCTCCCGTGGCGTAGCGTGTTCCGCAATGTGATGATGCCGGTCGAGGTCAAGCACCTGCCGCGCAAGACCTATGAGAAACGCGCGCAGGCGCTTCTCAAAATGGTCGGACTCGAAGGCTTCGAGCACAAATATCCCTGGCAACTGTCGGGCGGCATGCAGCAGCGCGCCTCTATCTGCCGCGCACTGGTGCATGACCCCAAGATCGTGCTCATGGACGAGCCATTCGGCGCGCTCGACGCAATGACCCGCGAGCGCATGAATGTGGAATTGCAGCGTATCCAGCGCGAGACGCGCAAGACCGTGCTGCTTATTACCCATTCGATTCCGGAGGCCGTTTTTCTGGCCGACCGCATTCTCGTGATGACCGACCGGCCAGGCTCGATCGCGGCAGTCTATGACGTTCCACTGCAGCGGCCGCGCTCGTTGGATGTTTTGGCCGATCCCGTGTTCGTTAGACTGACGCAGACCATCCGACGGCATTTCAACACACAGACCGAAGGGCAATAATTTACGCGATAACTCTGGCTGAGGGGGGCGGGAGTGACCCGAGCGCTAGGCCGGCCCGCGCAGCACCCGCTCGTGCCTCGAGGCGAAGCCTGTTGTGCTTATTTTATCCAGATAAGCATAACGCTCGGCCCTCGAGCATGATCCGATCAAGTTGAAACACCATGGTCGTCACGCCCGCGCAAGCGCGGTCCAGAAGCTGCCTGGATTCCCGCTCCCCGCCTTCGCGGGGACATGCTCCGCGGGAATGACGATGCGAACTGTCGATTCAACGCGATTGGACTTTACCCTAGCGATCGCCGCTGAAGACGATGCAGGAGGGGCTCGCGCTCTCGATGGTCTGGCCCGTTGGCGTCAGCTTCCCGCTCGTCCTGTCGACTCGGAAGGCGACGATGGTGTCGCTCGCTTCGTTGGCCACGTAGAGCTGCCGGCCGGAGGGGGGGAGCGCAAAGAAGCGCGGCTTTTCCCCTTGCGTCGCTTCCCAGCCGATCGGCGTCAGCCTGCCGCTCGCGCGCTCGATCGCGAAAATGGCGATGCTGTCGTGTCCGCGGTTGGAGGCGTAGACGAAGGCACCTGAGGGTGCCACGGCGATCTCGGAGCCGGTATTGTCGCCGGTGAAGCTGTCGGGCAGCGAGGGCAAGATCTGGAGCGGCCGCAGCTCGCCCCGCTCGCCGTCCCAGCGGTAGGTCGTGACGGTCGAGTCGAGCTCATTGATGACATAGGCGCGAGGGAGGGACGGATGGAAGGCGATGTGCCGCGGGGCTGCACCTCGCCGTGTCTCGACGAAGGGGGGATCGTTCGGCTCGAGCCTGCCTTGAGGAGCGTCGAGCCGAAAGACGAAGATACGGTCGAGCCCCTTGTCGGGGACGAGCGCGAAACGGCCCGAGGGATCGAAGGGAATATGGTGGGGATGCGAGCCCGTCTGCTCGCGCTTGTGCGGGCCCGGCTCGCCGGGGAGTGTGAGCGTCCGGATGCGCGCTCCGAGCGATCCGTCGGCCTCGATCGGCACGACCGACAGCGTGCCGTTGGCGTAGTTCGCAGTGACGATGAAGCGATTCGTCGGGTCGATCGCGAGATGGACCAGGTTCGCCCCGCCGGCCCGCTGCCGGTTGACGAAGCTGAGCCGTCCGCTCTCCGCATCGATCGCAAAGGCGCTGATCTCGTCGAGATCGCCATGAACCGCATAGAGAAACCGGCCTCGCCGATCGACGGCCAAGTACGAGGGATTGTCCAGGTCCTCGACGAGCTGGACATGCCTCCAGCCTCGCGATGCCGGAGCCACCCGGTAGACCTCGATCCCTCTGCCGCGCGCCTTGCGCTTTGTCGTGGTGAACGAGCCGACATAGGCAAGCATGGCCCTATTCCTCCGCCCTTCCGGCCTCCCTCAACATAGGCGCTCGCCGCAAGGGCTCGGTCAATGCCGTCCCAACCGCGATTCTCCCACGCCTTTGCGAGGAAGCGGCGCTTTTGCCGGTGCGGACAGCGTTGATCCATGTCATTGCAGGCCCCTCGACGCGGGAGAATATTAAACTATATGGGGATCTGTGAGGCCGCATCTCGATGAAGGAGCAAGTGCCATGACAGGACATGCAGTGAAAGTCGAGAAGTCGGGCAAGGGGACCGAAGCGTCCAAGCTGCCGGCCGCGGGGGCCGGGGAGCATCCGCTGATGACGTTGCGCGAGGAGGTCGACCGTCTTTTCGACGACTTCTTCCGCGGCTGGCCGAGTCTCATGTCGTTCCCGAGCCGCATGTTCAGCCTCGATCCGTTCCGGCGCATGGGCGAGCCGCTCGTCGCCAGCTTCGGCAGGGTGATGCCGAAAGTCGACGTCTCGGAGAGCGCTGAGAGCTACCAGATCGAGGCCGAGCTGCCCGGCATCGACGAGAAGGACTTGAGCGTCACGCTGAGCGACGGCGTGCTCACGATCCGCGGCGAGAAGAAGGCGGAGCGCGAGGAGAAGAAGAAGGACTATTATCTCAGCGAGCGGAGCTATGGCACCGTGCAGCGGTCCTTCGAGCTTCCCGAGGGCGTCGACGCGGACAAGATCTCGGCCAAGTTCGAAAAGGGCGTGCTCTCGCTGTCGCTGCCCAAGTCGAAGGAGGCGAAGGCGAAGGAAAAGAAGATCCCCATCGCGTCGAAGTAACGCGCGATGGCGCTGCCGATTTTCGCGAGCTCGTGGTTCGCCAGCGCGGGCCACGAGCCGCGAAAGCGGTAGTGCGATCAAGAGGCGGCGTCCGCGCGGCACCGGCGGCCGCCGCATGGCGTGACGATTCCGACGAGCGTTCCCCTCCTTTGCCGCGAGCCCATCGTCGGCGCGATTGACTTGCGCCACGACACGCGATAATCGGCGCCAGCGATCCGGCAGGAGGAATGGGCTCAGATGCTGAAGCTTCGCCGCGTCGCGATCGACGCCCGCCACGAGAACCTCGCCTTCCTCGCGCGCGACTGCCGACAATACCGCCCCGAGGAATTCGAGGCGCTCGAGAAGATCGAGATCTCGGCCGACAACCGTCGCATCCTCGCCATCCTCAATGTGGTTGACGATCCCGCGATACTGAAGGGCGACGAGCTCGGCCTGGGCGAGCGCGCCTTCCGTCATTTCGGCTTGCCGGAGGGAGCGCTCGTCGAGGTGGCGCAGGCGAGCCCGCCGCAAAGCCTCGAGGCGATCCATCGCAAGCTCGCGGGCCATGTGCTCGTCGCGCATGAGATCGACGCCGTCGTGCGCGACATCGCCGCGAACCGCTATTCCAAGATCGAGATCGCCGCCTTCCTCGTCTCCTCCGCGGGCTCCATGGGGGTCGAGGAGGTCCTGGCCCTCACGCGGGCGATGGCCAAGGTCGGCACCCAGCTCACCTGGGACGCCGAGCGCGTCGTGGACAAGCATTGCATCGGCGGGGTGCCCGGCAATCGCACCTCGATGATCGTGGTGCCCATCGTGGCCGCCTACGGCCTCACCATTCCCAAGACCTCAAGCCGCGCCATTACCTCACCGGCCGGCACGGCCGACACCATGGAGGTGCTCGCCCGCGTCGATCTCAGCATCGATGAGATGCGCTCGATCGTGCGCCAAGAAGGGGGCTGCCTGGTTTGGGGCGGGCACGTCGACCTCTCGCCGGCGGACGACGTTCTCATCTCCGTCGAGCGCCCGCTGGCCCTCGATCCGCGCGAGCAGATGGTCGCCTCGATCATCTCGAAGAAGCTGGCCGCCGGCTCGACCCATCTCGTCGTCGATATCCCCGTCGGCCCCTCGGCCAAGGTGCGCGATCCCGACGAAGCAGCGCGCCTGCGCAAGCTCTTCGAGTACGTGGGTGCGGCCACCGGCTTGACGCTCGACGTGGTGCTTACCGACGGCACCCAGCCGGTGGGGCGCGGCATCGGTCCAGCACTCGAGGCACGCGACGTGATGAAGGTCCTGCGCAACGAGCCGGAGGCGCCGCCGGACTTGCGCGAGCGCGCCCTCTTTCTCGCCGGCCGCGTGCTCGACTTCGATCCCCGCCTGCGCGCGGGCGAGGGGCGAGGCCATGCCGAGAAGCTGCTTGCCTCGGGCGATGCGCTCGCGCAGATGGAGCGCATTATCGCCGTTCAGGGGCCGAGCCAGGCGCTTTATCCCCTCGGCCAGCTCACCCGCGAGGTGCCCTCGCCTGCCCGGGGCAGGGTCAAGGCGATCGACTGCTACCGCATCGCGCGCACGGCACGGTTCGCGGGCGCGCCCACCGACAAAGGGGCGGGCGTCGACCTCCTCAAGAAAGTGGGTGAAGCGGTCGCGGAGGGCGAGGCGCTTTATCGCATCCACGCTTGCTTTCCCGCCGATTTCAAGTTCGCGACCGAGTATGCGCAGAGCGCGAGCGGCTACACGATCGTCCCGAATTAGGCCCCTCGGGCAGGCAAGCTCGCGGCGGCGCGCAAACGCCGGCAGGGGCTCTCAATCCGCCATCTCGAACTCGGCGACGATGGGGGCATGATACGAGCCAAGCGAAGGATGGGCGGACAAGGGATCGCGGGCCTCGTCCGAGAGCCCCTCATTCTGGATCTCGACCCGGTAGGGCCAGGCCGCGAGCGCCGGCGAGACGAGCAAATGGTCGAGCAGGAGCGGACGGCCCGCGTGCAGCACCGAGTATCGCCGCGGCGCCGGCACGCTCTCCTCGAGCGCTGTCAGCATCCTCTCCGAACGCGCTCGCCCGCTGCCGTCGCGTTCGCCGCCGATCAAGACGCGCACGGGCGTCTCCCGCGCCTCGGCATTGAAATCCCCGCAGACCGCGATGAGGGCCGAGGCATCCGCATCGAACAGCCGCTCGACGACGAGCCGCGCCTCGAGCGCCTGACCCGCTCGCTTCATCGCGGCGAGGAAGAAGCCCTCGGCCCAACCGCCGACGCTCCGCCACTCCGCGGCGGAGACTTTCTGCCCCGGGATGGCGACCGCAAGGGGCGCCTTGAGGTGAAGATTGAGCACGTGCAGCCTGCGGCCGCCTGGAAATTCGATCGCCGCATAGAGGAGGGGCCGATCCCAGCTGAGCGTGAGTGCCTCCTTGGCGGGCGGCGACGCCGTGACCAAGCGATAGCTCAATGGCGGCACGAGCTCGTGGTGGATCTGGCGGCTCGCCGCGATCGGATAGCGGCTCAAGAGCGCGAGATTATGGCGCTCGGCCGGCCCGTCGTGCGCGATGGGCCCGGTGAGCGCGCGGTTATAACCGAGGTAGAGCGTATCCTCGAGGAGATGATCGAGGGCCGTGAGCCGGCGCGGCAGGTGGCGCGCGACCGCCTGAGCGTTGACCTCCTGGAAGCAAAGGAGATCGGCCTCGAGGCGGCGGAGCTGCGGTCGCAGCACGGCGATGCGTTGCGAGAGAGCCGGTACCGCGCCGGGCTCGTCGTCGAGGCTCTCGAGGTTGAAGGTAGCGATACGCAACCGCGCCATCTCTCCTCCGCAGCACCCTCGAACCCGGCCTTATGCGAGGCGGGCTCCCGTCCAGGCCAACGAGCCGTCGATGCGAAAGTGGGGACCGGTTGGCGCCGGACCTTCTACGAGGCGCCGCCGCAGCGGGCAAGGGTCACGTGCGTTCGCGACCCGCACAAAAGGTTCCGGCGGTCACTTGCGCGACCGCCGGCTCTCTAATGTGCTGGGGAGGGACTAGAGAGGCCCCTTCCTTAGCACCTCGCCCCAGGCGGCGATTTGATCCAGATCAATTTTAAGGCAGGATTCTTCAGGCGGCGAAATACTGTGCCGCAGGCGATCATCCCTTAAGTCTCAGGGCGTTGACATGGGCCCTGGTTTCCGGGAGGAGCCGCTTGCACATGCCAATCCCCTCCGCCCCGTAGCCCGCTTGGAAAAAGGGGCCAAGCCGGCGCTCGTCGAGTGCTACGCGCGCGCCCTGCTGCTGCGCCACCATGACATGGACGGCCACGCAGTCCGTTTTACGGGCCAAGCTGTCGATGGCGGCGATGAGCGCCTCGGCCGCGCCGGCACCATCGACGAGATCGAGAGCGACGAAGTTTTCGACCCGAAACGTTCGTCCGTGCTGAATATCCGGCAGGATCCTGTAACTGAACAGGCCGTAGATGTAACCGTCTGCGCCCTGGGCCGCAATCAGCCCCGCCTCACGCTCTCGGCCGGTCGCGCACAGACTCCGCCCATGTGCGAGCCACTCACCAAGCCCGAGGCGGGGGGCTATCGCATGAACAAGCGGATAGACCTGCGGCAGCCGGCTTAGAGGAAGCGGGCGCACTTCGTATCGTCTGCCCATCTCCGGAAACGAGCCCTTCGCTATGCATTTCGGACGCCTTAAGTAAGCCATAGCGGCATTGGACCGGCATTGATATGAATCAAGAATCGATGTATCTCCCCTATCCAGGATACACTCGGCCGCCCGTGACGCCATGGCGAGCGAGGGGCCACCGCGCCCCGAAATTGTTTCGTTCGGCTGGGCGCAGTAGACTGGCGAGCGGCTGGGGTAGGACTGGGGATCGGATCGGCAATGGCCACACGAAGGCGAGCGGGACGAGATATCGCCGCCCGTGCGGTTGCGAGCCCATGCGCGGCTTGCAAGGTTCGCGACATCTCCGTTTGCAGCGCGCTCGACGCGGACGAGCTTGCTCGGCTCACGGCAATCATGAGCACGCTCGGGATGCAGCCGCAGCAGACGTTGTTCTATGAAGGCGACCCCGCCGAGTTCCTCTTCAACGTCACGGGCGGCATGATTCGGGTCCACAAGCTCTTGGCCGACGGCAGGCGTCAGGTCACCGGATTTCTCTATCCGGGCGATTTCGTCGGCCTCGCGGTCCACGACAGCTACGCCTATACGGCCGAAACCGTCGTCGCCACCAGCGTCTGCCGTTTCCCGCGCACCAAGCTCCATGCGCTCATGCGCGAGATGCCGCATCTCGAGAACCGCATGCTCAGCATGGCCTCGAACGAGCTCATCGAGGCGCAGGACCAGATGCTCCTCCTGGGCCGCAAGACCGCGCAGGAGAAGATCGCCTCCTTCCTCTTGATGATATCGCGCCGCGCCGGCCGGCGCGGACAGCCCGACAATCCCATCCATCTGCCGATGGGACGCACGGACATTGCCGACTTTCTCGGGCTCACCACCGAGACGGTGAGTCGCGTCTTCACGCAGTTCAAGACCTCGGGTGCCATTCGCCTCCTCGACAACTCGCGCGTGCAGCTCTCCGACATGCGCGCGCTCGGCGCCACGGCACAAGGGAGCTAGCGGCCTGGAGAAATCTCGACAGCCCACCGCCTCGGGCCGGGGCCGGATGAGCGCTTGCTCGGACCCTTGACCCAAGTCAATGAGCGCGCCTCTTTGCCAAGCTCTACTCCCGCCATCGCGCAGGATAAATGGATTTCAGCGGAGGACCTCGTCATGGCGTACAAGGATCTCCTTGTCCACCTGAACAACTCAAAGCATCGCGCCAGACGTCTCGATATCGCCATTCGGCTGGCACAAGCTTCGGACGCCCATCTTGTCGGCCTGTATACCGCCACGGACCTCTTCGCGCCGGCCTTTCTCACTTCGCAGCTGGCGGCCGGGCTCATCGCCGCGCAACGCGGGCTTTTCGCCGACGAGCGCAACAAAGCCAAAGCCGAGTTCGAAGAGCGCGGACGCAAGGCCGGCATCAGTATCGAGTGGCGCGAGGTGGAGGAGGATAGCGGCGCGATGGCGACCCTCAACACGCGCTACGCCGACCTCGCGGTGATCGGCCAGCCCGACCCCGATGAGGCGCTCTCCCCCAAGGAGCTCGATCTCGCCGAACGCGTGGTGTTGGATTCGGGCCGGCCCATCCTCATGGTGCCCTATGCCGGCCGGTTTCCCACGCTCGGCCAGCGCGTGCTGATCGCCTGGAACGCCAGCGCGCAAGCGACGCGCGCCGTCAACGACGCCTTGCCGCTGCTTGCGCAGGCCAAGGCCATTACCGTGCTGGCCGTGAATCCGAGAGGCGGCGAGCGAGGCCACGGCGAGGTGCCGGGTGCGGATATAGCGCTCCATCTCGCGCGCCACGGCCTCAAGGCGGAAGCGGCGCACGCTTTCGCCGATGACATCGACGCCAGCGATGTCATCCTCTCGCGCGCCTCCGACCTCGGCGTCGACCTCATTGTCATGGGCGCCTACGGCCGCCCCCGCCTGCGGGAACTGGTGCTGGGTGGCGTCACGCGCAGCCTGTTCCAGCACATGACGGTGCCCGTGCTCATGTCCCATTGAGGGAGCGCCCTGGCCGTAGTCGTCCCCTCGCGCGCCCATGTCATTCGGGCCATTGCGCGCGAGAGCGGGCAAGGCTGCTTGGCGAGCATCGTCTTCGCCATTTGGCCGCGCCCCCGAACTCGCCTCAAACGGCGACCGAATGCCGCGCGGTCCCCTCTTTGAGATAGCGGTCGAAGACGGCGCACACCGCGCGCACCAGCGGGCGTCCCGCCCTGGTCACGCGCAAATGGCCGTTCTCGAGCGTGACCACGCCGTCCTCGATCATTTGGTCGAGGGTCTTCCACTCTGCCAGGACCGAGCCGAAGGTGTGGCCGTAGGCGGCGCAGAGGCGCGCAACCGGCGCCTCGAGGAAGCACATGAGGCTCTCAATGATGTCGCGCCGCAGGCGATCGTCGTCCGCGAGCGCTATGCCGCGCGCCGTGGCAAAGGATGCGCGCCCGATCGCGTCCCCGTAGGCGCGCAGCTCGGTAGCGCTCTGCACATAGCCTTGGGGAAGCGAGCCGATGGCGGAAACTCCGAGGCCGATGAGCGTCTCCGCACCATCCGCCGTATAGCCCTGGAAATTGCGGCGCAGCTCGCCGCGCGCAAGGGCCAAGGCGAGCGCGTCATCGGCTCGCGCGAAGTGGTCGAGGCCGATCGCCACATAGCCGTGAGCTTCGAGCGTGGACGCGACCACTGCCATTTGACCGAGGCGCTCCTCGGCATCCGGCATGGCCTCCTCGGGCAGCAGGCGCTGGTGCCGCTTGAGCCACGGCACGTGGGCATAGCCGAAAACGGCGAGCCGGTCGGGCGACAGCGTGAGCGCGCGCTCGACCGTTGCGGCGACGCTCCCGACCGTCTGGTAGGGCAGCCCGTAGAGGAGATCCAGATTGATTGAGGCAATGCCGTTCGCGCGCAGAGCGTCGATCGCTCGCGCCGTCACTTCATAGGGTTGGATGCGGTTGACGGCCTTCTGCACCAATGGCGCGAAGTCCTGCACGCCGAGACTGGCCCGGTTGACGCCGGCCAGGCCGAGCGCCCGGGCCTGCTCCGCGCTCAGCACGCGGGGATCGATCTCGACGGCGAACGCCGCGTCGCCCGCGACGTCGAAGCGGTGCCGCAGCGCGTCGGCGAGGCGCTCGAAGTTGCTAGCGCTCAACGTCGTCGGCGTGCCGCCGCCGAGATGGATATGGCTCACCCGCGGCCGCCCTCCGATGCCATCTGCCACCATCTCGATCTCCTTGAGCAGGAGCTCGAGATACCGGTCGATGGGGCCGGATTTGTTGACGACGTGCATGTTGCAGCCGCAAAACCAGCAGAGCGAGCGGCAGAAGGGAATGTGCAGATAGAGCGAATAGGGCCCGGCCGTGCCGAGCTCGCCAAGCCAGGTGCCATAGCGGCGCGCGTCTACCTCGGGCCCGAAATGGGGAGCCGTGGGATAGCTCGTATAGCGCGGCACCGGCCGCGCATACCGCGAGAGAACGTCCGGCGTCATCGCAGCGAATGATGAGGCGACAGGCCCGGCCCGGCTTTGACCTAGATCAAAACCAGGCCGTGGCCCCTGGGGCCTGCGGCGCGCTTGCGGAGCGGCGCGGGTTCTCGCCGCGACTAGTCGACAGATCGGCCGCACGCGTCATTGCCGCGTCTGGCAAGCATGCGCGCCGCGTGGATTGACCTACATCAATGTCGGCTGAGCGCTGAAGTCCATGATGTTGCGCGATATTTGCGTCGAACGGGCTGCAGAAAACGATGCGCGATCGTTCATACGACCACCTAGGCGTGCCACAGCAAGCCCTGGGTGAAGGCCGAGAAGATGGGTTGAGCCGCAATCGCCGGCTTCGTGCCGCCCTGCGTGATTTCATCATGCTGCTCGCGGAGCCGGAAGTCCGATGCCGGGGATCCTGAGGATCGCTTACAGGCTTTTGGTCAACGACCGGGCGAAGTTCGCAGCGCTTCTGGTCGGGATCACCTTCGCCGTGTTCCTGATGATCGAGATGACGTCGCTTTTCTCCGGGATTCTCAAGCGCTCGTCGGCGACCGTCATCAACATCGGCGCCTCGATTTGGGTGATGGACCCGTCGATCCAGACGGTTGCCAATACCATT
The DNA here is from genome assembly GCA_035604475.1 of Alphaproteobacteria bacterium. Lineage (GTDB taxonomy): Bacteria > Pseudomonadota > Alphaproteobacteria > JACZXZ01 > JACZXZ01 > DASPPM01. Next base: position 42,629 of record DATNIJ010000052.1, read on the forward strand.
CCGCTACCCGACTACGTCCTGGACGAGGTCCGCAGCATACCGGGCGTCAAATACGCCGTTCCCCTTTATTCCGGCGCCGCGCTGCTCAAACTGCGCGATGGTGTGTATCAGTCCGCCAATATCATTGGCCTCGACGATACCAGTCTGTTCGGAAGGCCGACGCTTCTTGCCGGAACCATTGAGGACATCTTCGCCGAGAACGCCTTCATCGCGGTCAGGGACTCCGAGTTCTACAAGCTCGAGAACCCGAAGATCGGCGCCGAGTTCGAGCTCAATGACCATCGCGGCGTAATCGTCGGCATCGCGCATGTCTCATCGAGCGGACTGTTCGGCGTGCCGACTCTCTACACGACCTACAACCGGGCACTGCAATACATACCCAATATGCGCTTTACCATCTCCTACCTCCTCGTCGAGCCTAAAACGCCGACCGACGTGCCATTGATCAAGCAGCAGGTCGCGGCGGCAGGATATTTGGCCCTCACGAAAGACGAGTTCATCCAAAAGATCTCCGATTTCTACAAGTACCAGACCGGGATCGGGACCAACATGCTGCTGATGACGGTGATCAGCTTCATCATCGGAATGTCCATCTCGGGACAGACCTTCTATACCTTCATCCTCGAGAACCTCGACAAGTTCGGCGCACTCAAGGCGATTGGCGCCAAGGGGCGCGAGCTGATCTCCATGATCCTGTTTCAGGCGTCATTCGTGGCCTTGACGGGATATGGCATCGGCGTCGGGTTATGCGCTCTCGTGATATGGCTCGCTCGGATCTATCTTCCCGATTATGCGGCGATCATCACTTACGCCAACCTCGGCCTTGCCCTCGTCATGGTGGTCATCATCGCCGCATTCTCGAGTTACGTCGGAGTCCGCAAGGTCCTGAAAATCGAACCCTTCGACATTTTCCGAGGCTAGTCATGCCCAGGACGGCGATCCAGGCGGTTGGCCTCAATAAGTGGTTCGGCGAAGGCGACACCAAGACCCACGCCGTGAGGGACGTGAGCTTCGACGCCCATTTCGGCGAGATCCTTTACGTGGTCGGTCCGTCCGGCAGCGGCAAGACCACGATGCTCAGCATGATCTCGGGAATCCTCCGGCCGAACACGGGCGCCGTGAAGATCGAGGATACCGAGATATGGAATCTCTCCGACGACGAGCTCGCCGAGTTCCGCCTGCACAAGATCGGCTTCGTGTTTCAGGACTACCATCTTTTCCCGCGGCTGACGACCGCCGAGAATGTTGCGATTCCGCTCATTCTCCAGAAGCGCGACTGGGACGAGGCTCTCAAGGAGGCGGTGCTTGATCTTGAGATCGTCGGGTTGAAGACCCGGGCGCAGCTGCCGCCGGTGAAGCTCAGCGGCGGAGAGCAGCAACGGGTCGCAATAGCCAGAGCCATCGTCGGCCGCCCCGACATCCTGATCCTCGACGAGCCGACCGCGTCGCTCGACGGCGATACCGGCCGGAACATCGTAACCTTCGTTCGACAGCACATTCTCTCCGACCAGCGCTGCATCGTCATCGTCACCCACGACGCTCGCATCTACGAGTTTGCCGACCGCATTCTGAAGATGGAGGACGGACGGGTGGTGGCCGTCGGACGGGAGCTTTTGGATGCCTAATAGGGTCATCTTCATCCTCTCGGCCCTGGGCCTGATCCTGGCGCTCGTCAGCGCCTTCATCTTCAGCGAGGAGCCGGGCGCGCAGCCGCCGGTCTTCAATCCGGCGGCCAATCCCTATGCCAAGGGGATCTACGCGAATGGCATCGTCGAGAGCGTCCAGGCGCAGGGCGAGAACATCAACATCTATCCCGAGGTCTCGGGACCGATCACAGAGGTCCTGGTTGCCGAAGGCGACAGGGTCCACAAGGGCGATCCGCTGCTGAAGATCGACGACACGGTGCAACGGGCGACAGCCGAACAGCAACGATCACAAGCGGAGGCAGCACTCGCGGTGCTTGCGGAGCTCAAGGCAGAGCCCAGGCAGGAGAACCTCGACGTGGTCACGGCCCAGGTCGAGAACGCCAAGGCAAGCCTCAAGAATGCGCAGGATCAGCTCGCCAAGCAGGAGCGATCCTATGCGCTCGACCCGAAATCGGTCAGCCTTGAGGCGTTGGATAACGCAAGGAATGCCGAGAAAATAGCGGACACAAACCTCAAGGTCGTCCAGAAGCAATACGCCCTGACCAAGGCAGGCGCCTGGATCTACGATATCCAGAACCAGGAGAAGCAATACGCCGCCCTATCGAAAGCGTATGCGGCTTCCGCGGCGCTGCTCGCTAAATATACCATCATGGCGCCTACGGATGGCGTGGTGCTCTCGCTTCAGGCCGCTGTCGGCAGCTACGTCTCGTCACAAGGCGCCTACGATTCCTATACTCAAGGGTTGAACCCGCTCATCGTCATGGGCACGCCGGACGCTCAACTGCAAGTCCGCGCCTATATCGATGAGATATTGGTTCACCGTCTGGCCGATCCGGCCAAGATGGACGCCCAGATGTTCATCCGCGGCACCGACATCCATGTGCCGCTGACGTTTGCGCGCATCCAGCCCTATGTCTCGCCGAAGATCGAGCTCTCCAATGAGCGGCTGGAGCGGGTCGATGTCCGGGTGCTGCCGGTGATTTTCCGTTTCGAAAGGCCTAAAGGCCTGAACCTCTATCCGGGGCAGTTGGTCGATGTCTATGTCGGCGAGAAATAGGCGCCAGCACATAGCGCTGCCGCATCGCCTGCCCGACGCGCCCGTCATGGGGCTCGCCAGCGGCGTCGCACTGCTTTGCCTCTTGTCCGGCTGCGCCGTCGGCCCGGACTTTCTGCGCCCCGCTGCGCCGCCGGTCACCCATTATTCGAATGGCGCGGACCCCGAGGTGACCGCTTCCGTCGGCGGCACGGCGCAGCACTTCGCCCCCGGAGCGAAGGTCGCCGCCGATTGGTGGCGCCTTTTCAACTCCTCGCAGCTCGACGCGGTCATCTCGGAAGCGATCGCCAACAACCCCGGGCTCGAGGCGGCGCAGGCAAGCCTGCGCCAGAGCCAGAACAACTTGCGTAGCGGGTATGGCATCTTCTACCCGGAAATCGACGCCAATGCCGGAGCCACGCGACAGAGGTACAACCCGATCAAGGCCGGGCAGGATATGCCGGCGAGCGTGTTCAATCTCTTCACGCTTTCGGCCACGGTGAGCTACGCCCTCGATGTCTTTGGCGGAGAGCGGCGCATGGTCGAGGGTCTGGGTGCGGAGGTCGACGTGGCCCGCGCCACGGAGCAGGCGACCTATCTCACGCTCTCCGCCAACATCGCAAATACGGTGATCGCCAAGGCGGCTTATCGCGCCGAGATCGAAGCCACGGCGCAACTCATTGAGCAGCAAAAGGAACAGGTCGCTCTGGCCGAAGTCCAAGCGCAAGCCGGGACGGTGCCCTATTCCAACGTCTTGAGCCTCCGCAGCCAGCTTGCCTCCTACGAAGCGACGGTTCCGCAGCTCGAGCAGAAGCTCACGCAAAGCGACGACCTGCTCGCCACGCTCGCCGGCCATACGCCGGCCGAGTGGAGCCCGCCGGAAGTCGACTTGGCCGATCTCGTATTGCCGAGCGACCTGCCGGTCAGCCTTCCCTCCGATCTCGTGCGCCAGCGTCCGGACATCCTTGCAGCCGAGGCGACGGCTCATGCCGCCAGCGCCAACATCGGCGTCGCGACCGCGGCACTTTTGCCGAGCGTCACGTTGAGCGGAAGCCTGGGGACCAACGGCACATCGACAAGCAACCTATTCGCCGCCAATGGAAATTTCTGGAGCATCGGCGCCAACGCGGTGCAGCCGCTGTTCGACGGCGGAACATTATGGTTCAAGCGCAAAGCGGCGATCGACAATTATCAGCAGGCGATGGCCACTTACCGCCAGACGGTCCTGAGCGCATTTGGACAGGTGGCCGACACGCTTCGCGCGCTCGACCACGACGCCGCGGTTCTCCGAGCGGAGGAGGAAGCACTCTCAACCGCGGATCAGGCTTTGCATCTGGTGCAGGCCAACTACAAAGCAGGGCTCGCGACCTATCTTGATGTCTTGATTGCGGATGCACAATACCAACAAGCGAAAATCGCCGACCTGCAGGCGCTCGCCGTGCGCTATCAGGACACCGCCGCGCTATTCGCCGCGCTCGGCGGCGGCTGGTGGAACGCGAAGCGCGAAGATGCCAGCGCAGACGGATCAAAAGGCGATTGAGTGGCCGTCCCGAGCTTCTCCGCCAGGTAGCTGCGAAGGCGGACTACGGTTTGCGGACGAGGGTGCGCCGCCCGGAAGAGCGCCAGCGACCGCACGCGCGCCCAGCCGACCGGATCCGCCGGCAGCAGGACGGTTCCGGGGCGGATTTCCATTGCGCGCTGCGAGCCCTTACACCTTCAAGTGCTTCCTTTTTTGCGGCCGTAGCGAATGACGGAGACCTTTTGCAGGGTTACCAGGGCGCTGTCGACCATATCATCGAGGACCGGGAGGAATTCCTTGATCTTCTCGTCGGTATCGACAATGTCGATGACGATCGGAAGATCCTCGGACAGCCGAAGCACGATTCGAAGTTCCTGGCTTGCAGGACCATAGGCCAACACTCCGCGCGTGACCGTGGCTCCCGCCATTTCCATGGCGCGCGCCTTGAGCACGATCTGATCGTGCAAAGGTTTGTTGTCAAACGTATCGTCGTAGCCGACGAAGATGCGGAGCAGGGTTGCGTCGCATGGGGCGTGCATTTTGGGCGGCTCCTCGAAGAACGCCGATCGATCACTTCAGGGAACGAATGCAGACGATAAGCTGCCTTATTTGCGCTGGTCGCAGGGCAATGGGCGATATCCGTAGCAGTTGTCGAGTGCGCCGTCCAATCCCTGCCCGGTAAGCTTCCCCTCCGTGTTGAGCTTGGGAAGGATGGGGCAGCAAGGGTGCTGAGGGGACAACGATAGTCATGACCTGCTGGGGTGGACGGCCCCCGCGCCCGCCATCGGCGCGCCGCCCGCGGACACAGAAAGAGGTACGCGCACTTCGCTGAGGCCGTGCGCGACAACGTCACCATCACCCTCTATTGCGACGGCTTGCTCGCGGGCCCATAGAGAGACCGGACGCCGCGGTTCGCGTCGCGAGCGAGCCGCGGCGGCGGTTTCCTCACACCTTTTCCGCCTCGTGCCGCGTGGTTTGCGGCGCCGCGGGGAAACCCACGCGCGCCGCCTGGGCGAAGAGGCCGGAGAGCTTGCCCGCGTACTCGAGGTACTGCGTCGTCGCCCGTTCGGCGAAGCGGCGCTGGCAGTCGAAGGCCTCGCTTTGGCTGCGGCACCCTCGGAGAGTCTCGCAGGCGGCAAGATCCTCCTTGAAGCGCTCGAGCGAGAAGCGCGCCATCTCGCAGGAAAGATCGAACATTCCCTTGGTCATCGCCTCGCTCGCCTTCGCCCACTGGTCGAACGACACTCGGCTGTTCTCGAGGAATTGCGCGTAGCCGCCGAACCAAGCCGCCGGGTCCGGCATGCCTGGAAACGCTTTCGCCTCGCTTGTCGATTTTGCTGCCATGACAGTTCTCCCATCCCGATGGCTTATCTATAGCCACCCGGGCTGAGCGCCGCATTGACCCAGGTCAAATTCAGGCGGACGCGTAGCCGCCTCGGCGTGGGCTTCCTTGACCTAAATCATTGGCTGTCCGCAGCGCCGGTGGGAGACTTGTGCTTTCAGTCCGATGGTCGATGGGAAGCGGTCGGCCCGAAACATCTGCGAAGCAGCGGAGACCCGTCATGGACCAGCTGGCGTTCAGGAATCCTACAGAGGGCGAGCCGACGGCGATCGCCATCCGGCTTAGCCGCCTGCAGCAACTCTTCAACTCCTTCGATCCCTCGCCCTTTCACGAAAAGGACCTCGATCAGGATGCCGAGGAGTATATCGTGGGCTCGGTCGACGACTTCCCGTTGCCAAGGCCGCTCAAACTCGTGCTTCAGCTGCCCGCCGACCAGCTTGCGGTCGCCCAGGCACTCCACCTCGAGGCTGGGATCCACAACTATTTCACCTATCGCTCCGGCGAGGCGCGCCGGCGCATGCGCTTCCTCTTCCGCGAGGGGCGCATCGCATTGTTGATCGGTCTCGCCTTCCTCTTCATGTGCACGCTCGTGCGCCAGATCGCCTTCACGCTCTGGCCCAACGCCGCGGCGCAGACCCTCGCGGAGGGCCTGCTCATCGTCGGTTGGGTCGCGATGTGGCGGCCGCTCCAGATCTTTCTCTACGACTGGTGGCCGATCCGGCATCAATGCCGCCTCTTTGCCAAGCTCGCCGAGATGCCGGTCGAAATGCGTGCCGCGGACGCGCTCCCCTTCCAGGTGCACGAGAGGGCGGGAACCGACGAGCCACAGCGCCCCTCCGCCTCGTGAAGGAGGCAAAGCGGGCCAGGAGTCTCAAGCAAATCGTCCCGGCGCGCCGGGGGGCACCCGCCCGGACGCCTCTCCCCGTCTTCCCGGTCATTGATCTGGCGCAATGCGCTTGCGCCGGCGCCGCACCATATAAAGGCCAACCGCTCGCGCGCAGAGGCCGAGGAGGGTAAAGCGATGACGCAATCGGCAAGTAATGAGGTCCGCGAACCCCCGGCAGAGGCGGGGTCTGAAGCTCCGTCTACGCTCCCGGACCAAAAGCGGGAAGCACCAAGGGCGCCTTCAGAGCGAGCGGCAAAACGCGGCGCCAAGGGCGAGCAGGCGCCGGCCTGGCCGCCCCTCTGGCAAGCCGGCAACGATCAGCTCCTTCCCGCGATGGAAAAATACGCCGAGCTCTTCGGGCTACGCCGCTGGGTTGACACGGCCGTGAAGAGCATGGCCCCGGATGCGTCGGACGCTCCCGATCCGAGCGAAGGGCCTCGCAGCATCGACCGGCTCGTGCATTCGGCCGTCGGAAAGGCCACCCTCTCCATCTCGCCGGTTTCCTTGGCGCTTGCCTATTTCGACTGGGCCGCGCACCTTGCGATGTCGCCCGGCAAGCAGGCGATCCTCGCGGAGAAGGCGCTGCGCAAGGCGACCCGCTTCGGCATCCACGTCTCGCGCGCGCTCGCCGAGCCGACGACACCGCCATGCATAGCACCCCTGCCCCACGATCGGCGCTTCGACCACCCCGATTGGCAGAAGTTCCCCTTCCGCTTCATCTATCAGTCGTTTCTCCTGACCCAGCAGTGGTGGCACAACGCCACAACGGGCGTGCACGGCGTCTCGCGCCATCACGAGCAAGTGGTTTCGTTCGCCACGCGCCAACTGCTCGATATTGTCTCGCCGTCGAACTTCGTGCCGACAAATCCCGAGATCCTGCAGCTGACGATGAAGCAAGGCGCGCGCAATCTCGCGCAGGGGGCGTTCAACTGGGTCGAGGACTGGGAACGCGCGATCGCCGGCCGTCCGCCCGTCGGCAGCGAGGCATTCCGCCCCGGCCGCGACATCGCGCTCACCCCGGGCGTCGTCGTCTATCGCAACCGGCTTATCGAGCTCATCCAATACAAGCCCGCAACCAGCGAGGTTCAGGCCGAGCCGGTGCTGATCGTGCCGGCATGGATCATGAAATATTATATCCTGGACCTCTCCCCGCATAACTCCCTGGTCAAGTACCTCGTCGAACGCGGCCATACCGTGTTCATGGTTTCCTGGCACAATCCCGGCGCCGACGATCGCGATCTCGGTATGGGGGACTATCTGGGCCTGGGCGTGCTCTCGGCGCTCAGGGCGATCCGCGCCATCGTGCCCGGACGCAAGGTCGACGCGGTCGGCTATTGCCTCGGCGGCACGCTGCTCGCGATCGCCGCGGCCTGGCTCGCCCGCAAGCGGGACGAGCAGCTCAACACGGTTTCCCTCTTCGCGGCACAGGTCGACTTCACTGAGGCCGGCGAGCTCACGCTCTTCATGGACGAGAGCCAGCTTGCCCATATCGAGGACACGATGTGGGACCAGGGCTACCTGGATGCCAAGCAGATGGCCGGCGCCTTCCAACTCCTGCGCTCGAACGACCTCATCTGGTCGCGCCTCGTGCGCGACTATCTGCGCGGCGAGCGCGACCCCATGACCGACCTCATGGCATGGAACGCCGATGCGACGCGCTTGCCCTACCGCATGCACAGCGAATACCTGCGCCGCCTCTTCCTCAACAACGACCTCGTCGAGGGGCGCTACGAGGTAGGGGGCAAGCCGCTGTCACTCGGCGACATCCGCGTTCCCGTCTTCGCGGTCGCGACGGAGAGCGACCACGTGGCGCCGTGGCGCTCGGTCTACAAGCTCAACCTGCTGCTCGACACGGCGGTGAGCTTCCTGCTCACGAGCGGCGGTCACAATGCCGGCATCGTGAGCGAGCCGGGACATTCGCAGCGCTCCTATCGCCTCTTGCAGCGCAAGGCCGGCGATAGATACCTCGATCCGGAGACCTGGTACGCCGCGGTCTCGGCGACGGAGGGCTCGTGGTGGCCGGTTTGGGCGGAGTGGCTCGAAGCCCATGACAGCGGCAAGTCGCCGCCGCCCAATCTCGGCGCCGCCGACAAGGACTATCCGCCGCTGGGTCCAGCACCCGGTCGCTACGTGCTGGAAACATAGCGCCCAAGTACGCTGAGCGACGCTGCGTTCCCGCGAGGCGGCGGCGGCCGAAGAGGAGCCATGCGTCGCCGTAAACCTCGGCGCGCCGCCGGCCCGAGATTTGACATAGATCACGGTCGGGCCCCCTCCTTGCCTGCATAAGTGCCCTCGCGATCAATCACGGAGGCCTCTCATGTCGATCAAGACCATCCTGGCGCCGATCACGGGCCACGAGGCCACGAGTGCCGCGCTGGCGAGCGGCATGCGCCTGGCAAAGCGGCTCGGGGCCTTCGTCGAGGTGCTGCACGCGCAGCAGGATCCGCGAGAGAGCGTTCCATTCATTGCCGAGGGCGCGCTCACCTCGGTCATCGACCAGTATATCGCCCAGGCCGAGAGCGAGGCCGAGGCGCGGCGCGGCGCGGCTGAGCGGATTTGCGAGGAAGCCGCTCGAGCAGCTGGCGTGCCGGCGACAGGTCCTGGGGCCGTCCTGCGCTTCGATTCGATCCTCGGGAGCGCTGCCCAAGAGGTGTCCACGCGCGGACGGGTTGCCGATTTGATCCTTGTCGGCCGCGTGCCCGACGATCGGGAGGTCGAGTGGCGCCTCATGGTCGAGGCAGCACTCATCGAAAGCGGCCGGCCTGTGCTTCTCATGCCGGCCGCGACGCGCGAGCTCGCGGGCGTCACCGTAGCGATTGCCTGGAACGGCAGCATGGAGGCGGCGCGCGCGACGAGTGCGGCACTTCCCATCCTTCACTTGGCAAAGCACATCCTCATCCTCAGCGGCGCCAAGGATGCGCCCGTCGAGCCCTCGCCTAGCCGGGTCGGCGAATGGCTTGCGCGCCACGGCATCGCGGCCAAACGCAGAAGCGTGGCGCTCGAGGGCTGGCCGGTCGGCGAGCAGCTCGTCAGCGAGGCGGCGGGTGCGGGGGCCGAGCTTCTCGTGATGGGCGCTTATGGCCATACCCGCATGCGCGAGACCATCTTCGGTGGGGCTACCCGGAGCGTACTCAACGAATCGAGCCTGCCGGTCCTGTTCGCCCATTGACGCCTGAAGCGCCGGCACGAGGAGAGTCGACGATGCTGACCTGGGAAGATTGCGTGGCGCTTTGCGCACTCAACGAGGCGGAGATCGAGGCGATCGCCGAGCACGAGCACATTCCCGAGGTCCCCGCACTCCTGCTTGGCGACTACCTCTGTCACACCTCGACGGGCGAACGCGCAATCCGGCGCATCATTCTCGACGACCTCTCCGCGGCGCGGCAGAGGGGCGATGTCCGGCACGTGCTGGCGCTGCTGCGCACGCTCCAGCACTTCGTGGCGACTCATCCCAAGGCGCGCGAGACCGCCCGCGACGCGACGGTGCCGCGCCAGGTCTGACGGCTGCCGGCATACGCGATACGCCGGCGCGGCCAGCTTGCTCGAAAAGCTAGCGGATCAGGAGCAGCGGGCAGCCGAAGGTCGCGATCAGCCGGTCGCGCCCCACCTCGGCAAGGAGCGGCGACTTAGCTGAGAGCACGAGAAGGTTTTGGCCATGTTGCCGCGTATAGACCGCCACGGCGCGAGCGGCGAAGGCCGGCAGCACTTCGAGCCGCCAGGCGACATGCGCCTCTGCGAGCCTCTTGCGCAGGAACGCCTCGCGCTTGGCGGCCTCTCGAGGCTCGAGCGGCGGGGCCAGCACCCGAAGTTCTAGGCCGGCTAGGCGCGCGATCTCCGCGGCAAAGGCAAGCGCGCGCTCGTCGACCTCGCCGTCCTCTAGGGCCACGAGGACCGAGCTCGGCAACCCCATGCCGGGCTCGAGCAGGAGCACGGCGCAGCCGAGTGCAGTCGCAGCGGCAAGCCCCGGCGCCTCGAGGCGAAGATGGCGGCCGAGCGGCCGGCTGCTCGCCTGCAGCACCACGAGATCGGCCTCCGTGGAGCTCTCGGCCAGCTGGCTCGCAAGCTGACCGCGCACGACGCGGAACGAGTGGCGCAGTTTGCGGCGCTCGGCGGCAGTGACGAGCGTATTGCGGGCCTTGGTCGCCAAGAGGTCCAATTCGCGCTCGATCGTCTTCAGGTCGAAGCTGCTGCCAGACGCGCCGCCAAAGCCGAACTGCCGAACGAACGGCAATGCCGCCGAGTGGAGCAGATCCATGTCCTCGATGAAGAGACCGCTCAGATCCGCATCGAAGAGGCGGGCGAACTCGGCCGCGAGGTCGAAGGCGCCGGCACAGAGCGTTGCCGCGTCGAGCGCCACGAGGACGCGCCGCGGGACGCCTCCGGCGCCCGTGCGGCGCTCCGGCTCGCCAGCGCTGTCTTGAGTACGCTTCTTGCCGTTCATCGCCGTTCCTTGCGAGGCAAGCTAGTGTGCGGCCGGGCCCTCGTCCCCCCGGTCGCGGCCCTGCTGCGCGAAGCGGCGCGCCGCCTCCGCGAAGCCGGCGAGACGCGCCTCTACCCGCCCGTTGATGCTGTCGGGCGGATAGCTGCCCTTGGCATCCGGCGCGCCGGCGGCAATTCCCGTCAGGATCTCGATACCCTGGTCGATCCTCTCCACCGCGTAGATGTGGAATTTGCCGGCGGCGACCGCTTCGATC
>DATNIJ010000053.1:0-8656 GCA_035604475.1 Alphaproteobacteria bacterium
TCTCCCCCTTGGAGGGGGAGAGGGTTGCGTAGGCTTAGCGAGACGAAGTCGAGCTTAGCCGGAGCTGGGTGAGGGGGCGATTCCGCGACATCGGAACATGCTTTAGATCACGTCTCTTCGAGATCGATGCGCAAGGCCTTATCGAGTCCAAGATCGGCGAGCATCTGGGCTATTTCATTCTTGGTGGCCGTGCCGACCTCGTGGCTGAGTGTCACTGAGAAATCTATTTCAAGCTTGAGGGTGCCGTCACCGGCGTTGGTCCGAAGCTTAGGCACGAGGCGCGTACCAAGCCGGTTCCATTGGTCGGACGCAATGGTTCCTGCGACGCGAAGCATACCGGGGGTCCATGGCCTGCTCTTTCAGGATCCGATCGGGAGCGCACGCACCCGCAGCCTAGCTTCCTCGATCGTGACCACAGCGCCGCGCTCCAGCTCGTGGGCGAGGGCCCGCAAGACGGTGCGCAGCCGCTCGATCACGCGCTCCGCTTGGGGATTGACAAGGCGGACGACGATACGCTCACGGTATGCGCTCCCGAGGCGGCAAGGATTTCCCCGAAGTCCAGATCGCAGGTGACGAGCACCCGGCCTTCCCGCTCCGCCTTCGCGAACACCTCCCGGTCGGGCATCTTGACGAGCCCCTCTTCGCTCAAATGCACGGCGTCATACCCTTGCTCGCGAAGCCACCGGGCAACGGCGGCGGACAACCCCATGTCGACGAGGAACCGCACGAGCGCCTAGGTCGGGACCACCTGCTCGCGCGCGAGCCAGGCAGCGTAAGCGAGCGCCTGTTGAACGTCCTCTCTCTCCAGCTCCGGGTAATCGTCGAGAATCGCCTCGACAGTCACCCCGTGGGCAACCTGGGCCACGATCACACTGACCGGGATACGCATTCCGCGGATGCAGGCGCGACCGCCCATCATTTCGGGGTCGAAGGTGATGCGATCGAACACGGCAACCTCCAGCCGTTTTTCGGCCGACAGCTAGTGGGGCACTACCAGCAACATGGCTTAGAGGAGCCGCGTCTCCTCGCAACCCATAGGATACAGGGCGCAAAGGGCGTTGGCGAGGCGGAGGAAATCGGGGCCACTCTCCTGCTCGGCCTTGATGAGCGAGCGGAGGAAACCGGCAGGTGGCAGGCAGCCGGTTTGGGCGGGATCCCTCACCCTTCCCATCCCTTCGGGATGGGTCCCTTCGTCGATCCGCCTTGCGGCTCGACCCCGCAAGCGGGCAAGGGAAGGATTGCAGTCGCCCCCCTCTCCCCCTTCATCCTGAAGGAGGAGAGGACAAGCGAGCCTCACCTCGGCTTGCGGAAATTCAAACTCATTCACTACCCGAGCGCCGTTCCCTTGCGGCAGCGAGAGCGCTAGGCTAAGCCCATTCCGACAAGGCGTGGGAGTGCCGTCTTGACCGCGGTTGCCAAGCTCGTTCCGCCCGATGCTCTTGCCGAGATCAAGGCCGTCCTCGGCCCCAAGGGCTGGACCGACGACGCGCGCGAGATGGAGCGCTACCTCGTCGACGAGCGGCGGCTTTACCGCGGCCGCTCGCCCCTCGTGCTTCGCCCGGCCTCGAGCGAGGAGGTGGCGGGTGTGGTGCGTATCTGCCATCGCCAGCGCATCCCCCTCGTACCCCAGGGCGGCAACACGGGCATGGTCGGCGGTGCCGTACCGCACGAGCACGGCGGCGAGCTCCTCCTCTCGCTCGCCCGCCTGAACCGCATCCGCGACATCGACCCGCTCGACTACACCATGACGGCCGAGGCGGGCTGCATCCTTGCCGATCTCCAGAAGGCGGCGAAAGCGGTCGACCGCCTCTTCCCCTTGAGCCTCGCCGCCGAGGGCAGCTGCACGATCGGCGGCAATCTCTCGACCAATGCGGGAGGGGTCGCGGTCCTGCGTTATGGCAACGCGCGCGAGCTCGCACTCGGGCTCGAGGTGGTGCTCCCCGACGGGCGCTTGTGGGACGGCCTGACGGCGCTGCGCAAGGACAACACGGGCTACGACCTGAAGCAGCTCTTCATCGGCGCCGAGGGCACGCTCGGCATCATCACCGCGGCGGTGCTCAAGCTCTTCCCGCGCCCGCGCGAGGCGGTGACCGCGTTCGTCTCGGTACCCTCTCCGCAGGCGGCGATCGGGCTTCTCGCGCACGCGCGCGAGAGCTCGGGCGATCAGCTTTCCGCCTTCGAGCTGATGCCGCGCCTCGCGATAGAGCTCGAGCTGGCGCATCTCGCGCGGGTCGTCGATCCGCTCGAAAGGCCCTATGCGCATTACGTTCTCCTCGAGTTCAGCTCGAGCGACGCGAAGGCGAGCCTCAGCCCGCGCATCGAGTCCTTGCTCGCGGAAGCGCTCGAGAAAGGTCTCGTCCTCGATGCCGCCATCGCCGCCAACTCGGCACAGGCGCAGGCGCTCTGGCGCCTCCGCGAGGACATTTCCGAGGCGCAGAAAGCGGACGGCGGCGGGATCAAACACGACGTCGCGGTACCGGTTTCGCGGGTCGCCGACTTCATCGCCGAGGCGAGTGCCGCCTGCGAGGCCCATGAGCCCGGGATCCGCGTGCTCGCCTTCGGCCACGTGGGCGACGGCAACGTGCACTTCAATTTGTGCCGGCCGGCGGGTGCGGACGCCAAGGCATTCGAGGCGCGCTCCGAGGAGTTCAACCGCATCGTCCACGACATCGTGGCGCGCATGGGTGGCAGCATCAGCGCCGAGCACGGCATCGGCCGGCTCAAGTACCAAGAGCTCGAGCGCTACGCGCCCGCACTCGAGCTCGAGCTCATGCGCAAGCTCAAGAGCGTCCTCGATCCCCGCGGCATCATGAACCCGGGGAAGATGATCTGACCCGTCCGTCATCCGGTTTCCGGAGGAAACATGTACAGCCCGCCGCTCAAGGAGATGCGCTTCGCGCTCGATCTCGCGGGGCTCGCGGACGTCGCCGGCCTGCCCGGCACGGGGGAGCTGACGCCCGACCTCGTCGATGCGGTCTTGGAGGAGGCCGGCAAGCTTGCCGCCGAAGTGCTGGCCCCGCTCAACCAGCCGGGCGACAAGGAGGGCTCGCGCCTCGAGAACGGCATCGTCTATACGCCGAAGGGCTTTAAGGAGGCCTATCGCCGCTTCGTGGAGGGCGGCTGGAACAGCGTCCCCTTCGCGCCCGAGCACGGTGGCCAAGGCCTGCCGACGCTTATCCATGTGGCACTCAGCGAGATGTGGAACGCCGCGAACATGTCCTTCGCCCTTTGCCCGCTCCTCAACTTCGGCGCGGTCGAAGCGATCAACGCCCATGGCTCGCCGGAGCAGAAGGCGACTTTTCTGCCGAAAATGATCTCGGGCGAGTGGTGCGGAACGATGAACCTGACCGAGCCGCAGGCGGGCTCGGATTTGAGCCTGATCAAGACGCGTGCGGTGCGCGACGGGCAGCATTATCGCATCACCGGGCAGAAAATCTTCATCACCTACGGCGATCACGATTTCACCGACAACATCATCCACCTCGTGCTGGCGCGCATACCCGAGGCACCCGCCGGCACGCGCGGCATCTCCCTCTTCGTCGTGCCCAAGATGCTGGTCAAGCCGGACGGGTCGCTCGGCGAGCGCAATGATCTGCGCTGCGTCTCGCTCGAGCACAAGCTCGGCATCAAGGCGAGTCCGACCGCGGTGATGGCCTTCGGCGACGAGCGCGGTGCCGTCGGCTACCTCGTCGGCGAGGAGAACCGCGGCCTCGCCTACATGTTCACCATGATGAACAACGCGAGGCTCGGCGTCGGCCTCGAGGGGGTCGCGATCGCCGAGCGGGCCTATCAGCAAGCGCGCGACTATGCCAAGAGCCGCGTGCAGAGCCGCGATATCGCGAGCAGCGACGAGAAGCCCGTCACCATCATCCATCACCCCGATGTCCGCCGCATGCTGCTTTCGATGCGCGCGCAGGGCGAGGCCATGCGCGCGCTCGTCTATTATGCGGCCGCCCTCCTCGATCTCGCCAAGCGGCACCCGGATGCGGCCGCGCGCCAGGCCCATGAGCGCCTCGTCGATCTTCTCATTCCCGTGTGCAAGGCTTGGTCGACGGATATCGGCGTCGAGATCGCCTCGGTCGGCATCCAGGTGCACGGGGGGATGGGCTATATCGAGGAGACCGGTGCGGCACAGCATTACCGCGATGCGCGCATAACGCCCATCTATGAGGGGACCAACGGCATCCAGGCGAACGACCTCATGGGCCGCAAGCTCGGCCGCGACCGCGGCGAGACCGCGCGCCGCTTCATCGCCACGATGCGCGAGCTCGACGGCGCGCTTGCCGCGGCCAAGGGCGAGACGTTCCTGAGCCTACGCCTGCCCTTGCGTCAAGGGCTCGACGCGCTTGCCGGTGCGACCGACTGGATGGTTGAGGCGATCACGCGGGACGTACGCCATGCCGCCGCGGGAGCCGTCGAATATTTGCGCCTCTTCGGCACGGTCACGGGTGGATGGCTGATGGCGCGGGGAGCGCTCGAGGCGGCAGCCCGGCTCGCGAGTGGGGAGGGCGATGCGGCCTTCCTCGAAGCCAAGCTCGTGTCGGCGCGCTTCTATGCGGCGAGCGTGCTCGCGCGCGCTCCCGCCTTCTTGAGTCCGATTACGCGCGCGGGCGAAAGCGTGCTGGCGCTCGCCGAGGAGCAGTTCTAGGCGGAAGCGCCTGAAACAAAGATATCGACAGGACGGGAAGCGCATGAGCGAGACGATCATCAATGGAGTGAAGCCGGGGCTGCGCGTCCTCGTGACGGCGGCGGCGGACGGTATCGGCCGGGTCATCGCGGACCGCTTCATCGACCATGGCGCCCGGGTCTATGTCTGCGACATCGCGGGCGAGACCCTTCTCCGCTACCTGGCGCGCCAGCCGGAGGCACTCGGCATGCACGCCGACGTGGCCGACGAGGCCGCGGTCGACCGCATGTTCGACGATCTGGCGGCCAAGCTCGGCGGCCTCGACGTGCTCGTCAACAATGCCGGCATCGCGGGGCCGACGACTGAGGTCGAGAAGATCGCGCCCGCGGAGTGGCGCCGCACGCTCGACGTCAATCTGAGCAGCCACTTCTATTGCACGCGACGCGCCGTCCCCATGCTCAAGCAAACCACGGACGGCGCCATCATCAACATCTCCTCGGTCGCCGGCCGGCTCGGCTTCGCCCATCGCCTGCCCTATGCCGCGACGAAGTGGGCGATCGTGGGCATGACGCAGTCCCTCGCCAAGGAGCTCGGGCCTTACGGCATCCGCGTCAACGCCATCCTCCCCGGTATCGTCGCGGGGCCGCGCATCGAGCGCGTCTTCGCCGCCCGGGCCGAACTGGCCGGCATCAGCATCGAGGCCGAGCGCGAGGCGAGCCTAGCCAAGGTCTCGCTCCGCCGCATGGTCTCGCCTGAGGATGTCGCCAACATGGCGCTTTTCCTCGCCTCTCCGGCGGGCCGCAACATCTCGGGCCAGGCCCTAAGCGTCTGCGGCAACGTCGAGACGCTGTGAGACCCAGCCGCCCGGATCGGCCCGCACGAAATTTCCCGCCGCACCTGTGACGGCGATCATAGCCGCCCCCACCCCCCACGCGCATGATCGCCGGGCACAGAGGCGCCCATTCTGTGATGACTCGGGCGGGGCTCGCGCAAGCGATGTCCCGCCTTCTTTTTATCCAAGATTAGGCGGGGCTCCGGTTTTGGCCCTGGCGCGGCCCGCGAAACACGCCGAAAGCCGCGGCAATCGGCATTAATATGATGATTGTCATATATCATCGCATATTGTATGATATCTATCATATCATTAAAAGGCGGCCATGCCCAAAAGCCCCCAGCGCAAGGCGGAGACGCGGCAGCGGATCGTTGCGGCGGCTGGCCGCCGCTTCCGGGCCGCCGGCCTCGAGGGTGCCGGGGTCGCCGAGATCATGGCCGCCGCCGGACTCACCCACGGCGGCTTCTACGCCCATTTCGCCAACAAGGCCGAGCTCGCCTCGGCAGCGTTGGCGGCGGCATTGGCCGAGGGCCGCGCCTTGTGGTTCGCCGAGCTGGAGGGACTCGCGGCCGAGGACGCCTATCGCCTCATTCTCGGACGCTACCTTTGCCGCGCCCATCGCGACTCCCCGGCCGGGGGCTGCGTCATGGCGGCACTCGCCAGCGAGCTGGCGCGCCAGGACGCGGCCACCCGGAGCACCTTCGAGGCGGGCTTCATCGAGACCGTTCAAGCTCTCGAGCCCCATATGCCCGCGGTGGCCAGCGTCCCCCGCCGGGAACGTGCGCTCGCGACGATCGCGCTGGTGCTCGGCGGGCTCCTCCTCGCCCGCATGGTCGAGAGTACCGAGCTGTCGGATGCCGTGCTCTTGGCCTGCCGCCGCGCCGCCCTCAAGGCGCTCGGGCCAAGCAGCTGAGCTACCCTCCGTCACGCGAAGGCGCTAAGCTCGCTTTCCCGACAGGTAAGAAGAAGAGGCGCACCATGCCCCCAATCAGCCCGCCGCTCGTGAACCGCCAGATTCTCTTGCTCAACCGCCCCACGGGCGCGCCCGCGGAGAGCGACTTCAGGATGGTGGAAACGCCGGCTCCCGTGCCCAAGGAGGGCGAGGTGCTGGTGCAGGCACTCTATCTTTCCCTCGACCCCTATATGCGCGGGCGCATGAGCGAGCGCGCCTCCTACGCGCGGCCGGTGGCCCTCGGCGAGGTCATGACGGGTGGCGTGGTCGGGCGCGTGGCCGCCTCGCGCAACGCCGCGTTCCGCGAAGGCGACATCGTCGAGGGCATCCTCGGCTGGCAGGACTATGCCCTCTCGAACGGCAAGGGCCTGCGCAAGATCGACCCGCGGCTTGCCCCCATCTCGACCGCACTTGGCGTCCTCGGCATGCCTGGGCTTACCGCCTATTTCGCCCTCCTCGAGCTCGGCAAGCCCAAGCGCGGCGAGACGGTGGTGGTCTCCGCCGCCTCGGGTGCGGTCGGCGGCATCGTCGGCCAGATCGCCAAGATCATGGGCTCTAGGGCCGTCGGCACGGCCGGCTCGGGCGCCAAGTGCCGCTATTGCCTCGAGGAGCTCGGCTATGACGCCTGCGTCGACTATCGCGCGAGCACGGACATCGCCGCCGATCTCAAGCGCGCGGCACCCGACGGCATCGACGTCTTTTTCGACAATGTGGGGGGTGCCGTCAGCGACGCCGTCTTTCCCCTCCTCAACCTGCGCGCCCGCGTCGTGGTCTGCGGCCAGATCTCGCAATACAATCTCGACAGGCCGGAGCTCGGACCGCGGCTCCTGTGGCACCTGATCCGCACGCGCGCGCGCGTCGAAGGCTTCCTCGTCTGGGACTATGCCGAGCGCTACGGCGAGGCCCTCGCGCAGCTCGCGGCATGGATCAAGGACGGCAGGATCAAGTACAAGGAGGACGTGACACCCGGCCTCGAGCAGGCGCCGCGCAAGCTGATCGGGCTGCTCAAGGGCGAGAATTTCGGCAAGGCGCTCGTCAAGATCGCCGACTAGGAACAGCTGCATGTCGAAGCCCGCGATCTCGGCCATGGATCCCTTCGTGCGCAGCCGCGTCGACGTGCTGGACACCCAGATGGAGTTCGTCGACGAAGGCAAGGGCGATACCGTCGTCTTCCTCCACGGCAATCCGACCTCCTCCTATCTCTGGCGCAACGTCATCCCGCACCTCTCCGGGCTGGGACGGGCGCTTGCCCCCGACCTCGTCGGCATGGGCCGCTCGAGCCGCGCCCCCAACGGTTCCTACCGCTTCCTCGATCATGCGCGCTATCTCGATGCCTGGTTCGAGATGGTGAAGGCCGGCGAGCGTGTCGTCATCGTCGGCCATGACTGGGGCGGTGCGCTTGGTTTCCATTGGGCGCGCCGCCACGCGGGGCGCGTGCGCGGGATCGTCTACATGGAGACCCTCGTCCGGCCGTTATCCTGGCCCGAATGGCCCGAGAAGGCGCGCGCCATTTTCCAAGCCATGCGCTCGCCCGCCGGCGAGGACCTGGTGCTGCAGAAGAACGTCTTCGTGGAGCGCATCCTGCCGGCAAGCGTGCTGCGCAAGCTCGGCGAGGCCGAGATGGAAGCTTACCGCGCGCCCTATCTCGAGCCGGGCGAGAGCCGCCGTCCGACGCTCACCTGGCCGCGCGAGATCCCGATCGAGGGCAAGCCCAAGGACATGGTGAATATCGTCCGTGCCTACGGTAGATGGCTCGAGGAGAGCGAGGTTCCCAAGCTCTTCATCAATGCCGAGCCCGGCTCGATCCTGGTGGGCGCCCAGCGCGACTATTGCCGGCGCTGGCCCAACCAGGAGGAGGTTGCGGTGAGCGGCAACCACTTCATCCAGGAAGATTCGCCGCACGAGATCGGCGCCGCGATCGCCGCTTTCGTACGCAGGCTGGGCCAAGGGGCCTGAGCAAGGAGAGTGCGATGCCAGATACCGTGCTGACGACGCGCAAGGGTGCGATCGCGACCGTCATCCTCAACCGCCCCGCGGCCCTCAACGCGCTCGATGAAGCGATGACGCGCGAGCTCGAGGAGGCCTTCACGACGCTCGAGGCCGACGCCTCGGTGCGCGCCGTCGTCGTGCGAGGCGCTGCCGAGCATTTCATGGCCGGCGGCGACCTCAAGTTCTTCCATCGCGGCCTGGAGCTTCCGCCCGCCGAGCGGCGCCGGCGCTTCGAGCTCTTCGTGCACAAGGTGCA
>DATNIJ010000054.1:0-6737 GCA_035604475.1 Alphaproteobacteria bacterium
TCCGCCGCCGGACCCGGCCGATGGGAACCTTCCAGGACAGAACCTCCATGGACCGAATCCTCTTCGCCGTCTTCAACCATGAAAACAAGTCCCAGGGCTCAGCTACCCCTTTCCTCCTGACACACAACAATTGACGTTACCAAGCCGAGGTACTGGCGGGTTTTGAGGCTCAGTGGCCGAAGTTGCTCTGCGCAGTGGCCTAAATTACAATCCTACCGCTTACCGAACATCGGCAAAGCATTGGGAGGAAAGCTATGAAAACGCATTACACAGTAGCGTTGGCAATGCTCGCGGGCTTCGGACTTGGCGCTATCGCAGTCCAAAGTCTGCACGCTCAAGCCAAGCCGCCCATCTATATGATCGCAGATAATGACGTGACTAATCCGGAGGGTTACGCGAAGGAATACCTTCCGCTCGCTCAGCCCACCATCAAAGCACACGGCGGTCGCTACATTGCAGCAGGAAAGGGAACTGCGATCGACGGAGAGCCGCCGAAGGGGCGCGTTGTTGTGCTCGCGTGGGACAGCATGGAACAGCTCCTAGCTTGGCGCAACTCGCCGGAATATGTCGCAGCTCGGAAGGTCGGCGAGAAGTACGCAAAATTCCGCACGTTCGCCGTTGAGGGCGTGTCGAACTAGCCGACAGCCGGAAACATCACCCCGGCTTGCGAGGCCACCTCAGTTGGCGGCCTCCTCCCCCAAACGTGACCCACTTTGAACGCGCGAGTGGCCGAATTAGGTCAGCACCCAAGACGAGCCTCGCCTGGCTTGCCGGCGACCGCACGGCAGCGCCCTCGCAACGCAGCCCCGCCGGTTCCGGCCGCGCTGGACAGGCCCACGCGCGAGCGCCTAAAGAAGCATCATGGCCGATTACTGGCGCTCCTCCGGCTTCCATCTTCTCGCGCGCGACGCGGCGGGGCATCTCCGCGTCACGGATGATTTTCTGCGCGCCTATGTGCTTCGCCCCGAGATGCGCCCCGTGGAGGACTCGGGCGAGGCGGAGCAGGCGCTCCACAACGAGCTCATCGAGGAGCCGCGCCGAGCGCTGAGCGCCGAGCGCGTCCTGGCCCTTGCCGATCCCGACGCGCGGGAGAACTACCGCCTCTTCCTCGATCTGCGCGCGCGGCTCATCGCCGCGGGTACGGTCGAGGCCTGCTATGTGGCACTCTTCGCGGGCACTCCCGTGACGCTGCCCCCGCTTTTCCTCGACCAATTGGCCCACGTCATCCTGCGCAACATTCTCGGCGAGAGCCCGGACGGGCTGAGCGCGCGCGCGGCCGAGCTCTTCTTTCGCGCCCAGAGGATCAGCCTCGAGGGCGGGCGGATCATGGCGGCGGACGCCGAGACCGTCGATTTCCATGCCAGTTCCGCGAGCCCCGGCGGCCTCGTCCGCTTGGCACGCGCGGCCGACGCGGCTCAGGCCGTCGTCGAGCTCGACGTGCTCGACGAGCGCACGGCCGGGCGCTACTTCGGCCGCGACGAGCGTTACGACACGGTGCTCGACCTGAGCTTCGCCTCGCCCGGACTCGACGCGCTCGCCCGCGTGCTCGAGGCCTGGGTGCGCCATCTCTTGGGCGTGGTCGTCTCGATCCAGCCCACGGCACGCGTCGCCGACGAGCGCTGGGCGTGGCATACCGGGCTCGATGCGGACTCGAGTGCCATCCTCAACGAGCTCTATCGCGGCGGCGAGGTCGAGCCCGCAGCGCTCGAGCGGCTCCTAGCACTCTTCCGTCTCGAGTTCGCGGACGGCCGCGCGATGCGGCGCGAGCTCGCCGGGCGCCCCGTCTATCTGGGGCTTGCCATGAGTGCCGAGCGCGTGCTCCGTCTCAAGCCGCAGAACCTCATCGTCAACCTTCCCCTCCGAGCGCGCAGCTGAGCCCTTCCGCGACCATGCGCCGTGCCGCCGCCCCCTCCTCCGCCCGCTTGCGCTCGCCCTCAGAGCGCGCGCGCGGCATCGGCTACGCGATCGCCAGTGCGAGCCTCTTCGGCTTCAACACGAACTTCGCGCGCCTTGCATTCTTGAGCGGGGCGGATGCGCCGACGTTGAATGCAGTGCGCTTCGGCTTGACCGTGCTGGTGCTGCTGCTTTTCCTCGGGTTGAGGCGCGCGCGCATCCCGCTCACTCGCCGCCAACGCCTGGGCGCCGTTGTCCTCGGCGTCCTCTTTTTCCTCTGCTCCTTCGGCTATATGGGGGCCATTCAATTCATCCCCGTGAGCATTGCCGTGCTGCTGCTCTACAGCTACCCGATCCTCGTCGGTCTCATCGCGCGCGTGAGCGAGCGCGAGCCGCTCGGCCCCGCGCGCTTGGCGGCACTCTTGCTCGCCTTCGTCGGCGTGGCGCTGGCCCTCGGCATCGATGCCACCGCACTCCCCGATTGGCGCGGGATCGCACTCGCCTTCCTCGCCGCCGGTACCATGTCGCTCTTCGTCACGGGGAGCAGCAGGCTGTTGCGCGGGGCGGACCCAGGTGCTGTCAATCTCTATCTCATGGCGACGGCCGCGGCACTCTTTCTCGTGGCACTCATAGCAGGCGGCCCGGCCAGCTGGCCCAAGGGCGAGGGCGGCTGGCTCGCCTTCGGCGGCGCCATCATCACCTTTGCCCTCGCCCAGCTCGCGCTCATCGCGGCGATCGGGCGGGCCGGCGCCACGCTGGCGGCCGCGATCATGAATCTCGAGCCCCTCCTCACCATCGCCTTGGCCCTCCTCCTCGTGGGCGAGAGCCTCTCGCCGCTCCAGCTTGCCGGGGCCGCCCTCGTCTTGATCGCGATCTTTCTCACGGGCCGCGGCCGGCCGGCAGCCGTGCCGGTGGCCGAGCCGTGAGGGCAGCAAGTGCTCGGGGTCATGGATACCTAACACACCCCCCACCCTACTCTCCCCCTCAAGGGGGGAGGGGAAGTGCGAGCGCCATCAAAAACTTCCCCCTCCCCCTCGAAGGGGGAGGGTGGGGTGGGGGTGGCGCTCGGATTCTTGAAAGCCGGCACGAGGCCGGGCGCCGCGACTCTCCTCGTCCATCGGCGGCAAGCGCCGCCCGGAGGCGCGGCCAACCCCATATCCTGTAAGATCTCTCCGGCCTTACCCCTAGATGTTGACTGGCCTTCCGACGGGTGCTATTCTGCGCACCCTGCTTCGAGAGCCCGTCATCCGGCAAGGAAGAGGTCTACCAAAGGCAAAAAAAGCAAATATTGAGGCTTCTTATTCTTGGCCATTGGGGATTGCCTAAAGTAAGGCAATTCGCTGTGGAGCTATAATTATAATAATCTAGCCCAGAGCATCTATCCTACCTGCAACGAAATCTTCAAAATCGCCCGCCGGCGCAAAATTTGTACTTGCGCTCGGGATTTGTTTTGGTCAATATCTTGTGAGTGGGTTGACACAAAACCGCAACGAGTTGTAGGGCGGCCAGGCCGGGCCCAGGGGTGTTTTCGAGCTCGGTGGGGTGGCGACTCGGCGGCTCAAGGGCTCAGGGACCGCGAACAGAGGGGGAGACGGCGTCATGCGGATCAAGCGCTTGTTCACTGAGCGAGGCAAGTCGCCTTACGAGCGCATCGCGTTCCGCACGACCGCCAGCGAGATCCGCAATCCGGACGGCTCGCTCGTGTTCCGACTCGAGAGCTTCGAGGTGCCGGCCTCCTGGTCCCAGGTCGCCGCCGACGTGCTCGCGCAAAAATATTTCCGCAAGGCCGGCGTGCCGGCCCGGCTCAAGCCCGTCGCGGAGGACAAGCTCCCGTCTTGGCTTTGGCGCAAGATGGCGGACGAGGAGGCGCTTCAAGCGCTCCCCAAGGACAAGCGCCTCGCGGGCGAGAGCGACGCGCGGCAGGTGTTCGACCGCCTCGCCGGGACCTGGACCTACTGGGGCTGGAAGGGCGGCTACTTCGACAGCGAGGAAGACGCCAGCGCCTACCACGACGAGATGCGCTACATGCTCGCGGCGCAAATGGCGGCTCCCAACTCGCCCCAGTGGTTCAACACCGGCCTCCATTGGGCCTACGGCATCGACGGGCCGTCGCAGGGCCATTATTACGTCGACTTCGAGAGCGGCAAGCTGGTGCGCTCGGAGTCGGCCTACGAGCACCCGCAGCCGCACGCCTGCTTCATCCAGAGTGTCTGCGACGACCTCGTGAATGAGGGCGGCATCATGGACCTCTGGGTGCGCGAGGCGCGGCTCTTCAAGTACGGCTCGGGCACCGGCACCAATTTCTCGAAGTTGCGCGGCGACGGGGAGAAGCTCTCCGGCGGCGGGCGCTCCTCCGGCATGATGAGCTTCCTCAAGATCGGCGACCGTGCGGCCGGCGCGATCAAGTCCGGCGGCACCACGCGGCGCGCCGCCAAGATGGTGACCGTCGACCTCGATCACCCGGACATCGAGGAATACATCAACTGGAAGGTGATCGAGGAGCAGAAGGTGGCCTCCCTCGTCGCCGGCTCCAAGCTCTGCAACAAGCACTTGAACGAGATCATCCGCGCCTGCCACAACTGCGAGGGCGAGGGCAATGCCTGCTTCGACCCCAAGCAGAATCCGGCCCTAAAGCGCGCCGTGCTTGCCGCGCGCAAGGTGATGATCCCCGAGAACTACGTTCAGCGCGTCATCCAGTTCGCCCAGCAGGGCTACACGGAGATCGAGTTCAGGACCTACGACACCGATTGGGACTCGGAGGCCTATCTCACCGTCTCCGGGCAGAACTCCAACAATTCGGTGCGCGTGCCCAACGCCTTCCTGGAGGCGGTGCTCAAGGACGGCGATTGGAACCTCGTCCTGCGCACGAACGGCAAGGTCAAGAAGACGCTGCCGGCTGCAGCACTATGGGAAGAGATCGCCTATGCCGCCTGGGCGTCCGCCGATCCGGGCGTGCAGTTCGACACCACCATCAACGAATGGCACACCTGCCCCGCGAGCGGGCGCATCAACGCCTCCAACCCGTGCTCGGAGTACATGTTCCTCGACGACACGGCATGCAACCTCGCCTCGCTCAACCTCATGAGCTTCCGCCGCGAGAACGGCAGCTTCGACACCGAGGCCTTCGAGCATGCCGTGCGGCTGTGGACCGTCTGCCTCGAGATCTCGGTCCTGATGGCGCAGTTCCCGAGCCGACGCATCGCCGAGCTCTCCTACGAGTTCCGCACGCTCGGGCTCGGCTATGCCAACCTGGGCGCGCTTCTGATGTCGCTCGGCCTGCCCTACGACGGCGACGCCGGACGCGCCATGTGCGCCGCCTTGAGTGCTTTGATGACGGGGGTCGCCTATCGCACCTCCGCCGAGATGGCAGACGAGCTCGGCGCCTTCCCGGGCTTCGCCGAGAATCGCGCGCATATGTTGCGCGTGATGCGCAACCATGGTTGCGCCGCGCACGGCCTCAAGGACGGCTACGAGGGGCTCGCCATCCTGCCGGTGCCGCTCGTTGCGGCTGAATGCCCGGACGGCACCCTTGCCGCCGCGGCGGCGCGGAGCTGGGACGAAGCACTCGCCGAAGGCGAGCGGCACGGCTATCGCAACGCTCAAGCGAGCGTGATCGCGCCCACGGGCACGATCGGCCTCGTCATGGACTGCGACACCACGGGCATCGAGCCGGATTTCGCGCTCGTCAAATTCAAGAAGCTCGCAGGCGGCGGCTACTTCAAGATCATCAACCGCACCGTCCCCTTGGCGCTGCGCACGCTCGGATACGGCGAGGCGGAGATCGAGGCCATCGTGCGCTACGCGGTCGGCCACGGCACCCTCAAGTCGGCCCCCGGCGTCAACCACGAAGCACTCGCGCGCAAGGGTTTCACGGAAGAGGCGATCGAGGCCCTCGAGCGCGCGTTGGCGAGCGCCTTCGACATCCGCTTCGCCTTCAACAAATGGACGCTCGGCCAGGCCTTCTCGACCGACACGCTCGGCCTCTCCGCCGCAGAGCTCGACGACCCCGGCCTCGACATGCTGGCGAGCCTCGGCTTCTCCAAGGAGGAGATCGAGGCCGCCAACACCTACTGCTGCGGCGCGATGACGCTCGAGGGAGCACCACTCCTCTTGCCCGAGCACCTGCCCGTGTTCGATTGCGCCAACCCTTGCGGCCGGCTCGGCAAGCGCTTCCTCAAGGCCGACGCGCATATCCGCATGATGGCGGCAGCCCAGCCCTTCGTCTCGGGGGCGATCTCCAAGACCATCAACATGCCGAACAGCGCCACGGTCGAGGAGTGCAAGGCGGCCTACCTGCTCTCCTGGCAGCTCGGCCTCAAGGCGAACGCGCTCTACCGCGACGGCTCGAAGCTCTCGCAGCCCTTGGCGAGCCAGCTCCTCGACGAGGGGGATCTGGCCGACGAGCTCATCGAGGCGCCCGCCGCCCAGCGCGCGACCATCCTCTCCGAGCGCGTCGTCGAGCGCGTGGTCGAGCGCGTCATCGAGCTTCGCGCCGATCGCCGCCGCCCGCCCCAGCGGCGCAAGGGCTACACCCAGAAGGCCATGGTCGGCGGCCACAAGGTCTACTTGCGCACGGGCGAGTACGAGGACGGCTCGCTCGCCGAGATTTTCGTCGATCTGCACAAGGAGGGCTCCGCCTTTCGCAGCCTGATGAACAACTTCGCGATCGCGATCTCGATCGGGCTGCAGTACGGCGTGCCGCTCGAGGAGTTCGTCGAGAGCTTCACCTTCACGCGCTTCGAGCCCTCGGGCATGGTCGAGGGCAACGACGCGATCAAGATGTCGACCTCGATCCTCGACTACATGTTCCGCGAGCTGGCCATCTCCTACATCGGGCGCCACGA